>JAOOBM010000022.1:0-4379 GCA_028404505.1 Acidimicrobiaceae bacterium
AAGAAGGGATTTCAAGACATCCTGAATCATTTAATGAAATAGAGGTGCTGCCTGTCAGTTCCTTTATTCTTGAAGTAACTTTTAATAAATCTGTTCCTGTAATGACTTCGAGTGTTTGTTGGGGTACTCCATCAGAATTCAGATAAAACGATACAATATTTGACTGATCAATATTGTCTTGTACATATTTTGGTAAGGAAAGAAGAGATAAAATTGTAAAAATAAATGTAAGAACTAAATTGCTCAAAACAACAGAGGTAATGCTACCCAATAACTTATTTCCTATATCTTTTTTCGATCCTTCCCTATAAATTAAATTTTGAAAAATCGAACTCAATGTCAAGATTGTAATGAATATTGCGACACCTGCAAAAATTTGTGAAGTTTGCTGGTTGGAATTTAGCCAGCCACTTATATATTCACCAATCGAAAAGGAATAAGTAAAACTTAAATAGATTGATATAAGAAAAGCTATCAAATAATAAATAATTAATACAGAGCCTTTTTTCCATCCTTAATAAATAAGATAAACAATAAATATATATATAAATATGTCTAAATAATCTAAATTATTAAGAAAAGTTAATAAATTTTCTAAATTTTCAACCATTTTTTAAAATTTTTTGCTTCTGCTATTGAAGAGTACACAAATTACGCTATTGTTGTTATACATTCCTACAAATATGTAGGAATTTTTTAATTTCAGTGACTGAAAGGAAATTATATGAGAAATCGCAAAGCTTTAGCTTTGTTTGCGATTTTAGCGCTAGTCGCTGCAGCCTGTGGTGGTTCAGGATCTGGCGGATCTGATGATGTAGAAGAAGAAGTAGTTGAAACTACTGAAGCTCCTGCAACAACAGCCGCTCCTACTACTACAGCTGCTCCTGCAGGTGACCCACTTGTATTGGCATCTTTAATGCCATTATCAGGTGACTTAGCTGCACTAGGACCTGGTATTGCACTAGGAGCTTCTCTCGCTGTAGAGCAAATAAATGCTGCTGGCGGTATAAATGGAGTCCCTGTCGAACTTATTGAAGGTGACAGTGGATGTGATGGTGCGATAGCATTAGACAGTCTTACTGAAGCAATAGCTGGAGGAGCACAAGGGGTTATGGGTGCTGCATGTAGTGGTACTTCCCTTGCTATTTTAGACACAGCTATAGCTGCAGAAGTTGTTATGGTATCCCCATCAAATACAAGTCCTCAATTTACCAAAATGGATAAAAAAGGATTTTATGCAAGAACCGCTCCATCTGATCTATTACAAGGTGATGTACTTGCATCATTATTGTTAGATGATGGTGTTGAATCAATCGCTATCATTTCAAGAGCAGACGCTTATGGTAGAGGTTTAGCAGAGGCTACTGCATCAGCATTTGAAGCTGGTGGTGGAGTTGTAAAGAATGTTGTTTATCACGCTCCTGATGCAACAGAATTTAACTCTGAAGTAACAGCCGTAGGTAAAGGTTCACCCGACGCAATTGTTGGTATTCTTTTCCCTGCTACTGGTTGCGGAGTTCTTCAACCTGCATTTGAGCAAGGTCTTCTTGATACACCATGGTATATGACCGACGGTGTTAAAGATGCTGGTCTTGCATCACTTTGTGGATTAGGAACTGCACTTGACGGAATGAAGGGAACAGCACCTGGATCTGCTGCTGGTGAAGCATTTGATGCATTCTCAGCTGCATACTCACAAGTGAGTGCTGATGGAGCTGGAACCTTTATTTTTGCTCCACAAGCATATGATGCTGTCATGTTAATGGCAATATCAGCTGCTGCTAATGGTGTAACAGGTCCAGATATTGCATCTGGATTAGTTGCTGCATCATCTGGTGGAGAAAAATGTATCGGAGTTGCTTGTATTGAACTTGCAGCTAACGGTGTAGATGTTGACTATGTTGGAGCATCTGGCGAAATTGAATTAAATGAAGCTGGAGACCCTACAGCAGCAACATATGATATTTGGACAACTGAGGGTGATACAAACCCTGTCCTAAGATCAGTAGATTTTGGTTCTTAAAATTTACAATTAATAAAAAAGGCCTGCCATGTGCAGGCCTTTTTTTAAAGTTTTCCCAAATATAAATCTATAACGCGTGGGTCGTCTAAAAGTTCTTGTCCTTTTCCTTGATAAGCATTTCTTCCTTGATCTAAGACATAACCACGATCACTAAAATTTAATGCGCGTGTAGCATTTTGCTCTACCAAAAGAATTGCTACTCCTCTTGAATTGATCTCTTTAACTATTTCAAATACTTCTTTGATTGCAACTGGTGATAGGCCGGCAGAAGGTTCATCTAATAACAAAATACTTGGTGATGTCACTAATGCTCTTGCTAAAGCAAGTATTTGTCTTTGTCCACCAGATAAATTTCCAGCTTTATCTTTATATCTTTCTTTTAACATAGGAAAGTCATCATATATTTTTGAAATTGATTGTTTGATGTTATCTTTAACAGACCAGGAACCAATTTCTAAATTCTCTTCAATTGTTAAGGATGGAAATACATTTTCAACTTGAGGGACGTAACCAACTCCCTCACTAACAATTTGATGAGTAGGAGTATTAGTTTTTTCCACACCATTTATAAAAAAGCGACCACCTGAAATATTTATTATTCCCATTACTGCTTTGAGTAAAGTTGACTTACCTGCTCCATTTGGACCAATAATTGAGACAATTTCTTTTTCATTAACAATCAAGTCAACACCCTGAAGAATATTTAAACCTTTTACATATCCTGCTGCGATTCCGTTACATTCAATAACAGTTTTATTCATTTTCGGATCCTAAATATGCTTCGATTACTTTTTCATCAGTTCTTACATTTTCCGGTATGTCATCAGCAATAACCATGCCCTCAGCTAATACAATAACTCTTTGAGAAATTTTCATTACTGCTTCAATGTTGTGTTCAACCATTAGTATTGAAATTCCTTTTTCTGAAAGATTTAAGATGATTTGTAGAATTTCTTCTGCCAATTTTGGATTAACACCTGCTAGTGGTTCATCCAATAGTAATATACTCGGATCATTTACTATTGATCTACCGAGTTCTAATAATTTTTTTTGACCACCAGAAAGCTCTCTTGCATAAGAGTTTGCCATATGATCAATATTTAAGTCTTTCATAATTTCAAATGATTTTTCTTTTATATTTTTTTCGGTTGTTTTTTGACTTGGTAATCTAATTAAAGATTTCATAAATGAATCGTTGTTGACAGATGATGCTGAAAACATCATATTCTCTAAAACCGTCATTCGATCGAAAACCTTTGTTAGTTGAAAAGTCCTTATCATTCCTAATCTAGCAATTGAGTAGGGCTGACTTCTTGTGATATTTTTTTTATTTAAATAAACTTTTCCTTCATCGCTATCTTGAAACCCAGAAATTAAATCGAAAAAAGTAGTTTTTCCAGCTCCATTTGGTCCAATAATTGACGTTAATTCATTTCTATTTAGATTAAGACTTTGAACATCAACAGCTTTTATTCCACCGAAACTTTTTTTTAAATTTGTAACTTCAAGGTATTTATTTGACATCTAAAAGGAGTTCCTCTTTCTTTCCCATTAATCCACTTGGTCTAAAAATCATCAAAAGCATTATTAATAGGCCCACTAAAACAAATCTCACTCCAGCTATTTGTTGACCATTTGCATTTTCAAAAATTAATTGTGCAATTCCAGTCGTTTCAGAAATAATCACCCAAAAAATAATTGATCCAAATATTGGTCCGGTAAGGCTACCTACTCCTCCAAGAATCATAATTGCCCATACGTAGAATGTAAGTATTGGTACAAATGTTGATACTTGGATAGTGCCATAGTTAAAAGCTAATAGAACTCCAGATAGTCCTGCAATGCCTGCTCCTAACATAAAACTTTGAAGTTTTAACCAAACAGCGTTTTTACCTAATGCTCTCACCGCATCTTCATCTTCACGCACTGCTCTTAGTGCACGCCCCCATGGTGAATTTGTAAGCCTTTTTAGAAGTAGTAAAACAAGAATTATTGAAGTCCAAGATAAAAATGCTATCCATATTTGGGATGGGTTTAGCTCATTTGAAGATGCAAAATTATCAATAAAACCTAATCTATATTGTTGTAGTGAGCTTGAAAAGTTGATAATTCCATAAACTCCACCTGTTACGGACTCAAGATCTCTAACAAGTAAACGGAATATTTCTGCAGCAGCAATAGTGACTATAGCTAAATAATCACCTCTCAATCTAATTGCTGGAAGCCCTAAAAGAAGTCCAAAAAGTGCAGCTGAAATAATTCCAATTAATAATGCAAGAAAAAATGGAAGACCAGTTGTTACAACTACACCCTCTCTACCGGCTGCATGGGGTATTAATAATACAGTTACATAAGC
>JAOOBM010000023.1:0-3581 GCA_028404505.1 Acidimicrobiaceae bacterium
AGTTAAAGATTTAAAAGGCAACTTTAAAAAAATTCAAAGTAGCATTCAAGATGGGTCAATTAGAGTTTCTGGGAAAAAAAGAGACGAACTGCAAGAAGTAATCTCATTCTTAAAGTCAAAAGATTACAACATATACCTAAATTATGGAAATTTTAGAGATTGAGTTTATTCTTAAATGCCTTATATCCTATTCGTGATAAAAATATTGAGAATATAAAGATCATACCTGTTTCATATGCATTTAAAGAAAGCTCTCTTGAAAAATAGTATGCAAATATGACAATAAAAAAACCATAGATTGCTCTAAAAATTGAAAATATAAAAAATGATTTAAACATAGGATTCCTTAAAAATTTTTGGAATATCAATTTGATTTAAATATTCTGTGTCGATTTTTAGATACAAATTTATAAATGATATCTCTAAAAATTTTTGGGAATATCTTTAAAGCAAAAATTACTTTGTAAATGCCACCTAGATCATATGTAGATTGTATGAAAGCCTCTGCACCATAATATCTAAGATTATCTCTCTCATAAACTATTTCGTCTCTTTCAATATCTTCTTTGGAAAGTTCTAATTGATTTTTTATTGATATTTGTGAGGATCTTTTTTGAAGAAAATTTCCATAAGTTTGACACATTACACATTCTTGATCTATGTAAGCTTTATTCATTTTCATTAAAGCTTAAGCTTAAGGAGTTTACACAATATCTGAGTCCGGTAGGCCGGGGTCCATCTGGAAAAACATGACCAAGGTGAGCATTACAATTACGACAACTTATTTCAACTCTTTTCATACCATAAGAAAGATCTTCTTTAGTTGTAATCGTATCATCAAGTGCGTCATAAAAACTAGGCCACCCAGTTCCAGATTCAAATTTTGTATCTGATTCAAAAAGTGAAAAGTCACAAACTACACAACTATAAATACCTTCTCTCTTTTCATATAGAAGTTCGCCCGAGAAAGGTGGCTCAGTACCGCAGTTTTGGGTAACTTCAAATTGTTCCTGGCTTAAATGATTTTTATTTAATTCCATATAGTAATTTTAAATCAAGCAGGATTAAAGTAAATTTCTGTAATTTCTTCAAAATCTTCAAAAATTTTATTTTTAAGTTCTGAATTTACATTTACAACATCGCTATCTTGTGCTGTATCTAAATAATCTAATGTACAAAGTACCAAATATTTATTTGCGCCTATAGAAATAATTTTTAATGAATCTATATTCTTTATCATGTCATTTTGTTTGATAGTATTGTAAATCTTATCTTTTGTTTTAGTATTAACTGTTTCCCCAGTAATTAAATGCTTCATTTCATATCCTAGAAACAATCCAGAAACCATTAAAAGTATTCCTATTAAAATAGAGCTTGCAGCATCATATGCAGGGTTAGATGTTACATTTGCAAGAATCGAGCCAACCAATGCTATTCCCAATCCAAGCGTAGCTGCAAAGTCTTCAACAACGATTGCTATCAAAGGTCCATCTGTTGATTCTTTAAGTAATTTAAAGACAGAAGTTGTGTCTGTTTTAGATTTGCTCCTAAGTTCTTTTACTGCTTTATAAAGAACATAGAGCTCTAAAACTATTGACATTGACAATACAACAATGGATATAAATAAGTTCTTTAATTCTTTTGGATGAGATAAAGCTTCAATACCATGCTCTAAAGAAACTAATCCACCGATAGTAAAAATTAAGACTGCGACTACTAATGTCCAAAAATATTCTTCTTTACCTCTTCCGAGAGGATAAATTAATTTGTTTGGCTTTTTAGATTGTTTAATCCCAAACCATAATATGAATTGATTGCCAGAATCAACATATGAGTGTACAGCTTCAGAAAACATTGCAGATGATGACGTTATAACAGCAATTACAGTCTTTACACCAGCTATGAAAAAATTAACTGAAAATGCTAAAAAAACAGTCTTCGAAGATCCGTTAGAAGCCATTGTCCTCGAACCATGTTACAAGTTGTGGAAAACCACCAATCCTATGATCATTAATATATATTTGAGGGACTGTACTTATACCTTCCCCTACTTTTTTATAAAATGCATGTCTTTCATTATCATCAGATAAATCAATTTCATCATAGGATAAATTAACAGAAGCGAGAAGATTTTTTGCTCTATCGCACCATACACAATTATCTTTTGAATAAACTGTTATATTCAATTGTTTTCGTTTCCTGTGTAAATTTCATTCGTAGTTTGTGTAACCCTTATAAATGTAGTGCTTTTTGGTAGATCTTTGAGTTTTTTCGCACCAACGTAAGAACAGGCTGAACGCATTCCACCTAATATTTTTTGGACAGTGTTATCTAAGTCTCCTTTATATTTAAGCCTTACCTTCTTACCCTCAGCAGCTCTGTGTTCAGCTAGATCACCATAATAAGTTTGTTGAGCTTTTGTCGAAGACATTCCGTAAAAATCTTTATATTGAATCCCATCATCATCTGTGACCAGCTCTCCCCCGGATTCTCTATGTCCGGCAAACATACCACCTAACATTACATAGTCAGCTCCTGCACCAAAAGCTTTTGAAATATCGCCAGGATATTTACAACCTCCATCAGCCATTACATGACCTCCTAAACCATGAGCAGCATCAGAACATTCTGAAATTGAAGATAGTTGAGGGTAACCTACACCGGCAACACTTCTAGTGGTACATACAGAACCTGGACCTATTCCAATTTTTACAATATCTGCACCAGCAAGAATTAAAGCCTCTGTCATCTCTCGAGTTGCAACATTACCTGCAATAATAATTTTGTTAGGAAATGTTTCTCTATAATTTTTTACTGAATCAATAAAATCTTCTCTATATCCATTTGCAACATCAATACATAAATATTTTATGTCATTGTTTAACTCAAATATTTTTTTTCCTAGATTTAAATCATCATCTGATTGACCGACTGTTACAGAAATAAATTCTGGGTCTAATTTTTCGATATTGTTTTCCCACTCTTCCAAAGAATAGAATTTGTGGATAGCTGTTAGCATTTTATGTTTCTGTAAAGTTATTGCTGTTTCGAATGTGCCTGTTGTATCCATATTTGCAGAAAAAATTGGTACACCAGTCCAAGTCTCATCAGTATGTTTAAATTTAAATTCTCTCTCTAAAATAACTTCTGATCTTGAAACTAATGTACTTCTTTTTGGCCTAATCAGCACATCATCAAAAGTTAATTTAATCTCATCTTCAATTCTCATTATTTTTAAATATCCCTTATCCTAAATACCAGAAATTATGATAGTTGAATTCCCATTTTTTGGAGCTGGTATTAATTATTTTCCTACTGAAATATCAGCATTAAGAGTTTTTGAACCAAGATATTTGCTATTGATAGCTGATTCAATAAAAAATCAAACAACTTTTTGTGTTGGTGGTAATTTAGAATCCATTGGACAGATAGTGTCTGAAGTTGAAATTGTTGAACATCAAGATATTTCAAATGCTGAACAGCTTGTAGTAGTTCAATGTATAAATATTTATAAAGTATCTGATATAGACCTTCAAAAGGAATATCCAACTTGTTTTGTTGATGAAATCATAGATATTGGT
>JAOOBM010000024.1:0-3426 GCA_028404505.1 Acidimicrobiaceae bacterium
CAACTTCAGTCGAATAGGTTTCAGCATCCTTTTCTCCATAATCTCTTCCAAGCTTTTGCTCAACTTTATACCTGCCAACTTTTGTTAGGTCATATCTCTTTGGAGTGTAGAACATTTGCTTTACAAGATTTCTTGCAGATTCAACAGTAGCTGGTTCACCAGGTCTTAGTTTTCTATAAAGATCGATTAAGGCAGCTTCGGAGGTAGTGTCTGGGTCTCTTTCAATTGTATTTTGAATTGATGGGTAATCACCAAATAATTCAATAGCTTCTTCTTTTGTTTCAATGACTCCTAAAGCTCTTAAGAAAGCAGTTATATGTTGTCTTCTTTTTCTGTCAACTCTTACACCAACAGTGTCTCTTTTATCTGTATCAAATTCAAGCCAGGCACCTCTTCCAGGGATCATTTTTCCTATGAATATCTCTTTATCTGAAGTTTTATCTATTTCTTGGGAGAAATAAACACCTGGTGATCTCACAAGTTGACTTACAATTACCCTTTCAGTTCCATTTATAATAAATGTTCCTGTGTCTGACATTATTGGAAAATCTCCAAGAAAAACGGTTTGTTGTTTAATCTGACCAGTTTCACGATCCAAAAATTGTGCAGTCACATATAAGGGTTGTGAATAAGTAGAATCTGTTATTTTACATTCGTCAAGACTTTTAAGTGGTTCTTCAAAGAAATGGTTTAAAAATTCAAGTGAAAATCTCCCAGAAAAATCTTCAATAGGAGAAATTTCATCTAAAATTTCTTTTAATCCTTCTTCAATAAACCATTTAAACGAATCTTTTTGGACAATTAATAAATCTGGAATATCTAGAACTTTGGGAATTTTTGCAAACGAAAGCCTAGAATTCTGAACAGCGGACAACAAGCCTCCTCAAAAATGTTAAATGTGTTACCGAAAGATTCAGTATATTAGTACTTAATATTTAAGTAAACAAATAAGTTAAAAATTATTTAAGTTCTACAGTTGCGCCAGCACCCTCAAGGGCTTCTTTAGCTTTTTCAGCATCTTCTTTAGAAGCACCTGTGAGAATATCTGATGGAGCACCGTCAACAAGTTCTTTTGCCTCTTTTAGGCCAAGGCTAGTTAATCCTCTAACTTCCTTGATAACTTGTATTTTTTGTCCACCAGCATCTGCTAAAACAACATCAAAAGAATCTTTTGCTTCGTCTCCTCCAGCAGCTTCACCGCCACCAGCAGGTGCTGCAGCAACCGCAACTGGTGCAGCAGCTGTGACATCAAATTTTTCTTCAAAAGCGTCCAAGAACTCTTTAAGCTCAAGAACAGACATTTCTTCAAAAACGCCTAATATTTCTTCTGTTGTCATTTTTGCCATTATTCCTCCTCTTTACTAATTTCTTCGCCAGACTCTTTTTTTTCAATAAGAGCCTGTAAAGCAAAACTTGTTTTGTTTGTAAGACCTTTTAAAGCATATGCAAATTTGTTCAATGGAGCATTAAATCCACCGGCAATTTTTGCAAGTAAAACTTCTTTTGGTTCGATTGATGCCAGTACATTAAGTTGGTCAATTGAAAGTGGCTTTTGATCCATTAACCCACCTTTAACGACAAATGACTCATTGTCACTTGAAAACTCTTTTAATACTTTTGCTGCTTCAACTGGATCTGACTCAATAACAGTAACTGCCGTTGGTCCTGAAAAATAATCTAAGATATCATCAAACCCAACATTAGACGCAGCTCTCTTTGCAAGACTCATCTTGACAACATTAAAAGAAGCTCCCGCTTTTTTCAGGTTTCTTCTTAATTGTGTTTGTTGACTTACAGTCAGTCCTCTATATTCTGATAGTACAAGAGTGTTTGCTTCCTGAAATAAGGCCTCAAGCTCTTTTACTTTATCTTTTTTATCTTTTCTTACCATAAAAAAATCCTTGCAACCAAGGACCATCTTTTTACCTGCGATAGAAATTAAGGCAAGCCACTATCGGTCTTTGGTTTTAATTGTTATTGAAGTATATATGTTAATGCAAAATAGTGGAAGTGAATTATGAATTTATCTCAATAGGGATCGAGGGGCCCATTGTCGAGGATATAAATACTGATTTAATATAATCACCTTTTGCAGAGGCTGGCTTTGCTTTATTGACTTCAGCAATGACCTCATTTAAATTCTCGAGAAGACTTGATTCTTCAAATGAAACTTTTCCGACGCTTAAATGTATATTTCCTAACTTATCATTTTTAATCTCGACTTTTCCTTTTTTAAAATCCTCAACTGCCTTTGCGACATTTGGGGTAACTGTCCCAGTTTTTGGATTTGGCATTAATCCCTGAGGTCCAAGGATTTTACCAAGTTGTCCTACCTCAGCCATCATTTTAGGAGTGGAAATCACAATATCAGCATCGAGTTTTTCTTCAGAAGAAACTTTTGTTGCTAAATCTTTACCTCCAACAATATCTGCACCAGCTTTTTCTGCTTCAGTTAAAGCCTCTCCTCCTGCAAAAACAGCAATCCTTACATCTTTACCAGTTCCATTTGGTAGTGATACAGTTGTTCTAATATTCTGTTCTGGATCTTTTGTGTCTAAATTTAAAGAAAAGACAACATCAATGGACTCATCAAACTTTGCATTAGCAGTTTCTTTACAAATTTTTAAAGCATTGGAAATTTCTTGTTTTTCCTCAGGAATTTGGTTTTTTATAGCTTTATATCTTTTACCTTGTTTTTTCATTTTTCTCCTTTTGGTACAGTCGACTTTTGTCTCCCAAAATATTAGTTTTCTACAGTGACTCCCATTGATCTGGCTGTTCCTGCAATAATTTTTACTGCTGCTTCTAAATCGTTAGCATTTAAATCTTTCATTTTTGTTTCCGCAATTGTTTCAAGTTGTGATTTAGTAATTGATGCAACTTTTTCTTTATGTGGTTCAGGAGACCCAGACTCTAAACCAATTGCTTTTTTTATTAAATAAGATGCAGGAGCAGTTTTTGTTTCAAATGAAAATGAATTATCTTCATAGATAACAATTTCAACAGGAACTGTTTCACCTTGTCTGCTTGATGTATCATTGTTAAAAGCTTGAACAAAGTCCATTATGTTTACACCATATTGTCCCAATGCTGAGCCTACAGGTGGTGCAGGTGTTGCTCCTCCACCAGGAATCTGTAATTTTAATTTTGCTTTAACTTCTTTTGCCATAATTTATTAATTTTTAACTATATCTGTAAAGCCTAGCTCTACAGGTGTTTCTCTTCCAAATATATTAACTAATACTGTAACTTTTGATTGGTCTAAATTTATTTCCTCTATGATTCCATTGAAATCTGCAAATGGCCCTGTAGTCACACGAACAGTTTCACCAACCTCAAAATCTGGTTTGAATTTTGGACTTTCCTTCTTAACTTCGATTTCTTCATTGGTTCCAAGAATTCTTTCAACTTCTCTTTTTGAAAGTG
>JAOOBM010000025.1:0-3169 GCA_028404505.1 Acidimicrobiaceae bacterium
AAATGTTCATGATCTTTTCTGGAATGCAACAAAAAAAGCTGGAGAAGCAAAGAAAACAGAAGATCCTGCAGTAGGTGAGGAGCTTCTAGGTTTGATTAATGAAATAGATGAGGTATTTCAAGCTACAAAAAGCTAATCAAATTTTTTAAAAAGGTGTCCGATGTCTTGTAATGGGGCACCTTTTTTTATGTCGTTTACGGACCAATTATTATTCGTATTTTTTTCAATTGCACCCTTTACAATCTCAGATGTTGTTGGCATAAAAGGAGTAAATAATGATGCACATGCTTCTATTGCCGTAAGCGATGTATGAAGTATTGCTGTTGCTCTAGTACTGTCTTCTTTTATCACTTTCCATGGTTCTGTTTCATTTAGATAAGCATTAATTTTATTTACATAGCCCATAACTGACTGAAGTGATGATTTGAGTTCGACCTTTTCAATTAATTCACCAGTCTTTTTAAAACAATCATTACCTTCATCGATTATTTTTTTATCAACATCATTTAATTCAAAATCGAATTCTAAATTTTCGAAATTATTTATATATTGGGAAAATACTCTTTGAACTAAATTTCCCCATGCTGCTACAAGTTCTTCGTTATTGCGTCTTATCATTTCATCTTCTGAGATTTCAGAATCATTTTGCTCGGGCAGGATACTTGCTAGAGCGTATCTCAATGAGTCCGGATTCCATTCATCGAGATAATCGTTTAAATTTTTTCCAACACCTCTACTTGCAGATGCCTTTTCACCTTTTATTAAGATGTACTGGTTTGCTGGAACGTTCGTTGGTAGGTTTAAATCACCATATGCAAGTAACATCGCAGGCCATATTATTGCATGAAAAGGAACGTTGTCTTTTCCAACAAAATAATAAGACTCTGCATCCTCATTTAACCAAAAATCTTTCCATGCATCTGGCGTGCCATTATTTACTGCCCACTCTTTAGCAGCTGATAAATAACCAATTACTGCTTCAAACCATACATATATTTTTTTTCCATCACCTAATTCATTTTCTGGTATATCTATTCCCCAGTCAAGATCTCTTGTTATTGCTCTATCTTGTAAACCTTCTTCTACAAATGATTTGGAGAAATTTATAACGTGAGGTCTCCAACCTTCTTTACTATTTAGCCATTCGGAAAGCTTGTCATTAAGAGCACTTAACTTTAAAAAATAATGTTCGGTCTCTTTGAACTCGGCATTATTTCCGTTAATTTTACTTTTAGGATTTATAAGCTCTTCAGGATCAAGAGTCGTACCGCAAGAGTCACATTGGTCACCTCTTGCCTCTAAATAATTACATTTTGGACATTCACCCTCAACATATCTATCAGGTAAAAACTTTTTTTCTTGTGGATCAAAAGCTTGAATGCTTTTGTTTTTCTCAATGAAGCCATTTTCTTTTATTTTTAAAAACATTTCCTGAGTAACTTCTTTATGATTATCGGTCATTGTTGTTGTGTAGTTATCCCATTGAATGTTCAATTTATCCCAATAGCCGAGAAATTCATTATGATATCGATTTACTATCTCGATTGGTTCAACACCTTCATCATCTGCTCTTACAGTTATTGGTGTTCCGTGAACATCACTTCCAGATACCATAATTACGTTATTGCCTATCAGTCTGTTATATCTTGCAAATATATCTGCCGGCAAATAAGCTCCACCTATATGACCTAAATGTCTAGATCCGCTTGCATAAGGCCAAGCTACACAAACTAATACGTTTTTTGACATAACACTTTAAGAATAGACTTTTAAATCACAAAGACTACATTTTTGTGAAACATTTATGAAACATTCCGGTAATAATCATTTAACTTTTAAGAGGTCTCTTAACATCTATATTTAATTAGGTTGTTACAAAAGGAGATTTAAAAAATGGAACTAGCAACTTATGTAGATAGCTTGTGGATCGTTGTTGCAGGTATATTAGTCATGTTTATGCAACCTGGCTTTATGCTTGTGGAGACCGGATTTACAAGATCTAAAAACTCAGTCAATATAGTTATGAAAAACTTTATGGACTTTTCGGTCGGTGCAATTACCTATTGGGCATTTGGATTTGCATTGGCATACGGTGGAACTACTCTTGGTGGATTTTTAGCCTATGGTAGTTTCTTTTTGGAAGGTGACTCAATTACCTACTTCTTCCAAGTAGTCTTTGCGGCAACTGCAGCAACAATTGTTTCTGGTGCAGTCGCAGAAAGAACAAAATTTAGCGCATACTTATTATTTCAACCATTTATATGTGGTGTAATTTATCCAATAGTTACCCACTGGGTCTGGAGTGGTCAAGGTTGGCTCGGTGACTTAGGTTTCATTGACTTTGCAGGTTCTGGTGTTGTACACATGGTTGGTGGCTTTGCAGCCCTAGCTGGTGTTCAAATTGTGGGTCCAAGAATTGGAAAATACGATGATAATGGAAACCCTCAAGTAATACCTGGAAGCTCAATGGTAGCTGGAGCACTTGGTGTATTTATCCTCTGGTTTGGATGGTATGGGTTTAACGTTGGATCTGCTTTAGCAGCGGTAGATGTTGACCTTGCTGCAATTGCAGTGACAACAACTTTATCAGCTTCTGCAGGTTCTATAACTGCGATGTATACATCAATGATTTCCGGTAAACCAAATGTTGGTATGACCTTAAATGGTGCTCTAGCTGGTTTAGTTGGAATAACTGCCGGTTGTGCAAATGTAAACAACTTAGGTGCAGTTTTAATCGGTTTGGTATCTGGTGTGTTAGTTGTGTACTCAATCAACTTCTTAGAGAAAAAAGGATTTGATGACGCTGTAGGTGCTGTCTCAGTTCACGGAATATGTGGTATCTGGGGTGTACTAGCTGTGGCAATTTTTGATACTACAGATGGTTTAATCTACGGTGGAGGAGCCACATTGTTCCTACCACAATTAATTGGTATTTTAGCAATTGGTGTTTGGGCATATGGAACATCTTTCCTTGTGTTTAAAGTTATTGATTCAACAGTTGGACTTAGAGTTACAGCTGAAGAGGAAATTGCTGGGTTGGATGCTACAGAGCATGGAACATCAGCATATGGAGATTTCATCACTAAAAAGTAACAAATAATTAAGAAAACCAGCTAAATTTAGGTCCCCCCCTAAAGATTTTTAAGGCTGGTTTTCTTATTTAAATAAC
>JAOOBM010000026.1:0-2966 GCA_028404505.1 Acidimicrobiaceae bacterium
AACTTCACCAATAATTAATGTTTTCATATAGCTTTTAATTCCTTCAGTTTGTCAATTATTACTTGAAAGCCATCGCCCTCATCTACTATTTTTTCACCTTGTTTTGTTGTTGAGACATCTTTAATGTCTATAAATTCTATATTCTGAATAGCACTAAATTCGATATCACTCAGAGATATTTTTTCAACTGGTTTAGATTTTGCCGCCATGATGTCTTTAAAGTTTGGATATCTTGGCTCTACACCTCCAGCTGTAACAGATAGTACACAATTTGAAGGCATTTGAACTTTTTCTGAACCTGTAGATGTCTGCCTAGTAAGAGAAACAGTGTCAGCTATCTCTACTGCTTTTATATAGGAAATACAAGGAAGCCCAAGCATTCTTGATACTTGTTGAGGGATAACACCTGAATATCCATCTGTTGATTCAGTACCAAAAATTGTAATATCAGCTCCAACTTTTTTGGAAAGTTCACTTAAGACATTTGCTGTCATCAATGAATTTGATCCAGAAAGAGAATCATCCTCTAAAACAAGAGCTTTGTCTGGGCCCATTTGTAAAGCTTGCTGTATTCCTTTTTCTGTACCCATTTTCCCCATAGAAATGACAGTTACTTCTGCATCAAATTTTTCTTTTAACTGTAACGCGACTTCTATTCCGTATCTGTCTGTATCATCTAAAACTTGTTCATCTGGCCTACTTACAAGACCTTCCGAATATGTAATATCTAAAGCTGGATCAGGAATTTGTTTTGCACAGACTGCTATTTTCATGACTTCTATTTTAATATTA
The DNA here is from genome assembly GCA_028404505.1 of Acidimicrobiaceae bacterium. GTDB lineage: Bacteria > Actinomycetota > Acidimicrobiia > Actinomarinales > Actinomarinaceae > Actinomarina. The sequence goes on from JAOOBM010000026.1 coordinate 793, forward strand.
CAAATTTAAATAGCTAAATTAATTTGACCTAAAAAACTTTTCATAAAATTTTGAAATGTTTTTGATGTTTTGTCAGCAATTTCTATCACTTCTTCATGTGATAATGGTGAATCAGAAATACCAGCTGCTAAGTTGGTAACCAATGAAAATGCAGTTACATCAATTCCAGAATGCTTCGCCACTATTGCTTCTGGAACTGTGGACATTCCAACCAAATCAGCACCAATAGTTTTTGCAAAATTTACTTCTGAAGGAGTTTCATAAGTTGGTCCTGTAAACCAAGCGTAAACACCTTCCTTGTATTCAAAATATTCTTTAGAAACTTCTTTTGCTAAATCTCTAAACTTTAAGCAGTAAACTTCTGACATATCAGGAAATCTTGGACCAAATTCATCTAAATTTTTACCTATTAATGGGTTATTGCCCGTTAAATTTATATGATCTTTAATTGCAACTATGTCTCCTGGCGAGTAATTATCGTTTATACCACCTGCAGCATTAGTTACAATTAGGTTTTTAATTCCTAACGTAGCTAAGACTCTAGTGGGTAATACAAGGTCATGAATATCATAGCCCTCGTAATAATGTGCCCTACCAGATAATATTGCGGTAATTTTACCTTCAACTTCAACAAAGGTTAAAGTACCAGTATGCCCCTGTACAGCTGGTTTTATGAAGTTTGGTATTTCCGAATAATCAAAAGTTGCAATTGGATTGAAGCTATTCTCAAAGCCTCCCATACCTGAGCCTAAAATAATTGCAGAAGAAACCTCTGCATTAAATTTTTCCTTTAAATAATTACTTGCTTCATTAATTTTATCTAACATTCAGTCCCTATCAGTCATGATAAATGATTGGCACTGCTTTTACCTGGAAATATATTTTCGATTTCATAAATATCTGAAATAGTTGCAGCAATATCTGAAAAAGTATCACCTTCACCAATATATTTAGGTTTTAGGTTATTTTTGTAAATAATAAATGGTACATATTCTCTAGAGTGATCAGTCTTACCATCAGTTGGGTCAGTACCATGATCACCAGTAATAATAATTATATCGTCATCATTTAAAACACTGATTAGCTTATCTAAGCCATTATTAATAATTTTTAAACCATCATAATAACCTGCTGGATCCTCTCTGTGACCGTACAGCATGTCTAGGTCAACTAAGTTAATAAAATAAAAATCATAACGGTTGTCTTCATATTCACTAATCAATATTTCCAATCCATTTTTATCACCTTCTGTGTGAATTGAATTACTGAGAAACTCATCACCAAATAAATCAGAAATTTTTCCAATTCCCAAAGAATTCTTCCCGTTTTTAAATAATTGGCTAAGAATAGTTTCTCCTGGGGGTGTAATTCCAAAATCTTTTCTATCGTAAGTTCTTTGAAATTTTCCTTTATCACCAATAAATGGTCTAGCGATTACTCTGCCAATATTGTATTCGTTGCAATATTCTCTTGATATTTTACAAATTTTGTAAAGATCATTTACTGAGAGAATTTTTTCATGAGCGGCTATTTGAAAAACTGAATCACCTGACGTGTAAAGAATTAATTTACCACTACTTAGATGTTCTTCACCAAGTTCATTTATTATTTCTGTTCCAGACGCATGATAATTGCCTATAAATTCGTGTCCTGTTTCTGAAGATATTTTATCAATTAGTTCGCTTGGAAAACCCTTTGGAAATACTGAAAAATCTCTTTGTGTTATTAATCCACCGATTTCCCAATGTCCAGTCGTTGAATCGTTTCCTTTTGATGACTCTGCAAGTTTTCCTACTATAGAGCAAGTAACCTCATCTTTGAGTCCGTTTATATTTGTAATTGCACCAAAACCAAGCTTTTCAAAAGTAGGTAGATTAAGCTGCCCATTTGCTTTTGCTACATTACCAAAAGTATTTGCACCTATGTCACCATAATTTTCAGCATCTGGAGCTTCACCAACACCTAGGGAATCTATTACAATCAAAATGCATTTAGACATTACTTTTAAGTTGTTCCAAATAGCCTATCGCCCATGTCCCCAAGACCAGGAACAATGTACCAGTTATCATCTAATTTTTCATCTATTGAAGCAGTTACTAGCGTAATGTCAGGATGGTTTTCCTTGATTTTGTTTATGCCTTCTGGCGCTGAGATTACTGTTAAGGCATGTATAT
>JAOOBM010000027.1:0-2715 GCA_028404505.1 Acidimicrobiaceae bacterium
AATATAGAAATTGAGGATGATAAGAATTCATCTAGCTGGAAGTTTAAAGATTAATTGATCCGTATTCACCCAAAATTTTAAATTCTTTGGCTACTTGGCTAAGGTTATCCATTAAAAGTTGGTCAATTTTTTTGTCAGTGTTTTGATAATCTACGTAAAACTTGTATTCCCAAGGAGACCCCAGAATTGGTCTTGATTCTAATTTTATAAGATTTAATTTTAGAACATCGAACACAGTTAAAGCCTTTAGTAAGGAACCAGGCTCATCAGCTGCTATAAGAATTGCAGAGCGAATATTTTTTTCTTCAGAAATTTCAAGTGGTTTTTTTCCTGTCAAAAAAAATCTTGTGTAATTTTCTTCGTGATTAGATATATTTTTCTCAATTATTGTAAGCCTTTCATCATTAGCAAAATGATCACCTGCTATAGCCCCAATTTCAATTGATTTAGTCTCTAGTAAGCTAATTACACTTCCTGCAGTATCAAACACTGGTTGTAGCTCAACATCTAAATCATTTAAATATTTACTACATTGTTGAAGTGCTTGTGGATGAGATATAACTTTTTTTATATCTTCTTTTTTTGTTCCTTTAATACCAATTAGGGCATGGTTTATCTTCTTTTTTATCTCTAAATATATTTCTAAATTGTGCTCAATTAAACTTTCATAAGCTTCTATTACTGTTCCAACAAGAGAATTTTCAACTGGCAAAAGCCCAAATCCTTCTTGAGTCGTATTTTTAGAGACCTCTTGAAAGGTTTTGCAAGAGACTAATTCGTAATCTGGAAATAATTCTAATAATACAGATTCAGAGTATGAGCCTTTTGATCCCTGGTAAAAAATTTTTTCATTTTTCATTTATATAATCAATTCCTTTTTTGTAACCCTGAATACCCAAACCTACAAATGACTCTTCACATACATCATAAATTAAATTTGTTTTTCTAAAGTTTTCCCTTTTTCTAATATCTGTCATATGTACTTCCACGATAGGTAAATTTAGAAGTAGTAATGAATCTCTTATTGCCACACTTGTGTGAGTATATCCACCAGGATTAATTATCAAACCGTCAATCGTTTCATTATTAAAAATGTTTTGGATAAATTCACAAATTTCTCCCTCATGATTGGATTGATAAAATATTAATTCATCCTGATTGTTCGTGTAGTCTTCAAGTTCAGAAATTAATTCCTTATAAGTAGTTGTTCCATATTTATCAATTTCTCTATGCCCAAGAAAATTTAAATTTGGACCATTGATGATTACAATTTTACCCATTAATTAAAACCTCCAAAAGATCGTTTATGTGTAAATCAATCAAAATAGGTTTCTCAATATCTTGTATTAATACAAATTTAATTACGTCATTTGATACTTTCTTATCATTTGAAATTATCTCTTTTAGGTAATTGATGTCATTTGAAAATTTATAATCTGTTTTTAGTGATTTTTTATTCAAAAAATCTTCAAACTGATGTTTCACATTATTATCAAGATGGTACTTTGTTTCAGCTATTTCAAGACCTTTAAGAATACCAATAGCTACAGCCTGTCCGTGGGAAACACTGAAATCCGAATCTTTTTCAATAAGATGTCCTATTGTATGTCCTAAGTTTAGAAACATTCTTTCATTACTTTCTTCAATATCATTTTGTAATATACTGTTTTTCACTTTCACACTTTTTTTTATTATTTCGTCGATATTTTTCATAAAATTATCAACATATATCAAATCAAGTATTGTTCTATCCCCTAAAAGGCCAGCCTTAATGGATTCAATTATTCCATTATTAAGTTCATTTTCAGAAAGAGAATCTAAAAATTCTGAGCAAATCAATATTTTTTCTGGAATAAAGAAGGTTCCAATCTGATTTTTACCATAGTCGTTGTTAAAACCATTCTTACCTCCATGAGCGGCATCTACCATCCCCAGCAACGTCGACGGTATTAAACAGAGTTTTGCCCCACGTTTGAATGTACTAGTTGCAAAACCCACTAAATCACTCAGTACACCTCCACCAATCCCAATAACTTTAGAATCTCTATCTAAAGATTGATCAAACATAATTGCCCAGAGCTTTTGTATAGTCTCTAAGCCCTTAGTTGATTCATTTATATCAATTTCAAAAATATTTAAATTCTCATCTAGGTTGAGAATTGATGAAAGATTAGAGTCAAGAAATACCACATGATTATGAGTATTTATATAATTTTTTAGATCTATATCTAGATCATTAAAGTTATTTGAGTAATCTATTTCAGATAACTTCATTTTTTAACCACGTATTTTGAATAATTGTTTCCGCTATTATTTTCTCTTTTTTATTTTTGATATCGATAATATGTTTTGACTGATTATATAAATTTTCGCGCAATTTATAAAGTTCTGATATCTCTTCTTTACCTTTTTTTACAAGTGGGCGCTCTGAATTTGAAATTCTTTTCCATAAATTTTCAAATGTATCTTTTAGATAAAAACTAAGTTCTGAATTTTTGACCTCATCCAGAATATGTGAGACTTCGAGAGAGCCTCCTCCAAGAGCAATTACGGTATCGTTATCTGGCAATGCTTGAAAAGTTTCAAGTTCAATATTACGAAAATATTTTTCACCTTTTGTTTGAAAGATTTTATTTATACTTCCATATTTTTTTTCAATATTTTCATCTAGGTCAATTGTATTTGCATTTACTATCTGTTTTATTTTTTTGAGAA
>JAOOBM010000028.1:0-2241 GCA_028404505.1 Acidimicrobiaceae bacterium
GAAAGAAAAACCATACAATTTAGAGCCACAAGAAGTTGTGAAACGAAGTGTTGAAGCATTTAACGAAGGAGCTTCTGAAGTATGCTTGCAAGGGGGTATTCATCCTGAGTACACGGGTAAATTTTATCTAGAACTTGTAAAACAGATTAAAAAAGAAGTACCTGATTTACATATACATGGATTTACTCCTTTAGAAATTTGGCAGGGTGCTGAGACTATAAATTTAAGTATCGAAGATTATTTAATCTTACTTAAGGATGCAGGATTAAATACACTACCAGGTACAGCTGCTGAAATACTTGATAACAGAATAAGAAAATATTTATGTCCAGATAAAATCACATCTGAACAATGGGGATATGTTATGGAAGTGGCCCATTCTTTAGAAATTAAATCTACAGCAACAATTATGTTTGGTCACATTGATGATATAAAATCTTGGGTCAATCATTTTGATTTAATTAAAAGGATTCAAAAGAGAACCAAGGGCTTTACTGAAATAGTTCCATTGCCTTTTGTTCACATGGGTTCGCCAATATTTCTTCAAGGAAAAAGCATGCCAGGACCTACTTGGGATGAAGTAACTTTAATCCATGCTCTTGCAAGAATTTATTTTCATGGTTCAATCGATAATATTCAGGCAAGCTGGGTAAAACTGGGACACGATGGTGCCTCTAAACTACTTCATGCAGGTGTAAATGACCTTGGTGGAACACTAATCAATGAGAATATTAGTAGAGCTTCAGGTGCTGATCATGGTCAGCACACAACCGATATAGAATTTGTTGAACTTATTGAGAAAAGTAATAAGAAGCCTTTTTTAAGAAATACTCTTTATACAGAAAAAAAGAGCTTGTCTGCAATTTCAAATTTAGAGAATGTTATCAAACTTTAACGTTATTACTTTATTCCCTGAGATATTTCAAAAGTGGATTAATGTTGGCGTTCTTTCCCATGGTATTGAAGAAAAATTATTTGAATTTAGCAGTACAAATTTAAGAGATTATGGCATTGGTAGTTATAAACAAGTGGATGACGCTCCATACGGTGGAGGACCAGGTATGGTATTAATGGTTGAGCCTTTAGATAATGCAATTAAGGAATCTAAGAAAGATATCAACATATTCTTAACACCAAGCGGACAGCAATTAAATGAAGATTTGATAGAAGATCTTCACGGATATAAATCAGCGAATATTATTTGTGGAAGATATGAAGGCTTTGATCAAAGAATAATCGAAATGCATAGCGATTATGAAATTGCGATCGGACAGACTGTTGTATCTGGTGGAGAGGTTCCTGCAATGTATTTAATTGAAGCTCTAGTAAGAAAAATTCCAGGTATTCTTGGGAATTCAGAATCTTTAACAAATGAATCATTTATAAACAACAAATCTGATTTTCCTGTGTATACAAGACCTGAAATTTATAAAAATCTGAATGTTCCTGAAGTTTTATTATCTGGTGACCATAAAAGAATTGAAGAATGGAAAAAGAATAATTTAAAAGACATTTAAACTCTTTTTATATATATAATTTCAATCTGAGGGAACATGAATTTAATACAAGAAATTGAAAACAACCAACTGAAAACAGATTTACCGGATATTAAAGCTGGTGATACAGTAAAGGTTAATGTCAAAGTTTCAGAGGGTAATAGAGAGAGAATTCAAACCTATGAGGGTGTTGTTATCTCTTTGAAAGGTGTTTCTGTCAACAAAACGATAACAGTTCGTAAGCTTTCCTTTGGAGTTGGTGTTGAAAGAATATTTCCAATACATGCACCAATTATTGATTCAATAGAGGTTACTCGTAAAGGTAAAGTAAGAAGATCAAAACTTTATTATCTAAGAGATAGAATCGGAAAATCTGCAAAAATCAAAGAAGACAGAACTACCTAAAGTAAAATAAAATTATTATTAAATTTCTTAAAAATTTCACAACGATAATAGCTGCTTTTGTATTAGCTACAGTTTTAAGAACATTTTTATTTCAAATATATTTCATCCCAAGCTTGTCAATGTTCCCCAATATAAACGTTGATGATAGAGTTTTAGTTGTAAAAGATGAGATTATTAATTACGAATATAATTTAGGCGATATTGTCGTATTTTACGCTCCACAGTCTCCAATTCCATTAAGCACCGACCTTTTGATTAGTAATTTAAAGATATGGAATCTAATTACTCAAAATGAAGTAAATAATCAAGGCACGTTATATATTAAGCGAATAGTAGGTAC
>JAOOBM010000029.1:0-2095 GCA_028404505.1 Acidimicrobiaceae bacterium
ATTGTTAATAAAATCATTGATGAAATTAACAAATGAGTAATAAAAATATTTATATTTTAGGTGTTGGGGGTTCCGGTATGAGCTCTATAGCTAAATTTCTAAAACAAAAAGGTGATAATGTCATTGGTTACGATCAAAGAAAATCATACGTAACAAATCTGTTAAATCAGGATGGTATAAAAGTTGTACATACGTTAGATGAAGTTACATATAAGCCTGAGTGTCTATATATTTACTCAAGTGCTATCCCAATTGAATCTGATAGATTTGAAGATTTTCACGATAAAGAGAACGTTTTGTCAAGACCAGAGTATTTAAAAAATTTATCAGAAAATCATAAGATAATAGGAATAACAGGAACACATGGCAAGACTTCCACAACTGCTTTGCTTTCACACATATTTCATTTTAATAATGTAAACGTTTCTTACTTATATGGTGGGATTACAACCTTTAATGGAATTGGTGGGCACTATGGTGATCCTGATCAGCCACTTATTTTAGAAACCGACGAGGCATTTAACACTTTTGAAAAAATTAAGATATCCGATTTATTAGTTTTAAATGTTGATAGTGATCACTTAGACTATTTTAAAAATCTTGATAACTATAAAGATGCTTTCTACAAAGTCATGAAAAATGTAACAGATAATTTGGTTATTAATAATGATGATCTAAATATTAAAACTATGAAGGAGTTAAAAAACCCAGTAAGTTACGGCAAAGATATAGCAGCTGACTTTAAAGTACAAAGTCCTGGAACCTTTATATATGAAAATAACAAATATGAAATCAAGTCTGACATTATTGGTGACCACTTTAAAGCTAATATGCTAGGTGCAATTATATTAGCTTTATTAAATGGTATTGAAATTAAAGATTCTTTGAATGCGATTGAATCATTTGCAGGTGTAAAAAGAAGAATAGAACTTATCGGAATATCTAAAGGTGTATTAATTTACGATGATTATGGTCATCATCCTACAGAAATGGAAGCAACTATAACTGCATTAAAGCAGCAAACTGAGAGTAAACTTTACGTTGTATTTCAACCCCACAGGTATACAAGAACAATGGAGTACTTTAATTCATTTAAAGATTCTCTAAAATTAGCAGATTTTGTAATTGTAACTGATATATATCCGGCTGGAGAGTCTCCAATACCAGGAATATCTAGTAAAAACTTTGAAGGAGAAAATATAAAGTATTTAAAATCTATAAGGTATGTACCTGAATATTTATCCAAAAAAGTACAAAATGGAGATATAGTATTAACACTAGGAGCTGGTGATATTACCTTACTCGGTCCAAAAATATTAAAATATTTAAATGAATATTAATAGTGTAAATTTATCAGAAGTAACCACTTATAGGTTTGGTGGAATTTGTAAAAACTTTATAAGTATTGAATCTGAAGATGAGCTATCTCAATTAGAGAATATTATAAAAGGAAAACAAAATGTTATCTTAGGAAAAGGATCAAATGTTGCATTTTCTGACAAAGAATTTTATGGAAATGTGCTTACTCCTAAATTTGAAGAATTAACCTTATCAGATAATTTTGAAATAAAAGTAGGTTCGTCAGTTTTCTTACCTAAACTCTCAAGATTCTTTAAAGATAATTCACTATCGAACGCAGAGTTTTTGATTGGCATTCCAGGAACAGTAGGAGGGGCAATAAAAATGAATGCTGGTGCTTATGGCTGGGAATTTTCTGAGTTATTAAAGGACTTAAGATGTTTCAACTTGGAAACATTTGAAATTGAAATTTTAAAAAAGGAAGAGTTAGAGTTTTCATATAGAAAATCTAAAAATCTTGACAATAAAATAATTTTAAGTGCAACACTTACAGTTGAAAAAGGCGATAAAAAAATAATTGATAAAAATCTATCGGATTTCAACGAGAAGAGAAAAAAATCACAACCAGCTGCTATTTATAATGCGGGTAGTGTATTTAAAAATACCAGTGATTATTTTGCAGGTGAACTTATTGATAATGCTGGTCTTAAAGGCTATAAAATTGATGGTGTTGGCGTAAGTGAAAAGCATGCTAATTTCTTTGTAGCTGAAAAGGGTGCAAAAGCTATATCATTAT
>JAOOBM010000003.1:0-151974 GCA_028404505.1 Acidimicrobiaceae bacterium
TTGTAAGGGTTGTAAATGAAAAAGATATGGTGACTTCTTTACTGGATGAAGCACGTTTGATTGTAGAAGAAGGAATCGAATCAAGATTGGCAGCTGCAGATGATAATGCAGCAGAACTAGCTCAAAAGGATGTTGAAGATTTGTTGAACTCTCAAGGTGATATAAATAGCTTTACGGATAGAAAAAAATCAGTTGTTGAGATTACTTCAAAACAAGATAATGATTAGTTAACGTAATAGAATATACGTATGGTAAAAAAACTGACCCCCATGTCTGAAGATTTTAATCAATGGTATACCGAAATTGTACAACTTGCTGACCTGGCTGATTATTCACCTGTAAAAGGAACTATGGTTATTAAACCTTATGGCTATGCGATATGGGAAAATATACAGTCTTACTTAGATAAAAGATTTAAAGAGACAGGTCATAAAAATGCGTATTTTCCAATGTTTATACCCAAATCATTTATTGAAAAAGAAGCTGAACATGTTGAAGGGTTTTCTCCAGAGTTAGCAACTGTTACACATGCAGGTGGTAAAGAGTTAGAGGAACCATTAATTGTTAGACCTACTTCTGAGACGATAATAAATCATATGTTTGCAAAGTGGATATCAAGCCATAGAGATCTACCAATGCTTATCAATCAATGGTCAAATGTAGTCAGATGGGAAATGAGAACAAGATTATTTTTAAGGACATCAGAATTTCTTTGGCAAGAGGGCCACACTGCTCATGCAACAATTGATGAAGCTAAAGAAGAAGCATTAAAAATGCTGGATATATATGAAGAGTTCGCAAAACAAGCAGCAGCTGTATCTGTTATCAAAGGGACAAAATCAGATATAGAAAAGTTTGCAGGCGCTACAACAACATATTCAATTGAAGCAATGATGAATGACATGAAAGCACTTCAAGCAGGAACCTCTCATGAATTAGGACAAAACTTTTCAAAAGCATTTGATATTACATTTTCTGATAAGAATAATGAATTACAACATCCGTATCAAACTAGTTGGGGAGTGAGCACAAGATTGGTAGGTATGATAATCATGGCTCATGGAGATGATAAAGGTTTAAAACTTCCACCTAAACTAGCTCCTCATCAAATAGTCATCGTTCCGATAATCCCAAATGACAAAGATAAAGATTTAGTAATGAAAACTGTAAATCAATTATACGACTCTCTTAGTGAATTTAGAGTAATCATTGATGATAGATCAGAAGTTTCACCAGGTTTTAAATTTAATGAGTGGGAACAGAAAGGGGTTCCATTGAGAGTTGAGGTAGGACCTAAAGATATAGAAAAAAATACAATTCTTGTTTCTAGAAGAGATGATGAGTCCAAAAATTCATACCCTATGGATGACGTTGAAAATACCTTAAAAAAACTTCTTGATGAAATTCAAGATAACTTATATAAAAATTCTGAAAATACTCTTAAAGAAAATACGACTCATGTTGAATCTTTTAGCGAATTAATAGAAGTATTAAACAGTAAGAAAGGTTTTGTATCTTGTTTTTGGAAGGAAAATAAGGAAGATGAATTAAAAATTAAAGAAGAGACTAGCGCAACCCTTAGATGTTATCCTTTAGAAAATACTGATTCAGAAAAAGCAGTTAATTCTGATTCTGAAAATGGTAATTTCGCTATATTTTCTAAAGCTTATTAAAAATTCTTTATCTTAAATCAGATTTAAGTTAATATTAAATTAACAACTTAACTACAAAATAGTGGGTTCAAAGCCCACTTTTTTTATGAATGGAGGTGATCAAGTGGTTATCAAAAACGACATCTCCCTTGCTATTTCAACATATTTGGAAACTGAAAATCTAGAATTATATGATTTAAACATTGCAGGCAACGAATCAATTTCTAAAGTCGAGATATATATTTTTTCACAAGAAGACCAAGAATTGAGTACCTTTGAGAGACTGAATTATCAAATACAAAGACTACTTGAAGATATAGGGCTTGAAAAAGGTACGTATGAATTAATTCTTTCTAGTCCAGGTGTCGAGCGTTCTTTAAAAACAAAAAGACACTTTGAACTAGCTCTAAATGAAGAAATAAAAATTAATCTCATTAATCCAAAGAATGGAGAGTACACATTCATTGGAAACTTAGTAAATATAAATGAGAAAGATGTCGAGATTTTAAATGATGGACTGACTCATAATTTTGAATACGAAAATATTAAGAAAGCAAATATTAGATTTAACAAATTTAGGCAAAAAGTAAAAAATTGAGGTAAATATGAAATTAGGAAGTGATATTAAGCAAGCTATAGAATCTCTTGCTCTAGACAAGGGTGTCGATGTAGATAGTATGTATGAGGCTTTAGTATCAGCCTTCAGGTCAGCTTATATGAGAATTCCTGGAGCTGCAGAAGAAGCAAGAGTTACGTTAGATCCTGATAGTGGTGAAATAACTGTATACGCTCAAGAGCTTGATGTTGATGGAAATGTAATTAAGGAATGGGAACCTGATATAAGTGATTCAGATTTTGGAAGAATAGCTGCACAATCATTTAAACAAATGATGTCAACAAAAGTAAGAGATGCAAAAAGAGCTACTGTATTAGATGCTTATATTGGTAGAGAGGGTGAGTTAATTACTGGTATTGTTACTCAATTTGATCCAAGGTTTAACCAAACAATAATTGACTTACAAGACGCAGAAGCTGTAATCCCATCTAGTGAACGAATACCTTTTGAACGTCTTGAAAGAGGAAACAGAATAAAAGCATTAATTACTGAGATAAGAACTGAGTCAAAGGGTATACCTATTGTTGTCAGCAGAAATAGGGCAGAATTTGTACAAAGAATGTTGGAATTAGAGGTTCCAGAATTAACTGATGGAACTGTTGAGTTACGAGCTATAGCTAGAGAAGCTGGAAGTAGAACAAAGATTGCAGTATTCTCGAACGATCCAAATGTTGATCCAAAAGGAGCATGTGTAGGTTCACGTGGTTCAAGAGTTAGACAAATAGTTAATGAATTAAAAGGTGAAAAATTAGACGTAGTTGAGTGGAGAGAAGATAAAGTAAGATTCATAATTGAAGCACTTGGTCCAGCTGACATCGACGAAGTAATTCTGGACGAAGATACAAAATCAGCAAAAGTAATTGTAAAAGATAGTCAACTTTCACTTGCAATTGGTAAAGAAGGTCAAAATGCTCGTCTTGCTGCTAAATTAACTGGATACAAAATCGATATTGAAGGTTTAGGAGATTCACCTCCTGAGGAGGAAGAGCCTACAAAAGAAGAAGAATAGATTAAATGGCAAAAAAACGTATTCACCAAATAGCTAAAGAGCTTGACATTGCGTCTGCTGACGTTCTTCATAAAGCAAAAGAATTAGGCTTTGAAGTTAAAACAGCATCATCAGGCTTAGTACCAGAAGATGAAGAATTGTTAAAACTGGCTTTTGCAGAAGAATCTTCAGAACAAGACATTGAAGAAGAAACAAGTGTTGAAATTAACGAGGAAGCCACTCTTACAGAACAAGATCAAGTTATTGAAAAAGATGAAACAATTAATGAAGTTGAAAATATAGATATAAACATAATTGAAGTTACAGAAGGATCTACACCAGAGGAAATAGCATCCATATTTGATCTTGATGCCACTACAGTTGTTGCAGATTTGATGTCTCTTGGCATAATGCAGTCACTTACTTCGACATTAAATAATGATGAGATTGAAAAACTTTTTGAAAAATATAATGCAATACCAGAGTTTGCAGAAAAAGTAGAAATAAAAAGATCAGACATAATTGAATCTGAGAAGTTTGAAGATGATCCAGATTCGTTGAAAACAAGACCTGCAATCATAACTGTTATGGGCCATGTTGACCATGGGAAAACAAGTTTGTTGGACTATATAAGAAAAGAAAAGGTTGCTTCTGGTGAAGCTGGTGGAATTACACAACATGTTGGCGCATACAACGTAACTAATGAATCAGGAAGTGTAACTTTTATAGACACTCCAGGCCATGAAGCTTTTACCCAAATGAGAGCCAGGGGAGCAGATGTAACAGATATAGTAATTCTTGTTGTTGCTGCAGATGATGGAATAATGCCTCAAACAATAGAAGCAATTAATCATACGAAAGCTGCAGATGTCCCAATGGTTGTAGCAATTAATAAATGTGATTTACCCGAAGCAAATCCGACACTAGTAAAAGCTGATCTTACAAAATACGAAGTAGTTTCTGAAGATTTAGGAGGCGATATTCCAGTCGTTGAGATTTCAGCAACTACCGGTGATGGTATAGATGATTTATTAGAGACTTTAAATTTGGTAGCCGAGATTGAAGAATTAAAAAGCAACTACGAAGCTGAACCATCTGGCTTCATAATTGAATCAAGGATGGAGGTTGGCAAAGGTAACGTCGCTACTGTAATTGTAAAAAGGGGAACACTTAAAGCTGGTGACTTTATTTATGCTGGAGGAGCATTTTGTAGAGTTAAGTCCCTGTTTGATCATAATGGAGTGACATTGAAATCAGTAGCTCCTGGTTCTCCTGCTGACATTATTGGTTGGGACACTTCCCCTATTGCTGGAGATCAATTTGTTGCTGCAAAGAATCAAAAAACTGCAAAAAACAAGGCTGAAGAAAATCAAAACAAATTAAAACAATTTGATGATACTGCTTACACTGTCGAATCTCGTGTATCAGAGATGATGCAATTACTTCAAGAAGGTGAATTAAATACTATAAATATAATTGTTAAAGCTGATACAAATGGTTCTGTTGAGGCAATAAAAGACAGTCTTTTAAAACTTTCTGATGGCGATGTAAGTATTCAGATTGTCCATGCTGCTGTTGGAGGTATCGTATTGTCCGACGTGGATCTAGCAAGTGCAACAGGTTCAATGATTGTTGGGTTCAATGTTAGACCTGATAGTCAAGCTAGAAATATGGGCCAAAGTAAAGGTATTGACATTAGAACATACAACATAATTTATGAATTAATAGATGATATAAGTGAAGCTGTAATTGGTGAACTTACTTTAAGAACTGAGGAATCTGTAATAGGTATGGTGGATGTCAAAACAACATTTAAAGCTCCAAAAGTCGGTGTTGTAGCAGGCTCAGTAGTTTCAGAGGGTAGAGTTGAACTTGGAGCTAAAGCTAGATTGCTAAGAGATGGAGTTGTTATATACGAAGGCAGTATAGTTTCTTTGCGAAGATTTAAGGATGATGTAGAAAGTGTGAATGAAGGTCTTGAGTGTGGTATTGGCTTATCAGATTATAAAGATATCAAACAAGGTGACGTTATTGAAATATTGGGAGAAGTTGCAGTCTAAATCTTATGGATAAGAACTTAAGAGGTGGAAGAATAAACAGAATCAATCCAATGATTCAACAAATTGTTTCTGATTGTTTTTTAAATAGTTCTGATCCAGTTCTAAATAAAGCGACTGTTACATATGTATCAACTTCACCAGATTTGAAAAAAACCACCGTACTTGTCTCTTCAATTGAAAATAATAAATCATCACTTAATAACTCTTTAGCAAGAAGTAAACAAAAGATTCAAAAAGTACTTTCAAAAGAAATGAAGACTAAATATGTCCCTTCAATTACATTTGAACTAGATAATTCATTTGATGACATCGATAGAATAAATAAGATTATTGGAACAATAAATGAAAACTAAGTTAATTGATTATGTTGATAATGGTCCAATTTTTATAACTGGTCATGTAAATCCAGATGGGGATGCTTTAGGATCTGCTTTTGCCTTGAAATTATTTTTAGACTCACAAAATATTATATCTGATGTTGATTTCGATATAACAACTAAATTACCATCTAATCTTAATCACCTACCTTATCACCTAATATCAGATGACTTAAAAGAAAAATACAACACTGTATTTGTATTTGATTGTGGAAATTCATCAAGGCTTGGTAAATACGAAGAAGTTGTACTAGCAGCTGAAAATGTTGTTGTAATTGATCATCATGTTGATCCATCTTTTGGAGATGTACAGATTATTGATCCTCATGCAGCCAGTACAACGCAAGTATTGTTCAGACAATTTAAAGATGAAAATATTGAAATTAATGAAGAAATGGCAAACTGTCTACTTACAGGTTTAATTACCGATACGGGTCGTTTTCAATACTCAAATACAACTTCAGAAGTATTTAGTATTGCTGCTGAGCTTTTAAGCAATGGAGCTAATCTTTCTAAAATAAGTGAAAATATATATGGTTCAATAGAGTTCAACGCATTAACTCTTCAAAGCAAGATAATTGAAAGAATAGTCCTAAATGAAGACTTACAATTTGCACATTCAATTGTATTTCAAAATGACTATAAAGATTATCAAGTAGAACCAGAAGAAACAGATTTTCTTATTGATGTTGTAAGACTTGTTAAGGAATCAACAGTTGCATTACTTATAAAAGAGCAAGAAGACGGTTCATTTAAGGGAAGTCTAAGATCGAGAGGCGATATTGATGTCCAAAAAATTGCTTCTATTTTTGGTGGAGGGGGACATGTAGCTGCAAGTGGTTTTTCTAGTAACCAATCACCTGAATTTATTCTTGAAAAAATTGAACATGAAATTAGAAAATCAATCTGACTTTTATTTACTTTATAAACCTAATAGCTGGACATCTCAAGATCTTTGTACATTTTTTAAAAAAAAATATAATTTCAAGAAGGTTGGACATTCCGGAACATTAGATCCAAGCGCGGAAGGATTAATGTTGATCGCAACAAATAAATATACAAAATTATTTGATTACATTGACAACACTCATAAGACATATGAATTCGAGGCTTTGTTTGGGTTTGAATCAGAAACCAATGATACTGATTCAGAATTGGTAGAAATTGAGTCAATAAATTTGGAAAGTAAATTAGAAGAATTGGATAAGGGTATTTCAGGACTTACAGGCAACATTAAACAGGTACCTCCAATTTATTCAGCTATAAAAGTAAAAGGTAAACGACTATATAAGTATGCACGACAAGAAAAAGAAGTAGAGTTGCCGATACGAGATGTAGCAGTGAATAATTTCAAATTAATTAGTTATGGGGGAAATAAAGCAAAATTTATAGCAACAGTAAGTAAGGGAACCTACATCAGATCATTAATTGTAGACTTGGCTAAATCAATTGGTACAAAAGCAGTGGTATCTTCAATTAATAGAATTGAAATTGGAACTTTAAATAAAAATAATGCAAATGTTATTAAAAACATTGAACAGTTAGAGAGATCAATTACACCTGAACCATTAGATTGGAGAATTTTGTTTGATATCCCAACTATTTCAGTGGAGGATTCTGTTTTAAAAGACATTAAAAATGGAAATTTTCTGAAAAGTTCATTATTTGGAACTGAAGTTCCACATATAATAGAAAATAAAAATTCAATTGTTGCCATTTATGAACCATACAATGAAAATAAGTTCAAACCACAAAAAGTTTTAATATGAAAATTTACGAAAAATTAGATACAACAGCAAAAATTAGTGATAATTCTGAAATTATCTGCATTGGTGCTTTTGATGGAGTTCACTTAGCCCACCAAGAGTTATTCAAAAAAACAAGAGATTTAAATAAACAATTCGATATTGTTACATTCGACGTGTTGCCTAAAATTTATTTCAATGATTCTCTTAAACCTTTAGTTTCAAAAAAGGAGAGAAGTAAAATCTTTGAAACATTTAGACCAAAAAATTTAATTTATTTAAATTTTGAACAATTCAATCGAATATCATCTGGTGATTTTTGTACGTTCTTGGATGAAAACCTTGGGATAAAAAAAATTGTTGTTGGTAAAGATTTTAAATTTGGTAAAAACAGATCTGGAGATATAAATTCTTTGATTGATTCTTTTGGTGAAGATAATATTTTTCTCCTAGAAGATTATTTAATAAATAATGAAAAAGTTTCATCTACTAAATTACGATATTATCTATCTTCTGGTGAGATTGATAAAGCTAATAATCTATTAGGTAGAGACTATTGTCTCACTGGTAAAGTAAAAAAAGGGAAACAGTTAGGAAGTGAATTAGGTTTTCCAACTGCAAATCTTACACTAGATGAAGAAGTCTTTTTACCAACATTCGGTGTATATTATGGTGTTGTTGAAGTTGATAAAAAAATGTTTAATTGCATTGCTAACATTGGATTAAATCCAACCGTTGATGATGAAGATTCTGTAAAAATCGAAGCACATATTTTAAATTTTAATGATGATATATATCACAAGGAAATAAAGCTTTTTTTGAAAAATTTTATCCGTGATGAGCAAAAGTTTGAAAATATTGATGAGCTAAAAAACCAAGTTTTGGATGATATTGAATCCGCAAAGAAATACAGATAATTTACACTTTAGATCTATTGACTACTAATATTATTTCGAATGACAACCAAAGAAAAAATAATTAAAGAATACGGTAAATCTGAAAATGATACCGGTTCAACTGAAGTACAGGTTGCTTTACTTACACAAAGAATAAATGACTTAACTGATCATTTAAAAATACACAAGAAAGATCATCACACAAGAAGAGGATTATTGATGCTTGTGGGTAAAAGAAAAAGGCTTCTACAATATCTTGAAAATCAAGATGTTGAGAGATATCGTTCTTTAATTGATAAACTTGGTTTAAGAAAGTAAATAAATATAAGATAGAGTGTTGTTAATTGAGAGCTTTTAAGGAAAGCTGGCAATTAATAACCTCATCTTGGAAATGAGGATAAATGTCCGTAACAAATGTCACATGTAATATTGGTGATAAAGAAATTAAATTTGAAACAGGTAAATTAGCACTCCAGGCTCCTGGTTCTGTTGTTGTAACATCTGGAGATACAAATGTGCTTGTAACAACAGTTGCAAATGAATCAGTAAGAGAAGGAATTGATTTCTTTCCCTTGACCGTCGATGTCGAAGAAAGAATGTATGCTGCTGGTAAAATTCCTGGTGGATTTTTTAGAAGAGAAGGAAGACAAACAGAGAAAGCAATTCTAGCGTGTCGACTAATTGATAGACCACTAAGACCTTCTTTCAAAGATGGTTTTAGATGTGAAACACAAATTATTGCAACCGTATTGAGTGTTGATAACGAAAACGAATATGACGTTTTATCTTTAAATGCTGCCTCACTTGGTTTACAACTTGCTGGTATTCCATTGGAATCACCAGTTGGCGCAGTAAGGATGTCTCTCATTAATGATGAATGGGTTGTACAAGCTACAAATACAGAACAAGAAGATTCAATTTTTGATATGGTCATAGCTGGAAAACTCAATGAAAATAATGAAATTGATATTGTCATGGTTGAAGCTGGCGCTAAGGAAAATACATTTGAAAAAATAGACGAGGGTAGCCTTGCTCCATCTGAAGATATAGTTGCAGACGGTATAGATATTTCTAAAGACTATATCTTATCATTAATAAATTCTCAAAAAGAGCTGGTTTCAATGAATGATATTCCATCTGTTGATTGGCCACTTATTGAAGATTACACCGATGAACTAAAGTCAAATATTGAAGCAAGCTGCAAAGATGAACTTATTGAAATTGCTTCAATTATTGATAGGTCTGAGAGGAGCTCACGTCAAAATGAATTACAAGAAAAAGTTGTTGAAGAATTTTTAGATGAAGAAGAGGATAACTCTAAAGCTATCAAATTAGCCTTTAAATCAATATTTAAAGAATTGGTTAGGGATAGAGTTGTTAGTGGAGGTCCAAGACTTGATGGAAGATCTCCAACAGATATTAGAAATATTTCTTCTGAAATTAATTTATTACCTATGGTTCATGGATCATCTTTGTTTCTGAGAGGTGAAACTCAGGTATTGAATGTAACAACATTGGGCATGTCAAGGTTGGAACAAATGTTAGACACAATAGATACAGTTACCTCAAAGAGATATATGCATCATTATAATTTTCCACCATATTCAACAGGTGAGGCCTATATGATGAGGGGACCTAAAAGAAGGGAGATAGGTCACGGTGCTTTGGCAGAAAAAGCGATATTACCTGTTATTCCTCCAAAGGCAGACTTTCCTTACACCATAAGAGTTGTGAGTGAAGCTATTTCATCAAATGGCTCTACTTCCCAAGCTTCTGTATGTGCATCAAGTCTTTCTTTAATGGCAGCTGGTGTACCAATTAGAGAACATGTTTCAGGAATAGCAATGGGCTTAATATCTAAAAATAATGAATTTGTAACTTTAACCGATATTTTAGGTGCAGAGGATGCATTAGGTGATATGGATTTTAAAGTTGCAGGAACTAGGGGAGTGATAACTGCTCTTCAATTAGATATGAAAATTGAGGGGCTACCATCCGATATTTTAAGAAAAGCTCTTGAGCAAGCAAAAGATGCACGACATCATATCTTGGATATCATGGAAGATACTATTTCAGAACCGGCTGATTCTTTATCTGGTAATGCCCCAAGACTGGAATCAATTGAACTACCTAAAGATAAAATTGGTGAGGTAATTGGGCCAAAAGGAAAAAACATCAGGAAGATTGAAGAGGAAACCGGTGCAAGTGTTGAGATTGATGATGATGGAATACTCACACTTGGTTCAACAGAACAAGAATCTCTTGATACAGCGAAAGAGATGGTAATGGCAATTATTGATCCTGAGGAACCAGAATTAAATCAAGAGTATGAAGGAGAGGTTGTTAGTCTTGCTAAATATGGTGCGTTTATCAACATTCTTCCTGGAAGAGATGGATTAATGCATATATCAAAATTTCACTCTGAAATTAGAGTCGGCGACCCCGAAAAGGTACTTACTGTAGGAGATAAAATTCAGGTAGTAGTTGACTCAATTGAAAATGGAAAAGTTGGTTTAACACCAGTAAACGATATAGAAATACCAGAAGATGCTATTGAGAAGAGACAATCTGGTAAGAAAGACAGAAAACCAAGATCTTCAAAGCCTCGTGAAAACAATGATGGTAACAAGAAAAGAAAACGAGTTTCTTTCGAAGACGAATTTGAAAAGGGTATTTAATTACTTACGATTTGCAGTAAGTTTTGTTGGATTTGTTGATTCCGTTGTGATGTAAGCATCTGGACTAATGGTTGAAACAATTTTTAGAACGTCTTTAACTTTTTTTCTTGGTGTGACACACCACGAAATAGTTACTTCTCCCTCCATACCTTCTCCATTTATTACAGTTACACCATATCCATTACTCCGTAGTTCTTTTGCTAATTTTTTACTATCACTATCTTTTGGAGAAAAAATACGGATAACAACATCACCTATTGCAATAGATGATTCAATGTACGATCCAACTATAGTCCCTGCAGCAAATCCCAAAGCATAACCGACTGCCAAATAAGGATCATTTAAATCTTTAATTACTTGAGATATGGCAATAATCCAAATACCTGATTCAATAAATCCAAGAATTGCTCCAAAAAATGGCTTTCCTTTATTTACATAGAGAGTTCTTAGTGTTCCTAAACTTTGGTCGATGAGACGAAGTATAAAAATATAACCAGCTGCTAAAAGTAATTCCATAATTAGCTTTTAAGTTTTGTAGTCATATCGTCGTAGACACTTTTCATCTTTTTATGAGTTTCTTTTACAAGGTCCTCTATATTTTCTTTTGTGTACTTAGACATGTCTATAGGTTCTAATGTTTTAATGAATGCTTTTCCACTAGTCATGAATTTTCGACCCTTAGGCCAAATATCACCAGTACCAGCTATCACAACTGGTAATATCCTTACATTGTTTTGTTGTGCTATGTGAAATGCACCACTTTTAAATTCTTTAAATTCATTTTTATCCACTCTTGTTCCTTGAGGGTATACCATTAAAGACCAGCCATTCTTAAAAAGATTTCTAGCTTGTTCATTTATTGATTCTCTATCATTTGGATTGTCTCTATCAACTTTTATAAAGTTAAATGCTCTGGCTGCTGTTCTGAAGACAGGTAATTTATAGACTTCTTTTTTGGCCATAAATGCCCATTTAATTTTAAGAAGTTTGAATAATATTAATGAATCAATATTCGATAAGTGGTTTGATATAACAACATAAGATTCATTGTTCTTATATTCAACAGCTTTTGTAAATGTTGTTTTTGCTCTTGCTGCCCATAACCATGGATTTACCCATGATTGTGCAATATGATATTTTAGAGAACCGTACTTACTAAAAAGGCCTACTAGCCAAATGCTATAAGTTACTGGAATTGTATAAAGTACCATAATAAATAAATTGATCCAGCTTAATAATTTATTCTTGAACATGGGCTTATATTACAGTGATATCATATTCATAAGTAAAAATGTACGAAAAAAAAATTTTTAGAAGTAACTTAAAAAAAGTTGATTACAAAGAATTTAATCTATCGAATAAAAATCAAAAATTTTTATCAAAATTAATAGAAGGAAAAAAAATATGTACATATATTCCATTGGACTCTGAACTAGATATTAATTTATTTTTAAATACATTCATAGAAATTCAAACAACTTTTCTTGATAATAATGAGTTGAATGTTTGTCTTTTGCAAGAACCTTTTGTAATCAACAAACTTAAAATTTTGGAACCACAAAATATAGAAATAGCTGACAGTACTGAAATATTTTTTGTACCAGGATTGGCATTTTCAAAATCTGGAGTACGACTCGGTAGAGGAAAGGGTCTCTATGATAAACTTTTGGCAAAATATCCAAATTCAATAAAGGTAGGAATATGTTCAAGTTTGAATCTTTTTGATAATTTACCACAAGAATCACACGATATAATTATGGATTATGTTCTCACAGAGAACGAAAATTTTAAAATACATTAAAATTACAAACTATGGATATAAGCATCAATGTTGGTTATTTTGGACCACATATATCAGAAGACAAAGATCTAATTAAAAAATTAGATGATATTGGTGTATCTTGTGTCTGGACAGCTGAAGCCTATGGCTTCGATGCGGTAACACCTCTTGCATATTTCTCCGCTTTGACTGAGAATATGAACATTGGTTCAGGAATTATGCAAATTCCTGCAAGAACACCAGCAATGACAGCAATGACAGCTGTAACACTTGATCAAATGTCTAAAGGAAGATTTAGATTAGGTTTAGGTGTTTCAGGTCCACAGGTGGTGGAAGGTTGGCACGGTGTACCATATGGAAAGCCACTTAAAAAAACTAGAGAATATGTAGAACTAGTTCGAAAAATTATTAGCAGGGATGGAAAAGTTGAACATCATGGCGATTATTATGATTTGCCATTAGAAGGTGAAGGTACAACAGGCTTAGGAAAGCCCTTGAAGCTGATTGAGCAACCGTTCAGAAGTGAAATTCCAATATATTTAGCTGCAGTAGGGTTAAAAAATGTAGAGCTAACTGCAGAAATTGCAGAAGGATGGTTGCCATTTATGTACTCACCAATTAAGGGTGAGGATATTTATAAAGAATCGCTAAGTAATGGATTTAAAAAATCTGGTGATTCTGATAAAAAAGATAATTTTGAAATTGTAACAACTGTATTTGGTCGTGTTTGTGAAGAGGACGAAATTGACCAATATCTTTATCCGGCTAGAAATATTTATACCTTGTATGTAGGAGGCATGGGCGCAAAGTCAAAAAACTTCTATTACAACTTGTTTTGTGAATATGGATATGAGGATATTGCAGATGAACTTCAAAATCTTTATTTAAGTGGTAATAAAAAAGAATCTGAAGATCTTTTTCCAAAAGAGTTATTAAATGAATTAACACTTGTAGGTACCAAAAAAGACATTGAAAAGAAGTTGGAAACTTGGAAAGAAAGTAACATAACTGAGATATCTCTCTCACTTCCAATTGATTTTGAAACGGTTAAATTCATAAAAGAATTACTGTGAAAATTCTTCTAACATCTTTCTATGATTTAGGTAAACAACCAAAAATTATCGCTGAAATTGTTGATAAGTATAAATCTGAAAATATTCAATTTGATATAGTCGACTTTTCGATAGATAGTCCTGAAATAAAAATATATGAATATGATGTACTTGGTATATATGCACCAATGCATACTGCAACAGTTCTATCAATTGAATTTTTAAAGAACATAACCCTACCAAAGAAAGTTTTTACATTTGGTCTCTATGGTGCTGTTCTTGAGGATTTTGATTCATCAATTAAATACTTCAGCAATATTGAAAATGGTGAGTTAGATACATTTTTAGATATTAATAAAAATGAGTTATTCTCTTTGAAAAATAACATACCAAACAGAGATATTCTTCCTGATATATCTAATTATGCCCACCTGGTAAACGGATCTTCAAATTTAATAGCAGGATCAGTTGAAACAACCTATGGCTGTAAACATTCATGCACACATTGTCCAATACCAATCTCATTTCAGGGTAGTTTTAAGACCTACAATTTAGAAAAAATATTACTTGATGTTGAAAATCAAGTTAAATCTGGAGCAATGCATATATCATTTAATGATCCAGATTTTTTTAATGGTCCAATTCATGCTCTTAAAGTGCTTGAAATTCTTAATTCAAAATTTCCAGATGTCACTTACGATTCAACTATAAAGGTAGAGCATATTATTAAGTATGAAAAATACTTTAAAGAACTATCTTCTTTAAATATGATTTTTGTTATCTCAGCATTTGAAACCACAAATGATGAAGTTTTAACAATTTTAGAAAAAAATCATTCTAGTACTGATTTAGCCAATGCTATAGAGATATCACAAATCAATAATATGGATATTCGTCCTACATGGATGCCTTTTTCTCCATGGACAAATCAAAGCGATTTAATTGACATAATTAATTTAATTGAAAAATATAACCTTAGAGAAACTGTTGATCCTATACAATTAACCATCAAATTATTGATCCCTAAGCATTCACTTATTCTCCAAAGGTTAGAAATAAAAGGATATCTAAAAGATTATGACAAAAATTCATTGAGTTACGTGTGGGATTATAGAAATGAGGAAGTAAATAAATTACAAGTTTCTCTTTTTAATTACTTATTGGAAACCCCTGATTTAGATGAGCATAGTCAGTATCTAGGTATGGTTAAAATAATTGAAAATATGACACAATCCAATTTGAAATTAGATATAAATTACACATATAAAAATGTACCAAAATTATCAGAAACTTGGTTTTGTTGTGCAGAGCCAAGTCAGATACAACTTGATAGAATAAAAACTAACACAGCATTGATATGACAGAAATAAGTAATGAAGATATAAATGTTTCTACTTGGAAAATTCCAAGCCCATTAGGCATAATTGGAAGTCATGCAGAGGGTAAGTTCAATGGTATGACAGCGAGTTGGATTACACAAGTTAGTATGGAACCAGCACTTATTGGAGTCGGTATTGACAATAAAAGTGTTACTTTTGACTTAATGAACAGAAGTAATTATTTTACATTAAATATGTTTTCACCCGAATATACAAAAGTTTTCGTTAAATTTTCAAAACCTGCTGAGTACTCTGAAGGTTTCTTAAATAAAGAACCAATAACTTTAACAAAGAATACTGTTCCAATATTTGATAATGCAACTGTGTGGTTTGAGCTAAAAACTAATCAAAAAATTGATCTTGGAACCCACACTTTCTTTATTGGTGAGATATTAGATTGTAAAACACTTAACCCAGATGAAAGGGTTGCATACATGGGGGACACAAGAATGAAATATGGTGGTGTACCTCGTGGTGGACATTAGTTCACATTAATTTAATATTTCACAATTTATCTTTCTGGGTTGTAGATCTATAATTTTATTTGAAAGGAAATTTTTGAAATTAAAAAAAGGCGATGTAATAAACGAACTTACTTTACCTTCTGTTGATGGTTCTACATTTAATCTTGAATCAATAAAAGGTAAGAAAGCAATGATATCTTTCTATAGATATTCTTCATGTCCATTTTGCCATCTACGAATAAATGAAATTATTGAAAAGGAAAGTGAATTCGGAGATAATTTTGTACCTATTGCCATATTTGACTGTGACTTTGATGATCTAGTAAAAAACTCAAAAAAGCATGATGGTAAAATCATAATTTTATGTGATGATGATCGTATATATTTTGATAAGTTTGATGTACAAAACAGTTTCATAAGATTTTTAGTTGGTATCACGATTAGAGTTGATCGTTTTTTCAAGGCTTTGCTAAAAGGATATAATCCAGCTACAAATATTAGCGGTGCATTTTTAGGAATACCTGCTGACATACTTATTGATGAAAATGGTATTGTTGAAAATGCTTTTTACGGATCTCATACTGCAAGTCATATTCCTTTGAATGACGTTGTTGATTTTTCAAAAAGTTAAAACTTTAACCTCTAAAAAAAAGAAAATCTCTAAAGTTTAGAAATTTAATATTATGAAATGTATTAAATGTAAACATAAATGGAAAAGAACAAAATTAACGGAGTATGTCTCCTTTTTATCGCAATGTCCAAAATGTAAAAGTAGAATAATTCTAAGGTATTAATGAAAAAAGTAGCTTTTAAAATCCTTACATACATATCAATATTTTTGGTTCTTCCAATTTTAAAATTATTTGGTAAAAAATATTACGAAACTAAGGTAGTCCCGAAGCTATTGACCGTTCTTTGTAATACAAAACCTAATCATTATCAAAGAAAAAAAGTTGTTCCATTAGCAACTGGTGATGTTGTTGAAATAGGTGTAGGTCCTGGATTAAATTTGCAATATTATAACTTCGAAAAGGTCAACAAAGTTATTGGTATAGATCCTTCAGATGAACTAAACAAAATTGCTAAAAAAAATGCTGACAAGGTCAATTTAGATATTGAATTTAATTTATCCTCAGCTGAAAGTATTGATTTACCAACATCCTCTGTAGATTCAGTAGTTTGTACTTTCTCATTGTGTTCTATTCCTGATCCAAACAAAGCTTTAAATGAAATTTTTAGGATTTTAAAGCCAGGAGGTAAATACTTTTTCTGTGAACATGGAATTTCTCCAGATACGACCACAAGAGTATTTCAGAATGTGACAAACATATTTTATCCAAAATTATCAGGAGGTTGTCATGCAAATAGAGATATACCAAAGTTAATAACTGATGCTGGATTAAATATTGTTGAAAAAGATACAATGTACTTACCAGGATCTGTAAAGTTTCTTGGATACAATTACTGGGGTGTAGCTGTTCGCTAGATATCCTTTATTGATAAAATTGCATCAACGCATGCCTCTGGTTGATCTTCTTGTAAAAAATGTCCGGCATCTTCAATTGTTACGTGAGGCATATCTTTGCACCCAGGAATTAATTTATAAAATGAATTTTCAACACCAGAAAATATAGGGTCCTTATCGCTAAATGCGCATAAAAATGGTTTTTTCCATTCTCTTAATATTTTCCAGGTTTCTTTATTTGGTTCCGCACTTGGAGTTCTAGGCGTACCTGGAACTAAGTTTGGAAATTGTCTAACTCCTTGTTTGTGATCATCATCTGGAAATGGAGCATTGTATGCAGCAAGCGCATTTTCATCTATTCCTTTTGTCGTGCCATTCCTTACTTGTCCAGCAACATGAAGATCAGGTTTTATCTGTAAAAATTCACGAAACACCGCAAACCCTTCGCTTAAAGGAGCCTTACCAGTAGGTAGTCCTGTATTTGCAGCAACAATTTTTTCAAATCTATCACCATACTTTGCTGCAAGCCTCAAACCTATCAAGCCACCCCAGTCCTGACAAAAGAGAGTAATATTTTTTAAATCAGTATTCTCAATAAATTGTGACATCCAATCTACAAATCCTTCATAGGAATAGTTATATCTCACTGAAAATTTATCAGATTTTCCAAATCCAGGTAAATCAGGAACAACTACACGGTATCCATTCTCTTTCAATGGATCGATCATGTTTCTGTATAAATATCCCCAAGTAGGATTTCCATGTAAAAGAAGAACACATTCATCACTAGTTGAATTTTCATCAACAAAATGAATATCCAATTCTCCAAATTCTGATGTTACAGTTGTGAAATTTTCTTTATACTTCCAATCACTTAGATTTTCAAATAAAGTTAAATCTGTTTTTAAAATCGACATGATTATATTTTAGTGATCATGATTAAAATTTTCTTATTTACTTCAAAGTAACTATCAAGCCTAAAAAACTTAAATTAATATGTATATGATGAGAAAAACTATCAATAAGTCTCTTCCATATATTGTTGGAATAATTATCGGAATCGTAAGTTTTCTACCATTTACAAGACCAACATCTACAGCCGCATTCCTAACTGGTTTTGGGAAAGATGCTATTAATCAGTGGAATTATTATCTTGATTACGGATTAGAGTCACAAAATATTTGGCAAAGGGCTTATGTTTCATTATTAGGATTACTACCTAGTGCTAGTCCCGAAGTTATTTATCTACAGACAAGTTTTGATGACAGGGGAGAGTCATTATCTGGTAACTGTAGCTACACACTATCAGGAAAAGTTCCTGATGCACGGTACTGGAGTTATGCAATTTATGGAAATGATAACTATTATCTACAAGATCCTAATAGCTTATTTGATGAACCAACTTTTGATGATTTGTTTGCTCAAGTTACAAATGGAAGCGAGCTTACATCAATAATTGGTGAAAATTACATAATTAAAATAGATAATAATCTAATTAATCAAAATGGCACATTAAGTCATTTTGGAAATGATTTCACCTTAATTTATAGAATTTACGGACCTAACTTAAATTATTATGAAAATCCAACATCGATTCCTGTCGCAAGCATTATCAATGAGGGTTGTAAATGAAAAGTTGGACTATAAAAATTTCAATAGTTGCCTTGGTCACCCACGTTTTTTTAATTTTTATGGGTCCATATATTGTTATGAATCAACTGGATAGGAATATTGCTGATGCTATCGAAAATCCCTTCGAAGGTTGTGAGGATACTTATGAAGGTATAATTGGATATTTAGACCAAGTTTGTATCTCTAAAAGATCCTCAACAAGAATGCCAAATTATGATTTTATGTACACCATGTGCAGATATGACTTAGCTAATGGGGATTTATTTGTATCTATGCCAGTACCAGAAGATGAACGTTACTGGGTTGTTCATGTGCACAATAACAATACGACTGTTGAGTTTAAAATAAATAATTTACAAATAGAAAATGAAAGGTATGAATTTCTGATAACAAGCTCAAATAACCAAAATGAAGAAATAAAAACTATACAAACAACAAATAAAGGAACAGTTTTTTGGAGACTGTTAGTTAATACAGCAGATGAGATCTCTAAATTAGATCAGTTTAGAAGGACTACAGTTTGTGAATACAGATAATAATTACAATCCTATTGATTTATCAAAAAGTTTTTTTGCAAAAAAAACATTGCCTAATCAGGTAAGTATTCAAGAGGGTTTCAATGTTGAGTTGTTTGAAGTTAACAAAAATTTAGCTTTCATAAAAAATTTTGGGAATGTAGCAGCTTTTAAAGATGGTACATCTGCGTTGTTGATAGATACAGGCATGGGAGTTTCATCTGTTCAAGTTGTAAGTAAATTAAAGGAATGGGGAATTGAAAATGTGGAATTTATTATTTATACCCATGGGCATGTAGATCACGTTACTGGTACTGATTACATCATTAATGCATTTGCAAATAGCAACACAGAAGTTATTGGTCATAAAAATATTGTTAATAGGTTTGATCGCTATAAAAAAACTATTGGATATAACGGTATTATTAACCAAAGACAGTTTGGATTACCTTCTCCGGTTTTTCCTAATGAATTTACTTATCCTGATACAACCTACGATGATAGTTATGAACTTGAATTTAACAATTCAATACTGAAGTTGTTTCACGGGAAAGGTGAAACTGATGATGCAACCTATATTTATTCAGAAAAAGACAATGCTCTATTCACAGGTGATTTTTTTATATGGTCCTTACCGAATGCTGGAAATCCATCCAAATCTCAAAGATATGTGGGTTCGTGGGGAGAAGTGCTAAAAAAAATGTCTGAATTAAATTCGGAATATCTTTTTCCTGGTCATGGTCCATTGATCAAAGGAAAAAAACAAATTACTAAAGTACTTCTTGATACGAGTAATTGTATGTTGTGGATTGAGGACAATGTTTTATCATTGATGAATAGTGGACATTCTCTTCGAGAAATTCATTCAAAATTATCACTTCCTTCTGAATTTCAACAGCCATATTTAGTTTCTGTATATGATGACTTCAAATTTCTAATTAATTCTGTATGGAGACAATATGGAGGTT
This sequence comes from Acidimicrobiaceae bacterium, assembly GCA_028404505.1. Classification (GTDB taxonomy): domain Bacteria; phylum Actinomycetota; class Acidimicrobiia; order Actinomarinales; family Actinomarinaceae; genus Actinomarina. The sequence continues at coordinate 20,268 of JAOOBM010000003.1, forward strand.
GGTACTCAGGAACTCCATCGGAATTAAAACCTCCTGCTCTTGATGAAATAGGAAAAACCTATATTGACATGGCCGGAGGAGAAGATAATTTACTTGAATTCTTAAACTCATTAGTTTCTTCAGAAAAATATAGAGAAGCGTCTGTTATTGTTGACGCCGTATACACAGTAAACAAAGAGTTATTTAGTGAGATTAAAAATGAAATTTATCTTAAATTATCTGAACAAGAAACTTCACTAATGGCAAAAGGTATTTATAAATTTGATCTTGATTCATGATTAAAGGTCATGAATTACGCTGGTAACAACACCCCAGATTTGTGCTTCACTTTTTCCATTCAGCTCTATAGGCTCATAGTCTTCATTCTCAGGTTGCAAGACAACTGATGATCTTTTTTTAACATATCTTTTTACTGTTAGCTCACCATCAATTATTGCTATTACCACATTCCCATTTTCGGCTTTGATGCTTTTATCGACTACCAAAATATCATTTGGGAATATTCCAGCGTTTATCATTGAATTTCCTGATGCCCTTACCAAAAATGTTGATGCAGGATGTTTTACTAGATATTGGTTGAGGTCAATCTTGTCTTCTAAGTAGTCATCTGCAGGGGATGGGAAGCCTGCTGCAACTCGGTCTCCGTATAGAGGAATTTCGTAAAGGCCTTTACTTACTATTTCTGAAATGTACTTAACTTTACTTTCCGGTACACGAATCGCTTTAGTTGCCTCGCCATACTTGCCTTGACCTCTAGGCCTTCCTGCTCCTTTTCTTGCTCCACCTTTTGGCATAAAAATGTCTTTCTTTTATCTTAGAATAGTGTACAGTATTCAAAGAAATAAATAAAGAATGAAAAATAAAATTTTTGCTTTAGTCGATTGTAATAACTTTTACGCATCTTGTGAGAGGGTGTTTAATCCAAAACTGGAAGGAAAACCTATCGTTGTTCTCTCAAACAACGATGGATGTATTGTTGCAAGGTCAAATGAGGCAAAAGCGTTAGGCATTCCAATGGGTGCTCCACTATTTAAATATGAACAATTGATAAAGAGAAACAATGTCCATGTATTTTCATCGAACTATACATTTTATGGAGACATGTCAGCAAGAGTAATGACATCTTTACGATCAATAGTTGGAGACATCGAAATCTATTCAATTGATGAAGCTTTTTTAGATATTAGCAAGTTTTATTATTGCGACTTAACGGAGACAGCGAATGAAATACGGAGACTAATAAAGCAGTGGACAGGGATACCAATCTCGATTGGTATTGGACCCTCAAAAACCCTGGCAAAAGCTGCAAACAGACAAGCAAAAAAATATGAGGAATCAAATGTCTTTGATATACGTGAAGAGTCAGAGAGAGTAAGGGTTCTAAAAGACCTCGAACTAGAAGATATATGGGGTATCTCAACAAGATGGGGTAGAAGACTAAGAAAAATTGGTATAAATTCAGCATATGAACTCTCAACAGGAGATCCAAGACAGATACGAAAGACTCTGAGCATTGTAGGAGAGAGAATCTATCATGAGCTAAATGGCATATCATGTATGCAAATTGAAGAAGTTAAAAATAAGAAAAACATAATTTCTTCAAAGTCGTTTGGGAAAAAAGTAACAAAAGTATATGAACTTGAAGAAGCTGTTTCAACATACGTTGCAAGAGCTTGTGAAAAGTTACGAGCTCAGAATTCAAGAGCTGGAGGTATTCACGTATTTTTAAGAACAAGTCCATTTATAGAAGATGAAAGAAAATATAGCAATGGAATGAGCTCTTTCTTTACAATTCCAACTAGTAATACTTCAAAAATAATCAAAGAAGCGAAAAGATTAACAAATAAACTTTTTTTGCCAAATTATGAGTATCAGAAAATAGGCGTAATACTCTTGGATATATCTGATGCCAAATATGAACAGTTTAGTTTCTATGAGCATGAGAATTATGAGAGATCCGATATTCTCATGGATTCACTAGACCAGTTAAATGATAGATTTGGAAATGGAACTCTATTTATGGGAGCACAGGGAATTCAAAAAAACTGGAAAATGCGAGCTGATAGAAAATCAGCTGCTTACACAACCAAATTGATAGACATTCCTAAAGTTGATTAACTTTCGATTGTTTTCCAGAAAGATCTTGTTCTAATAAACCAAAAAAGTCCAACGGAAAATCCTAAAGTCGGAAATATTTTAAATAAAGTTAAGACGTCATACTGAGTAGCCAAGTATCCAATAATAAGATTTGAGTTTGTAAACATTAAAAAATAAAAAGAGTAATCCAAACCTGCAATTCGTCCTCGAATATTATCAGGGGTCAAAATTTGTATACCGTAAGATGAAAAAGCCCATTGTGCACCTCCACCACAGTGACCTAGGACAAGAAGAAGAGTTGTTATATATAAGCTAGGTGAGAAGGTTATTAGAAAGTAGAAAATACCCCAGATCATTATGCAGGGACCAATAGTTGAAAGAAGTTTCTGATCTGTTTTTCCAAAAAAGTACCTAAACATTACTGGCCCTATAAATGCACCAACGCCACGAGCACTCCACATTAAACCTGCTCCAAAATCACCAGTGTTGTATATGTCTAATGAAAGTATTGTAAACAATGAAAGTAAGCCAGCAGCTGAGATACCAAACATTCCCTTTGTTATGGTTAAATAGAATATTTTTTTATCTGATAAAACAAAATTCAGTCCATCTCGAAATTTTACTCTATTGCTATTGTCAACATTTCCTGAATTTTCATTTAAGTTTGTTTTAATTAGAAATACAAGGAATGCTGAGAACATAAAAGACAGAAAGTTTATGGTGAACAATTGATTTCTTGATAAAAATTCAGATAAAAATCCACCAAGTCCAGCCCCAAGTCCAGCAGCAATTCCCCATGTTGAGAAATTAAGTACATTTGCTTCAGGTAAATTTTCTCTTAATACTACATTTGGCAAGGCAGCATCTGAAGCAGGCATATAAGCAGAATTTACAACGCCTAAAAAGGAAAAAGAAATAAGGATAAATAAAACATTTTCCGTAGATACAGAATACATAATCAATAAGACAGCACATCCGGATAGAAATTCCGAAACAGCAATTACAACTTTTCTGTCGAATTTATCAGCAAGATATCCTCCAAAACTACCAAGTATGACATAGGGAGCACTTTGTACTACAAGAACAATGGAAGTTATCAGCGGACTATTGGTAAGTTCATAAATAATGCTTAAAAGTGGAACTGTTAAAAACCAGTCACCCATATAAGTTATAAACTTCGCATAAAAAAGTTTTTGAAAATCTTTATTTTTAGTTAATAAAAAAGTGTATTTCTCAAAGTTATCCATGACTCATTTACTGTAACTGCTCACTGATTTATGAGTGTTATAATTAATTTTATGAAAACTGTACTTATCACAGGAGGGACCAGGGGTATTGGTCTTGCAATCGCTGAAAAATATTTAAGTGATGGAGATTCTAATGTAGTTGTTACAGGAAGAAAACCTGACACCTTAGAAGAACTTCAAAATTCTGTAAATAACGATAATTTTCATACAATTATGGCAAAAGCTGATGATGAAGAAGCCGCTGATCGTACTTGTAAAGAAATAAATGAAAAATTTGGATCTCTTGATATTTTGATCAACAATGCAGGAACAAATCCTGCTGGTGGAAACTTAATGGATGTTGATATGGGAGCTCTTGAAAAAACATGGGCAGTAAATCAAAAAGGTCCTTTACTTTGGGCAAGAGCAGCATACAAAAATGAATTAAGCACAGCTATTATGAACATCTGTTCTGTAGCAGGATATTTTCCGTCTGATCTAATGGGGGCATATAATATTTCTAAAGCTGCTCTAATTTACATGACAAAGCAGCTTGCTTATGAATTAGCACCTGATATCAGAGTAAATGGTGTTGCTCCGGCAATTGTTAGAACAAGGCTCTCACAACTTTTATGGGAAAATGAAGAATATTCAAAAAATCTTCATTTGCTTCAAAAACTTGGAGAACCAGAAGATATTGCAGAAGCGGTATATTTCCTATGCTCAGAAGAAGCTGGCTGGATAACTGGGGAAATACTAACTGTTGATGGTGGGTTTAGTATTAACGGAAATTCTTTATCCTAGTCATTCCAAACATTCAAACATAATTCTTCATCAAAGTATCTATTTATATAATTTTTTCCTATAAATGTAGGTTGCTTTATGATGGCCTCTATCAGCCAAATTTTTGTACCATTAACTAAATGTCCTCCAAATGCCTTACCATCTTTATCAGATACAGATATATGGATATGAACCAATGGTTTATTTTCAAATAATGTGATGTTTCCAAGACCACTCAGTACCTCAAAACCACCATCAAAAAAGTGATCTTCGTATTCTTTAGTTTCTTGGTTAAAGTAAACAACATTTAAATTTTGAACAGCACCTATAAATGAAATTTCAGCAGTCTTTATTTTATTGTTGATTGCATATTCAGTTAATGATTCGAGTAAATAGGTATCCTTATCAAATTTTACATAGTGAACTTTTTGTCTATTTACTTTATATTTACGGGTGTACATTTATTACAGCTTAACTAACCTATAAAATATTTTGCAAGCTCGTGATAGACGGGTATGCCAATGATTATGTTAAAAGGAAAAGTCACACCTAAGCTCAAACCAAGATAAATTGCTGGATTTGCATCTGGAATTGCATCTTTAACTACTGCTGGAACAGCAATATAGCTTGCACTGGCCGTCAAAACCATAAGTAATGTTGCATTTCCAATTGAAAGTGCAAAATAGTTTGATGCAAATAATGCTAAAAGAGATCCTATAAGGGGAGTGATCAATGCAAAAAGTATTAAAGTTTTACCCTTACCCTTTAGCTCTTTAAGTCTTTTAGCTACACGAGTTCCCATCACAAATAAAAATAAATATAAAACATATTCAAACAAAGTATCAGTGAAGAATTCAACATTATCTGAAATTGTGCCTTCGATACTAAAGCCAATTATCAGTGAGGATATTAACAATACATTTGGCACTTCTAAAAATGCTGTTTTTATTATTTCAAAATTATTTTGGTCAACGTTACGTTTTCTTGTAATAAGAAAAAGTGCCATAAAAATTGCAGGGAATTCCATTACAACGAGAACAGCTGACATATAGTCATCAAATGCTTGAGAGTTTGTCGATAAATAGGATATTGCAGTAACAAAAGTGATTGCACTTACAGAACCGTATGTGCCAGAAAGAGCAGCTGCATCATCAATATTTAAATTATTTCTTAAGTATAAATAAGAAAGTATAGGAATAAGCAATGCAAAAAATATTCCAAGGGATATAGCGTTAACAACTTCGCTTGTGAATCCGTTTTGTTGCAAACTGATACCACCTTTTAGACCCAATGAAAGAAGCAAGTAATATCCTAAATATTTTGATAGAGCTGGTGGCAGTGTATCGTTAAATATTCGTCCAATGATGATCCCAGAAATAAATAAAATAATTGCTGGATTAAGTATGGCTTCCATTCAAATAGAAATGATAGTAAGCAAATCAATATTTAAGAGTTTTATTAAAAATTTATTTTAATTGATCAATAACTTCTTTTGCCGTATCAATATCAACTGGATTTTCAACATTTCCATCTTTTTTAAAACTTGTTCCAATAATCAAAATATCTGCAATATTTTCATATTGATTAATGTTTGTATGATCAACTCCTGATCCAATTGCTAATTTTCCAACAGGAACTATCTCTCTAACCTTTGTAAGGTCATCCATATTTATTTGATGACCAGTTCCATCACCCGTTACAATAACAACATCTGCACCAGCTCTGTTTATTAATTCTTCTGCATGATTTTCTATTTTCGAACCCTCTGGTGGTACTGCGTGTTTAACAAACACATCAGCATATATTTCAATATCATTATTTAGATTTTTTTTAAAATCAGAAATTTCATGTGCTTCACCTTCAATTATTCCCTGGTCGGTAAACATCATTACATTATTTAAAACATTAATCCTTACAAAATCTGAATTCGTAGCTTCTGCAATTGATAGAGCTGCTATTCCATCATTTCTTAAAACATTTATACCAACTTTTAAATCTGAATTTATTTCTAACTTTTGTACAACAGAAGTAAAACTAGCAAGAGTTCTTTTTGAAATATCATTTTTTACAAAAGGTACATCACCAAAGTTTTCGATAATAATTCCATCAACCCCAGCAGTATATAAATTTTCTACATCTTTTTGGGCAAGTTTGGTGATCTCATCTAATCCTAAGGAATTTGACGGTGAACCCGGCAAAGCTTTTAAATGAACTACGCCATGGATGATCATAAATTAAATTTTTGCGTGCTGTAGTTTTAGATATTTTTTTGCAAAATCCCCCTCAACTGAAAGAGTTGGTTTGAATCCCTTATTTGTCCTACCAGTTACAATCCTACACCAGTCACTTGCATTTCCTTTAATACTATTTTCTGACTTCTCATTTCCAAATTGCCACGCTCTGTATTCAGGACCAATTAATTCAATTCTCAAATCTTTAAACTTGACTTTGTTCTGTTTACTTGTGTGTTCTGCATTTAGCCATCCAAATAATGCAACATGTTCAATTCTTACTGTATCTTCATAATCTTTTTTCATACTGTCGTAAATGTCTAAGCCATGAGCCCAAGTTTCAGCTAATTTTGTAGATGAAAATGTGAGATAATCAATTTCGTTATTCCACCATTTTATTTTTTTTCCAGGAGATCCTTTAGCTAAAATTTCTACAACCTTTGCTCTTGAGAGTCTCCACCACTCAATAACATCTTGTGGTCTCATCTCATTACCTTTTTTTATACATTCTTTTTCAAATTTTTCTAACCCTTTTGGCCCCCTGTATTTATTGAAATCGGTACCTTTCTTTTTCATTGCGTTAAGCGCTAGATCTTCCAGTCCTGCTAGATAACTTACATGATTTGTGATGTTCCAATTCTTAAAGGTTGTTTTGGTATCCCAATTTCTTACAGGAATACTTTGTAAGTATTGATCTAGAAGTTGCTGTTCAGCTACAAGACTGCTTAATAAATCTTTCACAGTTCAATTTTAATTGTGAAACTCTCTTACTCCAATAGGAACATCAAATAAAATACTTTATTTATGATTTAAATCTACGTATTATCTATATATGAAGAAAATCATAAAGTTAGTAATATCGACAATTTTAATAAAAGTATTTTATGACGTTTTTAATGAAAACAAGTTTGTTAAAGAACAGATTGATAAATTAAAAGAAGAAGTTACAAATTTAGAAATGTCTGATATCGATCAGAAAATTAAAGATTTTCAAAATAAAATCGACGGTTTTAAAAATAAAAATCAAGACTCTCCGGAGTAAAATATCTGGAAATTACTAGGTAAAACATTCTCATATTGGCCAACTTGGCTCGTCAAGTTAATAACAACTGCTCATTCAAATATTATGAAATTCAATCATACATTTATTGGCAGAAAGCTAATAGGGGAGAATATTTTACTCCTAGAAACAGTTGGACGTAAATCAAATAAATTAAGAAAAACACCTTTGACTTATGTTGTAATTGATGAAGGATATCTTGTTGCAGCCTCATATGGAGGGAGAGACAAAACTCCTGATTGGTTTTTCAACATAAATACAGACAAAGTAAAAATACTCGTAAATAAGGAATACAAAGATGCAAAGCCTTTAATTGTTGATGAACTTGAAAAGGAAGAGTATTGGAAACTATTAACTGATTTCTATCCTACTTTTAATCTTTACAGGTCAAAAACAGAGAGAGATATTCCTTTAGTAAAACTTGTTACAAACTAGGTTTTATATTTGGACCGTTTCTTACCACGGTATTCCATAGTGTCGAATAATGATCAAGGTCTTCAGGATTTACATGAGGAAGAACCATATTTTTCCATGTTTCATGCAAAGGATCTGAAGCATTTTTGTACAAATCTAATCCAACGGGAATTCTTTCTACAACTGTTCTAAGACTCATTGGCGTTTCAATATTGATGCTTATGTCATCAGATAAAAATGAGTTATTAATTTCAATAGCCAATTTGATTATTAGATCTGTGAATTCATTTTGTAATTTTGGATATCGTTTTTTAAATATTGATTCAAGCTGTTCTTTGTTAGGAAAAGGTTTATCCCAAATAACCCATCGATCAGCAAATGCTTTGTTTAGAGTTTGTGTTCCCGCATAATCTCTTAAGCTCGTTGGATTCATTGTTCCAAAAATATATGAGTCATTTCTTAATTCAATAACTTCTCCATTAGGAAGCTCTAGTTTTTTATGTCTATCTAATAGTGAATGTAAAGCAAATAAAACTTCTGGTCCAGCTGCATTTAATTCTGATAGATTAATAATGGAAGGTCCTCTTAGTGCTCTGGTTAATTCGCCATCCTGCCATTTGGAATCTGTTCCACCAACTCCATCTCCATATAATTGAACTGAACCAAGTAAAGTCACGTCTCTAACTTCACCTGATAAAGGAATCCGATAGTATGGATAATTTAATTTTGCAGCTAATTGCTCTATGTCGTGATCCTTACCTGTTCCCATATGTCCTTTAAGTGCAATATGAATCGGGATTTCATTTTTAAACGTATCTTCTTTGCTCTTAATAATTTGAGCTAATTTATATTGAATTCCAAAGTCTACATAATTTTTATCTAACTCAGGTATGCGTTCGGCTCTTGATTCATAATCAGGAATTGATTTTGATAGCTTACATTCATTTAGCTTTATATCACCCTTACCAGTTGGGTTTTTAAATATCTGTTCAGCCATCAAGCAACTCCTGTAGATTCTTCAATATTCTTTATAAGTATATCCTTTGTGATGTTTACTATTGAATGAATTAACTCTTCAGGTTCATTTATTTGGGTTTTATTTATATATTCTTTCCAAGTGCCTCTTTCTCCAATACCTATCCCAATTACATCAATCCCAACTTTGGAAGCATAATTGATAGAACTTTTTAAATCCTCAAGCGATCCTCTTGTCATACCGTCTGACAGTACGGCTAAAAGTTTTGTTTTAGAACCTTTTTCTAGAAGTCTTTTTGTAGAAAACATTATATTTCTTTCATCAACATTGGTTCCTCTTTCAAACATGCTTGCAGGTGGGTGATCCAAATTAGATTCTATTTTGTCTAATGACTCCCTTAAGTTTCTTGAAAATTCAATTAAACCTATAAACTTTTCATAATTTTCTTTCCATGAATCATCAAACTTTTTAATAAAATAATGATTTGTTGTATTGAAATAATATTCAGCATTCGATCCATAATTTGTATTTAGCATCGAGGAAACAGCCATCTTTCTCTTTAAATATAATTCTTCATTTTCTAATTCATCTGCAGCGAAGCTCCTATTAAAAATTGCTACTTCAAAATCAATATCTAATTCATGGCAGATTTGTGCAAGATAACTTGCTCCTATTAATGCCGCAGAGAGTGACCAGGGATAGAAATCACCTTTATCTTTTTCAAGCATTGATCCACTTCCATCAATTAGTAAAGATACCGCATAAGATTTGTTTGAAAGCCGCTGTTTTTGTTCAAACATTCTTTCATACCTACCTGATGCAAGCATTAGAGGAACATGTGGTGATAAATCGCCCTGATCATAACCACTGATTCTTAGCCTTTTTTTGTTATGTATAAAGTAAGGTTTTATTTTGTTTGTAACTTTGAATACGGGCAGATCCCATTCTTCCAACAGGGAGTTATAAGTATTTAATCCATTTGTATATAAATTTTTAAATGATTTTGGTAAATTTGTACTCAGTAATTTTGATACTTTACCATTTGGAAGATAAACGGTTGAGGATGTTCCAACTTTTGAAACATGATCATCCATAAAGTTAAGCTTTTCATCTTCTGAATCTGCACCCTTTTTACCTAAGAATTTTTCCAAGGTATTACCTGAAGTAATGTTTGTACTAGAAGGAATTAAGACTTTGTTTAAATCATCAATCACGGAGTCTTCAAAATTTTCTATTGATTCTCTACGTTCTCCCAATGTTTGGTTATCAACATCTGGTAATAGATTGTATCTTCTACAAATATCTGTAATTTCTATCGTTATATCAATAGTGTCTTCTATCAAGTTTTTATCATATGAAAAATTATCTAATACTCTTAAAGTTTCTTTTAAAGGTTCTTTAATATTTTTTGGATACTTTTCTACATCTAATTCAACATATCCTGTGATGTTATGAAAAAGCAATGTTAAAAATTTATTGAAAGGCTTTAAATTTTTTATGTTGATACTAGATTCTTTATAAATATCCTCGAGGATTGATCTAAGCCCGTTAAAGTTTTTTACAAATTGAAACTCATCATAGGAATGCACAAGTATTTCAAAAATGTATTTTCCAAATGGACCTGCGAGAACTTCAAGAACTTCATCAATGTTAGTTAACCCTTCAGTGTCATCTTTATATTTTGTGAGATCTTCATCAACATTAAAATTATATTCTTCCATAGAATGGATAGCCTCATGGACTACAGTTCCAATTATTAATTCCTTAAATTCAAGTTCTGAATCTGAAACTGCATTAACCAAAATAGATGGATTTATGTTGATCTCGTTCTTGTTTTTGCTTTTGGTTTTACCAAGATTAATAACAATATTTGCATTATCAGTTTCGGATTGTATTAGTCGTGTAATTGCTGGACTAATTTTTTGAAATATTTCAATAATTTGAGTTTCTAAAGTTTTTTTCTTAAATTCCATTTTTTATCATTATCATTAAAGACTGATAATACAAGTATAAGGTGAATATTAAGTTGAATGAAATTGCAAACAAGACTGTAATCGTTTCCGGTGGTAAAGGAAGCATGGGAGTGATGGTCTCAAATTTTATTAATGATCTAGATGACTTTGAAGTAATTGGGATAGTTGATCCTGGAGAAAATGACTCATCATTTAAAAACTTTTTAATATCGGATGATCTTGTATGTGATTATATTTTTGAATTTGCTCCAGCATCTGTTGTTAATGAAAATATTAAGATTCTTGTAAATAATGATGCCAAATTAATAATTGGATCATCAGGTGTGAATGATGAATCAATTAAACTATTAAAAAATTCTGAAAAAGGAATTGCACTTATTCCTAATTTTTCAGCAGGTGCAGCTTTCCAAAAAGTTTTTTCTGAGCAGTTATCAAATACATTTAAGAATGTACACATAGTAGAAAAACATCATTCAAATAAGGAAGATGCACCATCTGGGACTTCAAAAGATGTTGCTTCAAGTTTAGAAAAGATGAACTCAGAAGATATAGAGGGGGAGTATTTTGCAACAACCGAGGAAAATTCAATCAATATTTATTCATTAAGATCGGATGATTATTTAGCTGAACAAGAAGTCGTATTTTCTAATACTTTTGAAGAATTTATTCTTGAACATAAAGTTAATGATAGAAAAGCATATTTAACAGGTATCGAGATAGTATTACGTGAAATGGAAAATGTAAATTCTTACGTTTATGGACTTGAAACTCTTATGAAAGAAGCAATGGACTGATCATGACTGAGTTTGGTAGTTTATTAACAGCTTCAATTACTCCATTTGATTCACGAGGTGTATTAAATACGGACACTCTATGGAGACTTTGTAGAAAATTGGTTCATGACAAATCGGAAGGACTTGTACTTACTGGAACAACAGGAGAATCACCAAACCTTTCAATTAAAGACAGAGAGATTATTTACTCCACTGCTATAGATTCTGTGAGTGATAAAGCTAAGATTATTGCTGGTACTGGTACATATTCAACTTCTGAATCAATTGAAATTACTAAGATGGCAGATTCTCTAGGTGTAGACGGAATAATGATTGTTACTCCGTATTATTCAAAACCTTCTCAACATGGAATTTTGCGTCATTTTGAAGAAATATCAAAAATAACAGATCTTCCAATAATGGCCTACAACATTCCAGGTCGTACAAGTACGTTAATTGAACTTGAAACTCTTCAGACGCTTGTTGATGATATCGGCATTCATTCTATTAAAGATGCAGTTGGTGATTTTGAATTTTCTAAAAAGCAACTTGAATTGTTAAAGGATAAAGCAGATATTTATTCTGGAAACGATAACCAAACATATGACTTTGTAATAAATGGTGGAGTAGGAGTAGTTTCAGTTGCATCACATGTTATTGGTAATGAGATTTCTGAAATGATAAGTTTTGCCAAAGATAATGATTTAGAAAAAGCTGAAGAGATCAATATGCAATTATCTAATTTATTCGAAGCAATATTTGAAGAGCCAAGTCCAGGACCAATTAAAAAAATCTTATCTGAAAGTTGGGAGGAAGTTGGAGAGCCTTTACTTCCAATAACCTCAATTACACCTGAATTAGCCAATAAAATTAGGGGTTTTTACAAAAAAATAAAGGAAAATTAGGCTTTTTTTACTATTTTCTATGGTATAATATACTCGTGGCTGTTAAGACATCCACTCGCAAAAGGGTTGATGGGCGTAAGCGGGTGTCTAAACCGAAAAATTTAATAAAAGTACCTCAAACTCTAAGAGGTATTTCAGATACTTCAAAAAATATCACTAGTTCATTTTTTAAGTCTTACCAAGCTGTCGCTGTCTTTATGACAGGTTTAGGCATTCTTGTAGGATTATCTTCTTTTGGCAAAGCTGGTCCAATAGGAGAGTTCGTAAATAATTTACTTACATGGTCGTTTGGCTATGGTGTATATTTATTTCCTCTACTTTTGATTTACGGTGCTGCAATTCTTATAAGAGATAAAGACTTTATAAATACCCAAAAAGTATTTATTGGAACAATCTGGGTACAAATATTCACTTCAGCATTATTTCACTTTTACATACACTCTGAACCACTGTCAATAAGTGTTGGGAGTGCTGCTCTACAAAAATCCGGAGGGTTTATTTCTGCATTCATTGTTTACCCATTAAATAATTTACTTGCTGCAGAAATGACGCATGTTGTGCTTTTATTCGGTTTGATCATTTCTGTTTTATATATGACAGATATAGAACTAAAAGATCTCATTGGTGGAGTTCAGGCAATTTTTGTTTACTCATATAGGTTTATTTTTGCATTTTATAAAGCTAGGAGAGAGGCATCTAAAATAAATTTTGATCTTATTAATACTGAAACTATAACTCCATCAGAAGAAGTTGAAACTAATAATGTTGTTACATTGAAAAAGGAAAAAGTTAAAAAATCAGTTAATTCAAAGAAACCTAAGTCAAAAGAACCTTCATTGCCTAAATCGAAAAAACCAAATACAAAATCATCCAACTATGTACTTCCACCATTGAAATTATTAAAAATGGGTACTGATGTTTCTACTTCAAAAAAACTTTTACAACAAACGGCAACAGATTTACAAAATCTCTTAAAAGAACATGGTGTAGAAGCAGAATTAACAAAAATTGTTCCTGGACCAACTGTCACAAGATATGAGATTGAGTTATCACCTGGTGTTAAAGTATCTAAAGTTACATCGCTTTCACACGATATTGCCTATGCATTAGCTACACCAGATGTAAGACTTTTAGCCCCAATTCCCGGAAGAAGTGCGATTGGTATTGAGATTCCAAATAGACAAAGAAGACTTGTTTCATTGGGAGATGTTCTTACCTCACCAGAGGCAAAAAAATTAGATCATCCATTAAATGTAGGACTTGGATTAGATATTTCAGGTCAAGCTAGACTAATAAACTTATCTGAACTACCTCACGTTTTGATAGCAGGTCAAACTGGTGCAGGTAAATCTTCTTGTATAAATTCAATTGTTACTTCTCTTTTAATGAGAACTAATCCAGATGAAGTAAAAATGGTAATGGTAGATCCAAAAAGAGTAGAGTTAGGACAATACAACAATGTACCTCATTTACTTACAAAGGTAATTACAAACCCAAAGAAAGCTGTTGATGCTTTATCTTGGGCTGTATCTGAAATGGATAGAAGATATGATTTATTAGCTGATGGGCAAGTACGAGACATTAATGGATATCATGAAAAATTTGATGCTGGATTATTAGATACAGAAAAATTTGATAGATTTCCATACATAGTTGTGTGCATTGATGAATTGAATGATTTGATGATGGTTGCTGGTAGGGAAGTGGAGTCGGCCATTGTAAGACTTGCTCAAATGGCTAGAGCAATTGGAATACACTTAGTTGTCGCAACTCAAAGACCTTCTGTAGATGTTATAACTGGTGTAATGAAAGCAAATATTCCTTCAAGACTTGCATTTTCTGTAGCCTCAACAACAGACTCAAGAGTTATCCTTGATCAGTCTGGAGCTGAAAAATTAATTGGGCTTGGAGACATGCTCATTGTTACAGCTTCAAATCCTAGATTAGAAAGAATCCAAGGTGCTTGGGTTACTGAGGAAGAAATTAAAGATGTAGTCTCATGGGTTAAGTCACAAAAAGAAGCTGAATATAATCCTGCTGTTATTGAAGAACAAAAATCTACAACTGTTCAAAGTGAAGATGATTTAGGTGAAGATGAAGAGTTAATTAAAACTGCTACAGATCTTGTTGTTAGATCACAATTAGGATCCACTTCAATGTTACAAAGAAAACTAAGAGTTGGATTTGCTAGAGCAGGTAGATTAATGGATATTCTTGAATCTCAAGGAATTGTAGGACCTTCAGAAGGCTCAAAAGCAAGAGAGGTTTTAATTACAGTAGAAGAATATGAAACAAATAATCTTTCATCAATTGATGATGCTAGTGATATTGAACAATCTGAGACTGCAGACGATGAAGTTGAGACGGCTGACGATAATTGGTACGAAGAGTAATTAACTTTTTACTACTTTTCCTTTAATAATTCTATTTCTTATTGCTGCTGAAATTGTATCTGCTGTAAGAACTAAAATAATTGTACATATAAGTACAGTACCTGCTCTAGGAAAATCTCTAAACCTCAGTTGATTTATAAGTTCTTGACCAACTCCACCCGCGCCTACAACACCTAATACTGCAGAAGCTCTCAAGTTTATTTCAAACCTATAAAGCCAATAAGAAGTTATTGTTGGCATTACTTGAGGAATTACACCAAATGAAAGCTCATTTAATTTGGATCCACCTGAAGATTTTATAGCTTCTAAAGGTCCTTCATCTATTCCCTCGATAACCTCTGAAGATAATTTTCCTAATGTGCCAATTGAATGTATGCCTACTGCTAATGTTCCAGTAAATGGACCAAGTCCAGTAATTGGTAAGAAAACAAATGCTAAAATTAATTCAGGAAATGCCCTTATTGCATTTAATATTTGTTTAGTTGTTCTACTCACAATTCCAACAGCAACATTTTGGGCAGCTAAAAAAGATACTGGAAAGCTAAATATTGCTCCAATTACTGTTCCAGCCCATGCTATAAATAAGGATTCAAAAACTTTAGGTATTATTCTGTCAAATGCTTCTTGACTTAGATCAAGAGGAAACATAGCTCCTACTAATATACCAATTTGCCTTGGAGCATCTATTATTCTTTCTAAAGTTATCTCAAGTCCAGCTGCTGACCATAATGACCCAATTATTATTAATGTGGTTAATGAATATTTGAGTATTCGTTGACTTAATGGCTGTTGTGGAATCTTCATATAATCCTTCTTCTTATCCATACACTGAATTGTTCAATAAGAATGACAACTACAAGAATTATTACAATAATTGGAGATATTCTATCAAACCTAAGAAAGATTCTTTGTGTTTCAATAATTCTACCAACCCCACCTGCACCAACTAAACCAAGAATGACACTAGCTCTTATGCATAACTCAAAAATGTAAAGAAAATAAGCAGTATAATTTGGCAACACTTGTGGTAACGCAGAAGTAAAAACTGATTGATTATGTGATGCTCCCGTTGCTTTTGCAGCTTCCATAGGTCCAGGATCTATACTGTCAATAGTCTCAGACAGAAGCTTACCCATTATTGCAAGTGAAAACATAATTAATGCAAGAACACCAGCAAATGGTCCTATCCCCACTGCAACAGTGAATAACATAGCCCAAAACAAATCTGGAATTGTTCTTACAAGATTTAAAAACGATTTATATAAAAAATAAGAGTATTTGTTTAAATTTGTAGCTCTTGATGCATAAAAAGCTAATGGTAAAGCAACTGCACATCCAACGATACTTGCAAGGATTGCTATCTGTACAGTTTCGAGTAATGCATCTGCTGTGTTTTCCCAAGCCCATTGCCATTTGGGATTAAATAATGGATCTGTAACAATTGCTCTGTTTGCTAGATTTTCCCTAAAGTCTTGAAGGTTGAAACCTATTCTTCTAAAAGAAAAAATTGTAAACAGTATTGCTGCAGGTATACCTAAAGTTACAAGGTACGTTGGTGCCGGTTTTTTTGGTATATTAATCATCACCAATTAGATCAGAAGATTTAATTGATCTTCCATATATATTTTCAAAATCTTCATCGGAAACATCGTTTACATTCCCATCAAATACAAGTTTCCCATCTCTAAGTCCAATAAGTCTATCTCCAAATTCCTTTGCCAAATCAAGAAAATGCAAATTAACAATCGTGGTTATTCCAAGTTCAGTATTTACTTTCTTTAAATAACTCATTACAACTCTTGATGTAATTGGATCTAAGGAAGCAACAGGCTCATCAGCCAACATAACTTTTGGTTTTTGAGATAAAGCTCTGGCAATACCTACTCTTTGTTGTTGACCACCGGATAAGTTTGATGCTCTCACATATGCTTTTTCTAATATCTCAACCTGGTTTAAGGCTTCAAATGCCATTTCTTTTTGATCTTTAGGCCAAAGTCCCAGTATTGATCTAATTGTTGAAATATTACTCAATCTACCAGTAAGAACATTTTTTAAAACGGTTGACCTATTAACAAGATTAAATGTTTGAAAAATCATTCCAATCTGTGATCTAATTTTTTTCAATTCCTTTTTTTTTGCACTCGTAACATTTTTACCTTCCAAATAGACAGAACCAGTTGAAGGTTTAACTAGATTATTTACTGTTCTTAGAAGGGTAGATTTACCTGCACCAGAAAGACCTACAATAATGATAAAATCTCCATCATTGATCTCGAGGTTTAGATCTTTTAGTGCTTCAACGCCTCCTGGATAGGTGACGCTTACATTTTCAAATTTAATCATAATAAGAATTTTAACCGGGCTGAAAAATCAACCCGGTTAAAAAATCTTTTAATCGTCGTAAAGCCCGAATTCTTCAGCTGCTTGTTTTACAACATCAAATTCTGAGTTATCTGCAGGTACGACATCTGTCCAGCCATAAATTTCATCCATAACTGCGGCTCCTTCATCAGTAGCCATGTAGTCAGATAATATTTGATATATTTTTGATTTTATATCTTCTGGTAAGTCAGATCTTACAGCAACAACATCATTAGGAATTTCTGCTGAGATTCCTATAGCAATAACTTTTTCACCAACATCTGGGTTAGTTTTTCTTAAAGTTCTTCTTGCATCATCATAAGTAACGCCAAATTTAGCATCGCCATTGTACAATCCGGAAATAACTCCGTCATGAGATCCTGCAAAAACTTGCGTGATATCAGATGTGTAATCAATACCCATATTTTTCAACTGTAATGAAGGATATAGATATCCAGATGTTGAACCCTCTTCAACAAATAATACCTTTTCACCCCTTAATACATTTAAATCTGCCTCACATGCATATCCTGGGCTGACTGTTACATCAACTCCATCAATATTTCTAACCTCTGGAATTTTTCCGTCATCACCAAAGGTCCAACCAACTTGTAATGCTTTAACATCTGGAGATTCTGTTTCAGAACCTAAAATAAGTGTTGGAACACCGTCAATATTTTCAAATGCTCCGATTACAGGTGGCGAATCACAAACACTCGCATCTGTTGTCCAGAAATTTGCGTGGTATGAACCAGAACCATATCTTACAACTTTAGCAATTGCCTCAATTCTTGTTGGGAAAACATTTAGTGCATTAACATAGCCCAAAGTATTAAATGCTCCAATGTCAGCTTGGCCAGATCCCATTGCAACTAATAAACCAGAAAAGTCACTAGTTACAAATCCTTCAACCTCAATACCAAGTCCATCAGTTAAAACTTTCATTAATGGTTTGATATTGTCTTGAAGATCAGCTTGTTCTGCACTTGGAATGAAACCGAATGTAATTTTATCTAAAACTTCAGCTGTAGTTACTGCTGGAGAATCTAGAGTTTCTACCTCTTCTTCAACAACTGCAGATTCTTCTACTGTCTCTTCTTCAGTACCACCGCAAGCAGCTAGTACAAGTGAGAGACAAAGAAGTATAAGAAATGTTTTTTTCACATTTTCCTCCGCTAGATTACACTCTCATCATACAATTTATGACAGAAACTGCTTGAGTATTAAGTTAAAATTTTGTAAATTTATAAATCGTTTGGTACGTATCCATATTCTCGCGAAAGAATACTTCCATCTGTATCGATAATTACAGAAATTGGTTGACCAATAATTTTTAAATTATCTCTCATATCAGATGTAGAAAACCCAATTGTAATTTCACCTTTTAGATTTTCTGAAACCCAACTCATAGTTGAATCCACATCACTATGTGCCAATGCGATTACATCATAGTTTTGGCTAACTGCTGCTAGATTAGCTTCTAAGAGAGGCAACTCCTCTCTACAAATTCCTCAATAATCAGCCCAGAAAACAACAAGTGTTTTCTTATTAGTAAGATCTTCATTAACTAAATTTCCATTTTCATCTTCGTATATAAGTTCTTCAATTGAAGATGCTGCTGCACTATTTGTCGGTTCATTTGAGGTACTATCCGATCCTGATGAACAAAAAGATAGTAAAAGTAAAAGTATGATTGTTTTTCTCATACATTTATCCTAGTTATATTTAAATTAAACATTGCTAACCTAAAAATATGAAAATTGGTTTTTTAACAATTGGTACAGAAATATTGCTAGGGGATACAGTCAATACAAACCTAACAAACCTTGGCAAACGTTTATATGAAAATGGATTTAAATTAGATAAAGATATTACAATTTCAGATCAAGAAGATGAAATTAATAATGCACTTAATTTTTTACTCAAAGATTGTGATGTAATTATCACTTCAGGAGGTCTTGGGCCAACAGAAGATGATATAACAAAGGAAACAATTTCTGAATCTTTATCAATGGAACTTGAGCTAGATGATGATCATCTAGAGTGGATGAAAGAACGTTGGAAAGCTCGCGGGTTAATTATGCCTGATACAAATATAAAGCAAGCTTATATTCCAGTTGGAAGTGAAAAACTAACCAACACTCAGGGAACAGCACCTGGTATAAAAATTAATCATGACAATAAATTCATTTTTATCTTTCCAGGACCGCCAAGAGAATTTATACCTCTTGTTGAGGATGAGTTGATCCCTTTTCTAAGTAAAAATTACGAAAAAGAAAATACAGAATATCAATTTGTTATGTTTTTCAATCAAGCAGAATCATCATTGGCTGCTGAAATAAATAAATTTAAACCAGAGGGATTAGATATTGCTTATCTTGCAAGTAAAGGGATCATTAAATTACGATTTGATAAAAACTCTGTCTCAAATGATCAATCTGATATGTTTCTACAAAAGATAGATGAAACATTTGAAGATGATATTTTATCTTACGAAAATATTACAGTCGAAAAAGTACTTGGAAATTTAATTAGTGATTCAAAGCTTCAAATCTCTTTTGTTGAAAGTATCACTGGGGGTTTGATTTCCTCATTGCTTGTGAAGAATCCAGGGATAAGTAAATATTTTATTGGATCTGACATTGTTTATACAAAAGAGTCAAAAAAAATATTATTAAACGATGAAAATATTAATTTTGACGATTGGGAAGAATTAACGTATAACCTGACCATATCCTCATTAAATAAATATAAATCTAATATAGCTCTTACAATTTTAGGAGAGGCAGGACCAATCTCATCTAGTCAATACCCTGTAGGAACAATCTTTATTTGTATATCAAATGGAAAGAAAACAGTTATTTCAGACCATAAAATGAATGGAAATAGAGCTGAAATCTTAGAAAGAGCAGCAAATAAAGCTCAATGGGAATTGATTAAATTCATAAAAAACTTGTATTAGAACAAATGTTCTAGTAAAATTGTCTTACTTAGATGTTTTAATATAAATTAATTATTGTTAATTAAGGAGAAAAAATGGATAAAGACAGGGCAAAAAAACTAGATACAGTTTTTGATCAAATAGAAAAACAATTCGGTGAAGGCTCGTTAATGAAGCTTGGTGCTGATAACATCAAAAAAATACCAGCTATTTCGACAGGAGCACTCTCAATTGATTTAGCTTTAGGTATCGGCGGAGTTCCAAAAGGTAGAGTTATTGAAATTTATGGACCTGAAGCTTCAGGTAAAACTACATTATCTCTCCATGTTGCAGCTGAAGCACAGAAAGCAGGTGGTGTGGCAGCATTTATTGATGCTGAACATGCTCTTGATCCGGTATATGCGAGAGCATTAGGTGTTGATGTAGATGAACTACTTGTTTCTCAACCAGATACTGGTGAGCAAGCGCTTGAAATTGCAGACATGTTAATTCAATCTGGAGGTGTAGATTTAGTAGTCATTGACTCTGTTGCAGCATTAGTTCCAAAAGCTGAGATTGAAGGCGAAATGGGTGATACTCATGTTGGTCTCCAGGCTCGATTGATGTCACAAGCTTTGCGTAAATTAACTGGTTCAATCAATAAATCAGGTACAACTGTGATCTTTATTAATCAAATCCGTGAAAAAATTGGTGTTATGTGGGGATCTCCTGAAACAACCAGTGGTGGTAGAGCTCTTAAATTTTATTCATCTGTAAGGATTGATGTAAGAAGAATAGAGACATTAAAGGTTGGACCAGAACAAATAGGAAACCGAGTAAGAGCCAAGATAGTTAAAAATAAAGTCGCTCCACCATTTAAGGAAGCAGAGTTTGATATTATGTTTGGCCAAGGTATATCCAGAGAAGGTAGCCTTTTAGATGTTGCAGTTGAGCACGGTATTGCTAGAAAAGCAGGAGCTTGGTTTACATATGATGAAGTACAACTTGGTCAAGGTAAAGAGAATTCTAAGCGTTTTCTAAGAGAGAATCCTGACCTTGCTTTACAGCTAGAGACAGATGTCTATAAAGCTGTAGGTCTTATTGAATCAGATGAAGTCGAGGTTGTAGAAGATGAATCAACTGAAAATGAAGAGGAATCTTCAGAAGAGACTAAAAACAAAAAATAACTTAATTTTCCTTATAATTTTTTTATAATTTGTTATGTGAAAACTTCTATACATATAGAAAATAAAATAAGACCAAAAGCATCTAGAAATGGTCTCAAATATCATATTAAAACTTTTGGTTGCCAGATGAATGAGCATGATTCAGAAAAAATAGCTGGAATATTTAACAATGATGGCATGACAAAATCTGATGATATTGATAATGCTGATGTACTTTTTGTTAATACGTGCACAATCAGAGAAAATGCGGATGATAAATTATATGGAACATTAGGGCATTTAAAAAAATGGAAGTCACTTGCACCAAATAGACGGTTACTTGTGGGTGGTTGCGCAGCACAAAAAGATAAAGAATTAGTTAGAGAGAGAGCACCTTGGGTAGATGTTGTTATTGGAACGCACAATACAACAGAAGTAATTAATTTACTCAACCAGGCAGAAGATTGGGGTCCGATTACAGAGATTATTGAGGAAACAACTGATATTGAAACAGAAATTGCCGCTGTAAGAGAGTCAAGTGTCAGTGCCTTTGTTACAATTCAAATTGGTTGCAACAACAGTTGTACATTTTGTATCGTACCTTCTGTAAGAGGTATAGAGATAAGTCGAAGACCCTCAGACATTATCAATGAAATTAAAAGCCTTGCTCATGATGGAGTTAAAGAAATAACGTTACTTGGTCAAAATGTTAACTCTTACGGTAGAGATTTAATGATCGATAATAGGAGAAAACCATATTTCACTGAACTACTTTACAAAATTCACGATATTGATGGTATTGAACGAATTAGATTTACATCACCACATCCCAAAGATTTTAAAATAGAAACATTAAAAGCCGTTGCTGACTTACCAAAAGTAGCGAATCAGATTCATATTCCACTCCAAAGTGGGAGTAATAAAATATTATCTTTAATGCATAGAGGTTATAACCAAAAGAGATTCCTCGAAAAGGTAGATTTAATTAAATCATTAATCCCTAACGTATCGATATCGTCTGATATTATTGTTGGCTTTCCTGGTGAAAACGAGGAGGACTTTCAACAAACAATGGAGGTAGTTAATTATGCTGAATTTGACTTGATTTATATGTTTAAATTTTCACCTAGACCTGGAACAGTTGCATCTGATTATGTCGATCAATTTGTTGCAAAAGAAAATATCGATGAAAGGTTTATGAGATTAAAAGTTAGACAAACTGAAATTAGCGAAAAAAGGTATAAAAGATTCGAAAATACGAAACAAACGATGCTTGTAGAGAAAGTTTCAAAAAAAGATAACAATATTCTGACTGGTCGTATAGAAGGTGGTCATATAGTACATCTAGAATCTAGCAGTGAACATATTGGCAAACTTTTAAATGTGAAAATATATGATTCAACACCTTTTTTCTTGAAAGCCACTTTGTAATCTTGCTATATTTTCTAACAGGTATTACTGCATCAGGAAAATCAAGACTTGCTCACGAAATTGCTATCGAAAGAAGCTTTGATATAATTTCCCTGGATTCAATGGCAGTTTACAAGGGATTGGATATTCTTACTGCTAAACCAAATGATGTAATGAGATCACAAGTTTTATATTACGGACTTGATATAGCTGAACCTGATCAAAATTTTTCTGTAGTAGATTATCTCAATTACTTAATCGAGATGGAAATTCCAGAAAAATCCTTTGAAAAAGATTATCTTGTTGTTGGTGGTACCGGTTTATATTTTCGTTCACTAATTAATAGTTTTGAGTTTAGACCCACTGATCCAGCTATAAGATCTGAATTAGAACAATTGAATGTTGATCAATTGTTAAAGTTTCATGAAATGTATGAAATTAAAACACCTGATGTTGAAATTAATAAAAGAAGACTTATTCGTAATATAGAAAATTCAATTTTAGAAGATGTAAAGTATGTTTTCCCACCAATAAATATTCCAGAAAATTTTGTTGGTATATTTTGGAATCATCCTGATTATATAAACAGAATTAGTAAGCGAACTGATGAAATGATTCAACAGGGTGTCATAGATGAGATGAATGCTATTACTAATCCTTCAAAAACTGTATTACAAGCTATAGGAATGAATTTAAGTAATGACCTTGCTGAAAATATTAATTTAAAAACGAATAGGTTAGCTAAAAAACAACTTACATGGTTTAAACAAGAAGATAGAATAAAAATTGTTGACACCGATGATAAAAAAATTATTCGTAAAGAATTGGAAATGATTATAGATGGTAAATGAATCTTATATGTCAGGAACAGGCAATGATTTTATATGTACTAAGTACGATCGAGACTTGTCAGATATAGAAATTATTTCAATTGTAAGTGATTCACTTTTTCCTATTGATGGAGTCATATTGGTAGAGGGCATAGATATTTCAACAGTGAAAATGCACTATTTTAATAATGATGGAACTCCTGCTGAATTATGTGTTAATGGTGTGCGTTGCGCAGCAAAATTTGCAGTAGACAATAATTTAGTGGATACTAAAAAATTGATTGTTAAAGCTCCAGTTGGTGATATAAAAGCATTTGTAGAAAATGATTATGTAAAAATTGAAGCACCTCTTCCTACGACTGGTGACAGTATCGAAATTGATAATTATATATGTACGACTAGTGAAGTAGGAAATCCTCATCTAATGGTTGAGGTCGATGATGTAGAGAAATTTGATCTCGAAAAATTTTCAGTAAATGCCAGAAAGCTAGATGTATTTTCTAATGGTATAAATGTTGAAATCTTTTCAGTTGTTGATCGTAAATTTATTTACGCAAGAGTAAACGAAAGGGGAGTTGGCGAAACAGACGCTTGTGGTTCTGGAGCTTTAGCTTTGTTTACTTATTTAAGAGAAATTAATAAAGTTGATGATAATGCAATCGTTTTATATCCTGGTGGAGATCTCGAACTATCTTTTGAAAAAGAAAAGTTGTATCTTAAAGGTGAAGTTACATATCTCTAATTAAAGAAACAACTTTTCCTATAGGTTGTATATTTTCATTAACTGGAATTTTTTCATAGTTCTTATTTGCAGGTACTAGGTATTGTTTACCCTGAATATTTTTGAGAAATTTAATCGTACCTTCTGAATTATTTATAAGAAATGCACCTATATCTCCATTTTTAATTGGTTCATTTTTATTAATAATAACTAAATCTTTTTCATGAATTCCCTCATCAATCATCGAATCACCAGAAACTGATAAAGCAAATAAATCAGATTTTTCATCAGTATCTGGATAATTCACAGTTCCTATAACGTTTTCTTCAGCCATAAGTAAAGACCCTGCAGCAATTTCTCCTAGTATTGGAATTTTTTTGTTTGATAGTTGGTTGTTTACAGTCAATGCACGAGATTTTTTATAGTTTTTTTGGAGTAGTCCCGATTGGATTAGTTTTTCAAGGTGATATTGGACTGTGCTTGTAGATTTAAGACTTACACCTTCACAAATTTCTCTTACTGAAGGTGCAAATCCATTTTTTTCGATAAATATATTTATAAAATTTAAAATATTTTTTTGTTTTTCGGAAACCATAATTATATATTAGTACATATGTTCGAATATAAAAAGTGTCATATGTGGTTTTTAATATATTTTTATGAAAGAAAAGTTAATATTATTTACATTTTTGACAATGTTTTCACTAATAACTACGCCAATAATTAAAAATAATTCTCTAATTATCGCAACAAACAATGAACTTATTACATATCAGGTCCAGAAAGGTGATTCCCTTTGGGATATAGCTTTAAAGTATGATTCAAATGATATTGAAAATTTCTTATTTGAGGCAAAAAAACTAAACAATCTTCAAAATTCGGCTATTTATGAAGATCAGATTTTAATAATTCCTTAAATTATTTGTTAGAAATTCTCAAGATTTCTATAATACACAATATATGGTATGTCCGTTTTGTAACAAAGAAGATACTGCGGTTGTAGATTCAAGAAAAAATGTTGATGGTGACGCAATTAGAAGGCGTAGAGAGTGTTCTGCGTGTAATACAAGGTTCACAACATATGAAAAATCAGAAATTGAGCTCATAGTAAAGAAAAGAAATGGTAATTTAGAGGAATTTCAATACGAAAAGTTATTTAGTGGTGTTGAAAATGCTTTTGGAGGACAAGAATTAAGTGAAAAAAAATTAAAAAACCTTGTTGAAACTATTTATCTTGATCTAAAGAATCATGGGAAAAAAATCGAAAGTAAAACTATAGGTGAAACTGTTCTGTCTCATCTAAAAGACATAAACGAAGTAGCATATCTCCGATTTGCTTCTGTTTATAAAGAGTTTTCTGCTGTTTCAGACTTCGAAAAGGAAGCTGCGGAGTTAAATTAGGGTAGATCCTCAATATTTTTAAGAATATTTTCATAATTTTCTCTAAATATTTCCAATGAATTATTAAAAAATGCAATTTCGGACTCTTTATTAAACTTTATGGCACTTATCAAAGTCATTGCTACCTCATCTTCATTATTTCTTAGTGAAGCAACTAATCTACCATGTAAATCTTGCGCTGTTATCAATGCAGAGCTTACTAGTTCTTTATGATTCTTTAACTCATTTAATTCAGGTAATGTCTCAGCATTTAAGTTACTTTTTGCTCCAATAAGGGATAATTGAGCTGCAAGGGTATCAATATCTGTATCTTCATTTATATCTAACGTTTCTTCGTAAATTAATATTTCTGAATGCATAATTCTGTAAGTGATTAATTGGTCTAATGTTTTTACAACATCAAAAAGTAAATTCAATGAAGAAAGAACATTTTCTTTATTTGTAATATCTCTATTTTCTATATTTTCTTGATATTGAAGCAATGATGCCTCAATTACCTGCAAATTAGCGCTTGCATTTGATACATCGTAACGAGAGTAGAAGGGGTTTGTTGCCACATTCAACAATTCTGATAATTGGTTAATTTTATTATTCGTTTCCTTTGAAATTGAGATTGCTATGGTTTCATTCTCTATACCAGTATTTCTTATATTTATAATAAAAATTGAAGCAAAGCTAATAATGCTTATAGTAGCTAATCCAAAAAGTGCAGGAGATACCCATTTTCTTCTTATTTCTAAATCTGTCCAAATTTTCTTGATTTGAGATGTTATGTTTAACGGAACAAATGTTTCCGTATTTGGATTTGAGTTTTCTTGATCTTGAGTTCTAAATAAGTCATCATTTGTAATAACAAGTTCTTGTCCAATTTGTGTAGATTCAACCTCTACATCAACCATGTCTAACTCACTTGTAATTCTTAGATTATCCATTTCTTTGATAATGTCAGGAGTTTGAATTATTGTTGTATCTGTTTCAAAACCAAGAACATCTAGAATTTTGATTTTATTTGAGGATTTCGCTTTCCTTATAAAAAGATAATCTCTAATATTCATCAATGAAAGGTTACCATTGAATAAAAATATTGAGATAGAAATAAAACTAATAAGCCCAAATGGAAAAATACCATCTCAAAAATACGATTCTGATATTGGATATGATATTAGTGCATCTGAAAACATCACCTTAAAATCTAATGAAGTAACGTTGGTAAATACAGGTTTAGCAATAAATTTACCAAAACAATGTGCAGGATTTGTTTTACCAAGATCTGGTCTTTCAACCAAACATAAAATAACTCTCATCAATAGTCCTGGTTTAATTGATCCAGGTTATACAGGTGAATTATTAGTACCTCTGATGAATCATGCTGATAAAGATTATGATATAGAAGTTGGTGATAGAATTGCTCAACTTGTTCTTATAGATACAAATAAAGTAGATTTTAAATTAGTTGATAATCTTCCAGAGACAGATAGATCATCTGGTGGATTTGGTTCCACGGATTAATTTCTTTTTAAAAAACTCAAATATAAACTATCATTAATTTATTGCGGAAGTAGCTCAGCTGGTAGAGCGTAACCTTGCCAAGGTTAAGGCCGCGGGTTCGAACCCCGTCTTCCGCTCACTGGCGACGTGGCGGAGTGGCTACGCAGAGGTCTGCAAAACCTTGTACACCGGTTCGATTCCGGTCGTCGCCTCAAATAAGATGATTGCAATAACTGGCGCCGGAGAATATTTAGACACTATTCGTCCTTACGATAAGCTATTGTTGGATAAATTAGAAATTGAACCTTATGTTCTCTCATTTCCTACGGCAGCAGGTCTTGAAAGTGAAGAGAGAATACAGTATTGGCTTAATTTAGCTGATGAACATTTTGAAAAACTAGGTGTACAACATAAATCTATAAAAGCTCTTAATGTTAACGACTACAACAAGCCAGAGACCATAGCTGAGATCGAGAAAGCAAATTTTATCTATTTTTCTGGTGGAAATCCAAATCATCTTTATGAAACACTTAGTAATTCTCTTGCATGGGAAAAGATATTGGCTACTCACAATAATGGAGGCATTCTTGCTGGTTGTAGTGCAGGTGCAATGATTATGGGTGAGAAAATGAACAAGGGTAAAGGTTTTGGATTTTTTAAAAATTCTATGGTCTTACCACACTGGAATGAGGTGTTGTATAAAGCAATACTGACTTCTTCTAAACAGATACATAAATCAAAATATAAAATTCTTGGACTGGAAATGAATACGTATCTTGTATTAAATGGCGATAAGTTAGAAATTATAGGAGATCAACAAGTTCATATTATGCATAAGAAAGAAGAGCAATCATTCAAAAATGGCGACATATTAGAATTATCAGTATTGGATTTTTAAATGTGTGGACGTTATTACTTATCAATTGATCTAGGAAATTTATCATTCGTAAATAATCTCAACGAGTATGATTTTGAAGATAATTTTAATATTGCTCCACAGGCAAGTGTTCCTATTGTAATCGATAATAACTTAGTGAATTGTACATGGGGGTATTATCCATCTTGGCTAAAGGATCAGAGTAATTCTAAGCCACTGTTCAACACAAGGTTTGAGTCATTGCTTGAGAAGAAAACATTTATTTCAGCTTTCAAAAAAAGTAGATGTTTAGTTCCAATATCTGGATGGTATGAATGGAAGATCATAGATGATGTAAAACAACCTTTTTTCTTTAAGCATAAAGAAAATCAAAATATGTTTGCTGCAGGGTTATATTGGCCAAGATCAGATGGATCAACAGAGTTTACGATTATTACAACAGCTGCTCCGTTAGAAATTAATGAGGTGCATGATCGATCACCATTAATTCTTGATGACGTATCTATGGGTATTTGGTTATCCGATGACAACCCAGAGGATATTCATGTAAATATTTCACATGATTTTGGTCATATTATTGAAAACTATCAAGTTACAAGATCAGTAAACAATCCAAAGAACAATAATGCATCGCTTATCGAAGAATTCAATGAAGTTCCATTTTAATGAATAGCCAATCTCCAATATATTCACTTAAGTTTACGATCTCGTGGATAATTGTTTACAGTGCAATTGTTTTAATTCTTTTTCAAGTTATCAATTTTTTTATTGCTCTTTATCTTGGACTATGGGTTTTAAATTTAATTATTGAACTTACAGAAAGATTATTTCTTCGATTTGGCAAAAGAATAGTTACTGTAGAGAAATAATCATTCTACAAATCTGATTTATACTGCTATATTTTTTTATACGGGAGATTAGCTCAGTCCGGCAGAGCACTTGCTCGACACGCAAGGGGTCACAAGTTCAAATCTTGTATCTCCCACAAATTATCTAACCATTTGTTATTTCTAAAACTTGATTACTAAGTTCTTTTAAATTTTTATTATTGTAATTAATCGTCCAAACACAAATATATAAAATTCCTACAAATAGAAATAATAAAGCGTAACCTCTACCAGGACCTGTTCCAACAATAGGTGAAAGCAATTCAATATTGTCTGGATAAAAGGAAAGCTCTAAGTAATCTCCAAATGGCCCAGCAATAAGTACACCAATTGGTCGTAGCATTTGAGCAATTGTTCCACGAAGTGCCAGAGCACGACCTCTTATATTTTTGTCTGTTATAGCTAACCATGCGCCAGATGAAATCGTATATTGTACTGTTCCGCTAACACCGCTAATTATTCCATATATACAAAGAAGGAAAATACTTGGTCGTATAGAGCCGAATACCAAACTTATTCCCCCTAAAAGTCCACACTGAATTGCAAGCTTTAAGTTACCTTGAAGATGTTCTGAGAAACGTAGAGAAATAATTGAACCAATTAAAAATGCTAATCCAATGGTTGATTCGATTATTCCAAGACCCCTTGCATCTGAAAAAGTTAACACCATTGGTGGTAAAAGGACAGTTGTAAAACCCCACAAAAAATTTGAGAGGCTAAGAACAGAAACGAGTGTTAAAAGTCCCTTTTGATTTTTTAGCCATAAATATGCTTCTTTTAAATCTAAATATACATTATTGAAATTGAAACTTAATTTATGGATTTGATCATTTTTTTCACTTTTGAAAAAAGTGATAGTTACAATCCCAAACAAACATGTAATTAGATCAACTATGATAACTCCAGTTAATCCAAAATATGAATAAATTAATGCTCCACCGATCGGACCTAACAAGACAGCAAATGCCTCAGCACTTTCGAATAATGCAGAGATTTTTGTAACATGTTCTTTTTTAACTACATCTCCAAGAAATGCACTCCAGGTAGTCCAATGAGCTATTTCAAATATTCCGAATGCTAACGCAAATGGTATAAGCATTATTAATGTCAATTTATCATTGATTGCAAAGTATCCAATTAGACACATTAATAATAAAATTATGAGATCAAAACTTATAATTAATTGTTTTCTTGGAAATCTATCAGCGAGAACACCTCCAAATGGACCTGTAAGAACACCAACTATTCCTACCGTAAACAAGATTGATGATAATGCACTCGCTCTACCTGTTGTTTCAAATATCCATACACCAATCGCAAAAAAAGACATTGCAGAACCTGTCCAAGATAAAGTTTGACCAAACCAAAGTAAATAAACTTTTTTTTCCATATCGAATAGTTATTTAATTGTCAGCTATTTAATCTTTGTTGCTCGAAGAAATCTAAGCATTTATTTCGACCTTCTTGAATTTTGTCTTCATCATATTCAATATCATAAAACTCAGCTATCTCTTTGTATTGAGACAAAATTTCATTACTCAAGGTTGCCCTGCATGCATTTTCAATAGGTGCTGCGGGATTAAAACAAGGTATTGTTGGATCAGCTCCATACTCAAGCAATATTTCGCTAACATCAGTATTGCCCCATATTGATGCTACACATAAAGCTGTAGCATTGTAATTTTCTTTAAAGTTAATAAATATACCAGGATTTTCTAGTATAAATTTAGCTGTTTCTGGCTGGTTATACAAAGCAGAAAGCATTAACGGCGTATATCCATTTTCATCCTTAATGTTTAAATATTTTCTATTGATTTCAACAAACCTTTTAATTTCATCTAAATCATTATTTTTAATATTTAAAAACATTTGCTCGTTAGTTACATCATCATAAAAAACTTCAACAGGAGCTTCTTCTGATTGTGCGCAACTTGTAATTAAAAACATAAATACAATTACTGATAAAACTTTAGATTTTTTCATTACTTATATAATAACTGTTATGAGTTTTTGGAAATTGATTTCAAAAGATATTCAAATGATGATTATTTTTGTATACCTTGGAAATTTATTCGGATTTTTGTTTTTGGTTATCTATTTCTCAGCAGTTCAATAACTTTTTCTCTTCCCTCTATAATTTTTGTTTCATCATAAGGAATATTGTATTTTTCTCCATGATCAACATATAAACTTTTTATGTAATCTGAATAAGGTGCACCTATAGCAATGCTCAATGAAACTGATACTCCAATTTGTGTTTCAAAACATTTTGCTGATATGTCAGCACCAGCATCTAAAAGAATAGTGACAACACTGGTATGTCCCCAAGCTGCTGCATTACATAGTGGAGTAAAATTATCATCGTTTATCAGGTTTAGATCTGCACCGGCATCAATTAGTGCATTTGCAATATCTGTTAATCCATAAATTCCAGCAAAATTCAAGGGTGTATTAGAAAACGTTCCATCTTGAACATTTATATCTGATCCATAAGCAATATGTTGATTTACTGCTTCTAAGTCATCATCTATAACTGCAGATATTAAATCAATAGTTGGTTCTTCAACACTTGAACTTACTGTTGTTTCAACTGATTCATTGTTTTCAGTTACATCAGCATTTTCACCTCCACATAATGCAATAAGGACAATTATTGGTGTAAGAAAGTATTTTTTATTCATATAAGTCGAGTTTAATTAATTGTTTAATACGATGACGCAACTATCTTATTTATTATTTTTAGTTAATCAGCGTATTTTTCAGCACCCATAAAATGAATAGAAACATAGTCTTCTTCTCCTACAACCCAACTGTCGTGGGGCGTATTGGATACATAGAATATATCTCCAGGACCAATAACTTTTGGCTCCTCATTTTCAAATGCAACAGTGGCCTTACCACTAATTACCATTCCTAAATGCTCAGTCTCGCAAAATTTTGTACCTGAAAGGGGAGATACATCATCAGACCATTTCCATCCTTTATGATAGGTTGCTTTGCCAATTGTCATATGAGGTAAGTTGACTACTTCATATTTTCCTTTATCAAACTCTCTAACCTCATCAGGGTTTTCGAATCTTTTAATAATGTAATCATCCATCTGCTTATAATAATTCAGTATGAATAAACAGACACAAAATATCATTAATATATCTTTAACTTTGCTTGCTATATATTTTTATAGTTTTACTGCTAGCAATATCGAAACAGAGATTCTTGGTTTCAATTCATTTAAATTTTTGATATCTATGGCAGTATTAATTCAATTTTTAATATTTGTTCCGTCATTCTTTTTTCAGACCGAAAAATTTTATGATCTTACAGGAAGTCTCACTTATGTATCAGTTACAAGTATTGCTTATTTCTCATTAGACAACCCAACAACGATAGATACGATACTTTATCTTTATGTCATTGTCTGGGCTGGAAGACTTGGGATTTTTCTATTTAGGAGAATTAATAAAGACGGTAAGGATGAGAGATTTGATAAAGCGAAGAAAAAATTCTTTTGGTTCTTACAATATTGGATGGGACAAGCGGCATGGGTAGTCTTTACGGCTGGTGCTTCTATACTTGCTATCCTTTCTCCAGTTGAAACTGAATTAGGAGTTCTAGCTTTTATTGGAATATTTTTATGGTGGTCAGGGTTCTTAATTGAAGTTATTGCTGATTATCAAAAAAGAAAATTTAGAGAAACATCAGATCCAAAAACCGAGTTCATATCAACTGGCCTTTGGGCAAGATCTCGTCATCCAAACTATTTTGGTGAAATAACGCTTTGGATTGGTATGACTGTATTATCGCTTAGTTCGTTATCTGGAATTGAATATGTTACAGCAATAGTTTCTCCAGTCTTTGTTTACTTACTTTTAAGAAAAGCAGAGGGAGTTCCTATGTTGGAGCGTATTGCTGACGAACGTTATGGTGATTTACTTGAGTATCAACAATACAAAGAGAACACTCCTGTACTTATGATGAAATTATTTAAATAATATGAAAAAATCTTTGATTTTGCCAATCATACTCCTTGTTACGTGTGGCGGATCTCAAGAAAACATATCCGATGTTGCATATCAAGAACCATTTATATCTGATTCAATTCAGGAAATGAGTACATCTAGATCAATGGAATTGTCTACCGGTGATTATATTATTAAAACCGCCTACGGAACCATAGAAGTATCATCGTCAAATTTTCAAAATACTATTAATGAATTTGAAACATTAATTTTGAATTATGAAGGATCTATATCAAATACATATTTATCAACTAACCATCAAGGATTACAAAGTTATACACTAACCGTAAATATCCCAGCTGAACAATTTGATAAATTTATAAGTGATTTAGAAGATATATCAGAATTTAAAAATATCAGTATCAATGCAAATGATGTGACAACTTATGTATTGAATATTGATTCACGTCTCAAAGCTCTTATCAATGAGAAACAAGAGCTTGAAAAGATAAAATCTGATGCTTTAAATACATCCGAAAAACTAGAGGTTCAGTCGCAGTTGAGGTATATCAATCAGGAAATTGAAATTTTAAAAGATCAAAAAGAGTTTTATGAAACGTCTGTAAACTATTCAACACTTTCTTTAGAGATAAGGGAGGGTGCTGGAATTTCACTATTTTCCTGGAATTATTATGTTGAGAGGGCTCTGAACTGGTTAGAGTCGCTAATTGGATATCTTGTATCTATTTCAATAGTTGGTATCCCAATAGTTATATTTATTTATTCTGTAAGAAAATTTTCAATTAAGAGAAATAATATAAAAACGTAAGTGATATGAGTCAAAATATTGTTGAGACTGAGTATCAATCTACATTACCTATCAAGGGAATATGTCATGATGATTTCCAAAATGTAGCTGAAATATTTGCTGAAAATTTTGATAAATATTCCGAAATAGGTTCTTCATTATGTGTTATTGCTGATGGGGAAGTTACTGTAGATTTATTTACAGGTCATACAACAAACCAGAAGAACGAAGAGTGGAATGAAAACACATTAGCTGTTGCGTTTTCATGCACAAAAGCTGCTGTTGCTTTATGTGCTCATATTTTAATTGATAAAGGACTTCTTAATGTTGAAGAAAAAGTAACAAAGTATTGGCCTGAATATGGCAAGAATGGAAAAGAAGACACAACAGTAGAGATGATATTGAATCATTCTGCCGGGTTACCAGCTGTAAAAACGAGGGTAAAAGATGGTGGCTTTTTAGATTGGGACTATGTTGTTAATTTATTGGAAAATGAAGAACCTTTTTGGACACCGGGAGAGCAAACAGGCTATCACATGATGACAACAGGATGGTTAATAGGGGAAATAATTAGAAGAATTTCTAGTAAATCTTTAGGGCAATTTTTCAAAGAAGAAATTAGTGATCCATTAAATCTTGAGTACTGGATTGGTTTACCTGAGAGAGAGGATCTCAGAGTAGCTAAAGTTACTCCTTTCACATCTAGTCCATCAGATAAACCCAGCGCATTTGCCGATGCATTTAGAAATGACCTATCATCTATGCAGAGATTATCACTTACAAATACCGGTGGTTATGACTACAACTCATCAGACACTTATAGGTCTGAATTAGGGGGAGTTGGAGGTATTACAAATGCACGGTCACTAGCTGAAATGATGAAACCACTAGCACAAAACAATGAAAGTATTCTTTCTAAAGAAGGTGTTAAGCGTTTAAGTCAATCAAATATTAGATCAAATATAGATAGTATGCTTTTACTTCCAACAAACTTTTCTGAAGGATTTATGTTAAATATGGACAACAGAGGAAAATTTGAAGGCGAAGGGGGCTCTTTTTTAATTGGTAATAGTGCGTTTGGTCATGTTGGATTTGGTGGAAGTAGCGCAACATTTGCTGATCCTGATTGTAATTTAGCTTTTGGTTACCTTGTAAACAAATTAGGTGGTGAATATTTAATTAGTGAAAGGGGACAAAGCCTAATTGATGAAGCATATAAATCATTAATCTAAATTTTCTTTATCTACATCATTTAATTATTATTTAAACGGCTATCTATTTTGAGGAATTTAAATAGCTATTTAGATAAGGGGTTTTTCCAGGATGGGAACCCTCTTATCTTACATCAGACAAATTCGCTAAAACCAACGACGATTTCAACTGTTAAAATTATCTATATGGAAGTAATTAAACCAGATAATAAAGACTTTAGAATTGCTGAACTACACGTTGAAGGCTTATCTAATCCTCAGATTGCTGATGCATTAGGTATTAATAGATCTACTGTTTATAGAAGATTGCAAACCGCACAATGCAAAGCTGTTGTAAATGAAATACGAAATATTTACCATAATTCATTAACTGCAAGATTGCATAATTTAGCTGCAAAAGTAATCACTGCTTATGATAAAAAGGTTTTAGACGGTGATGTAACTGCTGGAGAGTTAAATGGATTTTTAAGAGTAATATCCAACTTATTTATAAAGGATCCCATTCTGTATGAATTTGAAAATCCAGAAATCGTAAGTTATTTACAATTTCAAAGAGACCTAGATGTTACACCTGTCGAGAGATTTAAGAATGCTGAGTATAATTAATACAGAATGAAAAAAGCACCTTTATTTTGCTTTCTACTATTTCTTACTTGTGGAGGAGCAGAAAGTGACACAATTGTTATTCAAGATTCCTCTGACGTTACAGTCCTAGATTCTTCAACTACTACTATCCAAGACACGACAACTTCTTCACAAGAAACCACCACAACTATTGAGGACACAACAACAACATCAATATATAAAAATAAATGTGACGATTGCGAATATGTATCTATCAATGAATTGATTTTAAACATTAATAATGTACCAAAATTTGCATGGAATGATTATCAAAGAATTTCAAATGAAAATATTAATTTTCAAAGTGAATCATTCGAAATCATATTAAATGTTGGTCCATCTACCAACTTATATTTTCAAGATAATGAAAAATATATTCAAAAGGGAATTAGTTTTTGGCAAAATTTTAATCTTCCAGAAAAGTATTACGGATTCTTTTATAACTATGGAGATCTTGATTGGGCTACAAGTGAGTTAACTACTACTGGTTTTGAAGGTGGGATGGCAAAAGCTCCATGTCGTGATGGTATATGTACCGGGGCTAACTCAGGAATATATCAAAGACCTCCTCATTTCGGAGTGGGTGTATTTGGTATTCATAGTGGAGATTCAAAAGATGCTTATAGGTACGGTCCATTACATATTCATGAAGTAACACATTCAGTTGTTGCATCTCAATGGATAGGTAATGCTAGCAATCCCCAACAAAGTGCTAATGATGCTTCACCTTGTTGGTTAAATGAGGGAATTGCTCATGCAGCTGGAATATCACTTGGAGTTGATACATATGATGAATATTTAGATATGAGATCATCTCAAGTTACTGCTAGACATATACAAGCACCATTTAATGATTACTCAGCTCCTACAGTTTTAGATTTTTACAATAAAAGTATTCCTGGGCTTTGTATTAAAAATCCTGATTATGTGCTTGGATATTCCATCGGTTATTTAACAGTTGAAGCCATGAATGCAATGTCAGGTGCTGACTCTGCAATGCATATGTATTCAATAATGGCATCTGGAAGTGATTTTGAGGAAGCTTTTCAAATTACTTATGACATATCATGGAAAGATGCAAAACCACTTTTTGCTGAGTATATAAGTGCTGTTATAAGTAATTTGTTTACATCGTATTAATTTGAAAGAATATAAATAATTATGGAAATTGGAATAGACTCGTTTGCTAAAAAAACTCAAACTAATGACGGTGGGACAGTGGATGATGATGCAAAAGCAATGTCTGAATTAATTGATAGAATTGTACATGCAGATAAAGTGGGACTTGATGTTTTTGGACTTGGAGAGCATCACAGAGAAGAATTCCTAGATTCAGCAGCTCATAATATACTTGCAGCAGCTGCGGCAAAAACAGACAATATAAAACTTACAAGTGCAGTCGCAGTTATCAGTGCAACAGATCCTGTTAGACTTTTTCAAAATTATGCAACCTTAGATCTTATTTCAAATGGAAGAGCCGGCATTGTCGCTGGTAGAGGATCTTTTACCGAAGCTTTTCCTTTGTTTGGTTTAGATTTCGGTGATTATGATGATTTATATGCTGAGAAGCTTGATCTTTTACTAAAAATTAGAGATGAAGAACATGTTACTTGGTCTGGTAAATTTAGACCTCCTTTAGTTAACCAAATCGTATATCCAAGACCTGTACAGGATAAATTACCGATATGGGTTGGAGTTGGGGGAACACCTGCATCTTTTGTTCGGGCAGGAACTCTTGGTTTACCATTAATGATTGCTGTTATTGGTGGTGAAACACATAGGTTTAGACCACTAGTAGATCTTTATTACGAGGCAGCAGAAAAAGCGGGTCATGATAAATCTACTTTAAAGATTGGATTACATTCTTTAGGTTTCGTTGCTAATACTAAAGAGGAGGCTATTGAGAAATATTACCCTGGTTACAGAATCTGGTTCAATCAAATTGGTAAAGAACGAGGATGGCCACCCGTCACAATGGAGAGATTTGGAGAACAAATAGGGGATCTGGGTGCTTATGTAATTGGAGGCCCCGAAGAAGTTGCAGATAAATTAGTAAGACATAGTGAAGCTTTAGGGGGATTATCACGTTTTACATTTCAGATAGATAATGCAGGTTTAAGTCACGATGATTTGTTACAAACATTTACGCTAATTGGAGAAGTAGTAAAACCACTTGTTAATGAACGGCTTCAATAAGAGAATTTAAATTATTCAATTGGATTTAATTATTAATTGTGTAATATTTAATTAGGTAATAAGCCTGTTACCTCAAAAAAGAGTTCAGGAAACTGGACTCTTTTTTACATAATAGAACTATTTTTTTAGCTAAGCCCACCTTTATATCTTTTAGATATGGGATTCATGGGTGCAAGATTTTCCATTAACTCATCTGATACATCACCAAGAACGGTCATTTTTTCAATATTTGCTATCTCTCGAAATTTTAAATTAACAGGTGTTCCCATCACTTTTCCAGCTAACCCTTGAAAATTTTCTGATTTCTCAAAAACCTCAACCAAAGTTCCTGTGTTGGAATCTTCATCAAGAAACCATTCAAACTTAATCAATCCTTCAGGATCGACACTATCAATAAACTGGCATTGTTCATTCAATATGAAATCTGTAAACATTTCCCTGTCATCGAATGACACATCAATAATTACTGTTATGTTTCCACTGTTATTATGTAGTTGCATTTTTCTCCTTTTATATCTCTTTAATTATAGAACTTGCTGTGTCAACTCTAATGTCGTGTGAAGCTTTCCAACTTTCTGCAGTATTAACAATTGCTGATATAGGTCCATAGCTATTTTGTAAATCGTTAAGTTGATTCACTTTATGACCTTTCTTAATAAGATCATTAATGATTTTTTCATCTATTCCAGGTTCAATATTTATTTCAGATACTGATTCTTTTCCAAATTCATCAATATTCCATCTAGGAGATATCATTGCATTTTCTAAATTTTCATTTTTAAGTAATTTTAAAATAAAATTGCTTAATAGTTGTGGTTGATATCTTCCACCTCTTGTACCTATGACCATATCCAGATTTCCATCTACACTCCATATGGTTGGAGATAATGTATGAAGTGGTTTTCTTCCTGCCCTTAATGAGTTTGGATGATTCTCAATCAGATTAAATCCTGCCCCTCTATTGTGCAAAAAGAATCCTAAATCATCAACACCAATAGTGCTACCAATACCATGAAAATTAGATTGAATTAGTGAGACTGCATTCCCATCATTATCTTTAGTGCACATGTATGCCGTTCCACCACCTAGTTCTTTTGGTTGACCAAATACTGAGGTCATATTTTTATTAATCAGTTTTGAAAGAGTTTTAAGATATTCAAGATTAAGCCCATTAAATTGCTGTATATTTTCACCATAATCATATGTCAGGTCATCTCGCTCAGATGCAATTGCTCTATATGATTCAACAAGTGTATGAAAGTCAATATTATCTGATCCATCATCTAGGAGCTCATAAATTTTCAATGTTCCGAGTGTTAGATAACTTTGTGTGTGAGGGGGAGTAACCCAGCCTGTTTTGCCGTACACATCTATTGATAAAGGTTCAATCCACTTTGATTCAAAAGTTCTCATATCGTCTTCAGTGATTACATGATTAAGCGTTTCTGAAATTTTCTTTGCAACTGATCCTGTATAAAAATATTCAGGACCATCGATACTTAAACGTTTTAAAGTTTTACCAAGTAAGTTTCTTTTAATAATTGCTCCTATTTCTGGTGTTTCACCATCAGGAAATAATTCCGAACCCGATTCTTGTTTAATTAATGTATCTTTATGCAATGAAAGGGAATGATGTAGTTCAGTTGAGACTTTAAAACCTTTATCACATATATCAATTGCAGGTCTAAAAATTTCATCAATACTTAATTTCCCAAATTGTTGATGCATCTCAAACCAGCCTTTAACAACTCCTGGAACAGTTACCGACATTGGGTGATCTAAAGGAATACTTTCTTGAGAAGTTAATTGTGAAATATCTACATTTGAACCAGCATATCCTGAAGAATCTAAACAATAAGGAGTGTTCTCACCATTAATCCAAATTAGTGAAAATAAATCACCACCTATTCCACAAGTCTCAGGTGCTACAACTCCTTGGACAATATTGGTACTGATTGCTGCATCAACAGCGTTACCACCGTTATTAAGAATATCCATTCCTGCATTGGTTGAAAGATAATGTGGAGAAACTACGATGTTAGACATTAATTAAAGTATCTATAAAATGCTAAGACAATAAATGATCCCCAAATTATTTTCTCAAAACGTTTTGTAATCCAGAGTCTTCCATATGATTTGTGAAATCCAAAAAATAAAAAGAATTTTCTAATGATTGTGCTCATCCCTCTTTTAACTCATTAATAAATTTATCTAATTCACCATCATCCATTGATATTGTGTATTTTGAATTTGGATATTTACTATTTTCTACATCATTTTTAAATGCACTAATTGCTTCAGATCTTTCTAGTTTTAATTCATTTAAAATTTTATTACCATCACCCCATGATTTCGCATGTCTAGGCATCTTAATATTTTTTGTTTCTCCAACAATGTCTTCAAAAAATAGAAATATAACATCACCACCAGAACCTGCGCCGAGAGAATTTAATACAAGATCGGTATGTTTACTAATTTCAATCAAAGCATCTTCTGCGACGCATTCAACTTCTGCCCCAAATGCACCTGCATTCTCAAGATCTTTTAAATCTTTGAGTATTTCTAGTGCTTCATTAACTGTTTTTCCTACTGTTCTTATACCTCCAAATTTTGTAGCATCTGATGGAACCATTCCTACATGTCCTTGAACGTGCATACCTTCATTAGCAAGCATCTCAACAATTTCTGGGCTACGTGGGGTTAACACTGAATCAGCACCTTTCATTGCTACTTCAATAGCACCTTTTAAAATATCGTCTTTTGTTATGAATCTACCTGCAAATAAAGCTGCAGTAATGAATGTATTTGGAGCACCGTTTCTTACATCTTCATATGTATCACTTCCAGTGATGATCATGTCAATATTTTGCTCAGATAAGATTTCTGCTTCTTCTCTATTCTGTGCAGTTACCTGAGTCATTTTTACACCCTTTTTTTTATTTTCTACAATATCTCCAATAGTTAAATTTCTTTGAACCTGTTCATGTCCGTAGGTATAAATTCTTTTCATAGATACATTGTAGATTCATGGTATCTTGAGGTTCAAATCTGAAACGCAAATCATAGTGATAACATATGTGTATGAAGGTTTACTTACAAGCAAGGGGAAGTTATGAATCGTTGCTTGATTTATCAATATGGTGTGAAAATAATAATATTGATCGTATTGGATTACCCGATCATTATATCGTTGGTAAACAACGAAAAGATAAAAATGAACCAGCACCAGCTTTAGATTTATTAACCGCAATAGCTGGATTAGTTCGCGATACAGAGTCAATGATATACTCCGTTTTAGTATCTCCAATTACATTCAGACATCCAAGTGTTCTTCTTAAAATGGCTACCACTATTAATGAAATGGCTAAGAAAAGATTTAGATTAGGTGTTGGAACTGGATGGTTAGAGATTGAGCATGAAGTATTTGGTATATATTTTCCAGATCTTAAAACAAGGTTTGAAATGTTACACGAGGCACTTGAATATATAACTCAAGGTATGTATGGAGAGAATAAGGGGATGAATGGTAAATATTATCAACTTGATAATGTTCCTTTACTTCCAAGTGCTCAAGGTGAAGTCCCAATAATTATTGGCGGTGGGGGAAAGAAAAAAACACCTACTCTTGCTGGTAAATATGCTGATGAATTTAATATCTATGCAGGACCTAAAGATGTACTAAAAAACAGTATTGACCTTTTCTATGATGTGGCAAATGAAAACAATAGGGATGTAAATAAACTTGAAGTTTCCACTGCCTGTCCTCCTGTAGTTGGATTTACAAAAAATGAAGTTGATAAATCATTAATTGGTGCAGCTAAATCTCTCATCCAGCCTAAAGATGAAATTGCTAAGAACTGGAAAGATAGAAGTTATTTATACGGAACTCCCGAAGAAATAGCTGAGACAATTGTGATGTGGAAAGATGCTGGAATTCAGTCCGTATATCTTCAGTTACTTGATTTAGACAAAAATAAAAGAGAGAACGATATTGAAGTTATTAGAAAAGCTGTTGAATTAGCTAGTTAAAATTCTAAGAGAGAGCAATATTGAGACTATTACAAGTATTGGTCTTATTAATTTGTCACCAACCTTTATTGCAGACTTTGAACCCAGATATGCTCCACCTGTTCCTCCTACTGCCATAATTAATCCGAGCTCCCACATTACGAAGCCTTGAAATGCAAATATAATAAATGCTGCAAAGTTAGAAGCAAAGTTTAATAATTTTGATGTTGCTGTTGATTCAAGAAGGGATTGATTCTTGAACACGAGAAATAACATTACAAAAAATGAACCTGTCCCTGGTCCAAAAAAACCATCATAAAAACCAATTAGAAAAATTAGTGGTGTTAATAAAACTATATAATTGCTTAAGTCTGTCTTAACCTGTCTATTGATTATAAAAAATACGGCAACTGTTATTAATAAGATCGGAATTAAAGTTCTTAATATTTCATCCGAAAGTCTACTAACCATTAAAGTTCCTGCTGATGATCCAATAAAAGACAATATAAAATATTTATTTCTATGTATATCTGTCAAATACCCGTTAACGTAGTAATTTCTTGATGATGTAAATGTACTGAAAGAGGATTGAAATTTATTTGTACCTAACACTGTTAAAGGATTTATGCCTACTAACAACATCGATGGGGTAGTTAAAAGGCCACCTCCACCAGCAATAGAGTCTATAAATGAAGCTAGTATAGAAATTCCAAAAAGAAATAAATATACTGCTTCAGTGTTATTTGTAATATCCATAAAAAAATTTAGAAAATTTTACTTGTTTATTTGATAATAGAACTAGATTTTTAATAATGTTCGAATTAGTTGCAACAAGATTATTTCAAGGTTTTCTATCTGGTATAGGACTTGCTACATTATTTTATTTATATCCAATAATGAAACATATTCTAAATGATAAATACAGAAAGACATTTGAAATTTCTGAATATGGAAAAGAGCTTTTTAAGATTGAAACAATAAAATATTTAAGAAAAGGCCTTATCTATGGTTTCATATACGGTGCACTTGTGGGAACTGTAATTGGCCCTTTTGGTGCTGTTCTTGGCGTTTAGTGGCTTATAAGAAACCAAAAAATACAAATCTTTTTATTTTTCTAATCACAATCTTATTAATTGTTATCAACATACCTGAAGGATCAAGATCTACTGATTTAGGTAATTATAATTTAAATGATTCTGGGTCAACAAAATTGAACTTAAATATTTATGATGTACAAAAAATAGAGATCCACATAATTGATATTTATGAATCTGGTGATAAATTTTGTAAATTTGACGAGATATATATTTATGGCTCTTTAAAAAGTTCCGGAAAATTTGTAAGAATTCGTGTAAGTGAAGTAACTGTAACAAAAGGTCTTAAAATTTTAAACAAAGCAGAAAGTGAACACTATTCGAAACAATTTTACCAAGAACCTATA
This sequence comes from Acidimicrobiaceae bacterium, assembly GCA_028404505.1. Lineage (GTDB taxonomy): Bacteria > Actinomycetota > Acidimicrobiia > Actinomarinales > Actinomarinaceae > Actinomarina. Next base: position 63,407 of record JAOOBM010000003.1, read on the forward strand.
GGAATTATATCAACAACTTTTCGTTGTAATAATGAAAGTATTTTTATTCAATTTGAGGAAAATTTAAATGTTGATTATTTACAATTTGTTCAGAATCAAGATAATTCTTACAAAGCATTTAGAACACTCAATATCAAAGCATCATCTTGATAAAAATAGTTATTATTCAGTTATGAAATATTTTTTATCAATAGACCAGGGTACGACAAGTACAAGGTCAATTTTGTTTAATAGTGATGGTACCGTTGCCAACTCACATCAAATAGATATTACTCAGTATTTACCAGATAATAATTCAGTTGAACACGACCCTAAAGAAATAATAGATTCAGTAACTAATTGTATTAAAAATGTTGTTAAAGATATAAATAATAATGAAATTGTAAGTATCGGAATTACAAATCAAAGAGAAACAACTCTTGCATGGAGTAAATCTACAGGCAAGCCACTTCACAACGCCATAGTATGGCAAGATACAAGAACACAAAATATTTGTGATGAATTGATCGCAGATAAAGACCTATCAGATCTTTTTATAAAAACAGGATTACCAGTTGCTACATATTTTTCTTTATCTAAGATTTTATGGCTTATACGCAATGTTCCTGATATTAAAAAGTCTTTGGAAGATGATGTTTGTTTTGGGACGATTGATAGTTGGCTAATATATAATTTAACCGGAAATTTCTATACAGATGTAACAAACGCATCCAGAACTCTTCTTTATGACTTATATGATATGGAATGGAGCAGTGATCTTTTAGAAAAATTAAATATACCTATCAACTCTTTACCAAAGGTAAAACCATCCTTTTCGAACTTTGGAGAGATGAAGGAGATAATACCGGGTGTTCCTGTTACTGCCATTTTAGGTGATCAACAAGCTGCATTATTTGGACAAAATTGTATTAACAAAGGTGATGTTAAAAATACTTATGGAACTGGTTGTTTTGCACTCACAAACACAGGAAATGAAATTGTTAAATCAAACAACGGATTGTTAGCAACTGTTGCTTATCAAAAAGAAGGAGAAGATCCAATGTTTGCATTGGAAGGCTCAGTTCCAATTGCTGGTGCTGCAGTCCAATGGTTAAGAGATAATCTAAATATTATCGATAAGAGTGAAGATATTGAATCATTAGCAATGTTGGAGAAAGATAATGGTGATGTGTATTTTGTCCCTGCTTTTTCAGGATTATTTTCTCCTCATTGGGACGAAACAGCAAGAGGTTCTTTATTTGGACTAACTAGATTTTCTAATAAATCACATTTAGCAAGAGCGGTGCTTGAATCTGTAGCATTTCAAACATACGAGTTACTTGAAAGTATGGAAAAAGATCTTGATACCAAATTTGACACTCTCAAAGTCGACGGGGGAATGGTTGCAAACAATTTATTAATGCAATTTCAATCAGATTTACTTGATAAATCTATTCAATCTCAAGAAATTAATGAGATTACTGCTCTTGGTGTAGGAGTGGCTAGTTATCTTTATGTTATGGATTTGCCACTTTCATCAATGGGAAATTATATTACGTCATCAAAGACTTGGAATCCTAACATGAGTAATGAGACAAGAATTAACTCTCTTGAATCTTGGTACAAAGCTATAGAAAAAGCTAAAAATTGGTTATAAAGTTTATCACGCTTGGTTATGTTGGGTTTTTCGTAGTCGCTGGAATAAACCATTTTATAAATCCAATTTTTTACGACAAAATTGTACCTGATTTTATTCCATTCCCACGTTTTGTTCATTTAGTAACAGGTGTAATCGAAATAATTCTCCCATTGTTCTTTTTTACAAGATTCAGAAAAGAAGCAGCTATTTTGATGATAGTTTTCCTTGTTGTTATTTATATTGGTAATTTAAATGTATGGATAAATGATCTACCTTATGGAAATCGCTATTTTTCAAATTATCAACATTTCTTAAGAATGCTTTTGCAGCTTTTCTATATTGGAATAGCCTATATTATCTATTTATATGAATGAACTTACATTTCCAGAAAAATTTCTCTTTGGTACAGCTGTAGCATCATATCAGGTCGAAGGTGGAATTTACAATAATGATTGGACTATTTGGGAAAATAAATTTAACTCTGTTTGTGTAGAACCATGTAATGAAGCATGTAAACATTATGAAATGTTAGACCAAGATATAGAGCTTCTTAAAGAACTTGGTATAAAAGCTTTTAGATTCTCAATAGAATGGAGCAGGATCGAGCCTTCAGAAGGAAATTTCGATACTGACGCAATTAATCATTATGTAGAAAAAGCAAAAAAATTAATTGCAAACAACATTACTCCTATAATTACTTTTCATCATTTCACCACTCCTGAATGGCTATACAAGAAGGATTCTTGGCTCAATCCAAATGCCGATAATTATTTTGACAATTATGTTGAGAAATTAATGGAGTACTTACCAAATGAAATTGAATATTTTAATACAATAAATGAGCCAGGAATATTTGCCTTCTTTGGTTATTTTTCAACTAATAAATTCCCTCCAGGTATAGCTAATGAAACAAAATTCATACAAGCATCAGAAAATATTATGTCTGCTCACAAAAAGGCATTAAAGACAATAAAAAAATATAATCAAAATGCAAAAGTTGGCATGACTCATGCTTTACAAGAATGGGAAGATGATGATAATAATAAGTTAAAGGAATATTTGAAATATCATCTTGAGGATAAATTTTTAGATGCTTCAATAGATTACGACTTCATAGGTTTACAAACATATACAATCGTAAGATACCCAAATAATATTTTTTTAAAGATCTTTAATTTTTTACTTTTAAATATTGGATTTATAAGAAAATTTATATTACCTCGTATTATTCAAATTTTTGCAGGAAGAAATGGTGCAATTACAAGCGAAACTCGTACAACAAAAATGGGGTATGAATATAGACCAGAAGCAGTGCTATATAACTTAAGGAGATTAAATAATATTTTTCCTGATAAAGAAATTTTTATTACCGAAAATGGCATAGCAACAGACAATGACGATGAAAGAATCGAGTTTGTAACTACTGTATTACAGGATGTCTACCGATTTCAAGCTGAACATAATAATGTAATTGGTTATCTGTATTGGTCATTGTTAGATAATTTTGAATGGGACCTTGGGTATCAAATGAACTTTGGTTTAGTAGAGGTTGATAAGGAAACATATGAACGAATACCTCATAAATCAGCTTCTTGGTTTGGCAATATTTCATCTTCAAACGTTTTATCTATTAAATAATATTCTTTTAAACTATAAGTTATGGTCTATATTATTGCAGGAGCTACTGGAGTTGTAGGTAGTGCTATATCAAAAGAATTAGCCAAGGAAAACGAAGTTCATCTAATTGGAAGAGATAAAGAAAAACTTTCTGCCTTAAGTAAAGAAATCGATGCCCAGTATTCAGTTATTGACTTAACTAACACCGTAGAACAACGTGAATTTTCTAAAATAATTCCTGACGATAAAGAAATTAAAGGTCTTGTAAATTGCATAGGTTCAATCTTGATAAAACCTTTACACGGAACTAAGACTGAAGAGTTTGAAGAAGTGTTGAGAGTAAACCTTTTTTCTAGTTATTATCTTTTAAGTTCATTTGCTAGACGTATGAAAAATGGTTCTGCAATATTTTTCTCATCTGTTGCAGGAACTAAAGGACTTTCTAATCACGAAGCTATTGCAGCTGCTAAAGCTGGATTAGAAGGTATGGCAAGATCAGCTGCGGCTTCTTATGCAAAAGATAATCTTCGAGTAAACGTTATTGCACCGGGACTTATGGATACGAATATGAGTCAACGATTACTAGCAACAGAACAAGCAAGAGAATTATCAAAATCAATGTATCCAATACAAAAAATTGGTGATTTTAATGATATACTTCCTGTTGTAAAATGGTTGTTATCAGAAGACTCAAAATGGGTTACTGGTCAAACTATACATGTTGATGGGGGTCTATCAACGGTTAAGCCGAGATAGGAGAATATGTCAGATATAAAATATTTAGAAACTCATGAGTGGTATCTCATGAAAGATGACGAAATTACAGTTGGTATATCCGATTTTGCTCAAAACGAGTTAGGAGATATTGTTTATGTAACATTGCCTGAAGTTGGACAAGAGTTTGAAAAGGGTGCAGCAGTAGTTGAAGTTGAAGCAACTAAAACTGTTGCAGATGCATATGCACCGATGGATTGCACTATTACAGATGTAAACTCACAACTTGAAACTGAGCCTGAGACCATCAATAATGATCCATGCGGTGATGGGTGGATGTTTAAAGCAAAAGTAAATACTGTTGATGATTCAGGAATGTCTTATCAAGAGTATGAGACTTTTGTATCTTAATGGATAAAAAAACTACTCAACTACATAAATATCATCTATCTCAAGAAGCTAAGTTTATTGATTTTGGTGATTGGTCAATGCCTTTTTCTTATGAAGGTACTTTAAAAGAACATGATATTGTTAGAACATCATCAGGTTTTTTTGACGTATCTCACATGGGTCGTTTAGAGATCCAATATTCTGAAATTGAAAAAATATCAAAATTAATTTGTTCTGAAATTATCGATATTCCGTCTAACAAGGCACTATATTCTATCTTTACAAACGCAGATGGCAATGCTCTTGATGATGTTATTTTTTGGAAATTTGATGATAAGATCATACTGATTCCAAATGCATCTAACTTAGAAAAGATTAAATCTCACTTAGTTGCACACAATGTTGAGTTTATTGATAAATCACCAGATACTGTTCTTATAGCCGTACAAGGACCAGATACTATTGAATTAATTCAAGATAGATTTGAGATTCCAGATAAGTTTTCAACAAATTTTACAGAAAGCTTTCTTTACGCTCGAACAGGTTATACGGGAGAAGATGGAGTCGAAATTCTGGCAAACAATGAGGACGCAGAGTCATTATTAACGTTCTTAACAGAAAAAGGTGTAAAACCTTGTGGATTAGGTTCTAGAGATACACTCAGGCTAGAGGCATCACTTCCATTATATGGTTTTGAACTGACAGAAGATATCACACCTGTTGAGGCATCTCTAAATTGGACAATTACTAATAAAAATGAGTATTTAGGTTCAAATAGAATAAATGATCAATTGTCCGGTGAAAGCCATAAAGTTTTAAAGAAATTTACAATTGACTCAAGAAAGATAGCAAGAACAGAAACTGTTGGTATTGCTGGAGAAACTAAGGGTTTAGTTACTTCTGGTAACTTCTCCCCAGTATTAAATAAAAGTATTGGCTTTATATTATTTGAAAATATGCCCTCTCACGATTTAATAGAGTTTGATATTCGTGGTAATTTAATAGAAGGCAATATAGTTAATAAGAGGTTTTTAAGTTAATGTTTGTACCACATTCTGAGTTAGATTTAAAAAAGATGTTCGATGAGTTAAAAATTAATTCATTAGATGATCTATTTACTCATATTCCTGACGCATTACTGCTAGAAAATGGTCTTGATTTGCCTGAATCATTATCAGAACTGGAGTCCATTGATTATTTTGATGATATTGCAGCTCGTAATAAATCAGAATTAGTTTGTTTTGCTGGTGGAGGTCATTACGACGTATATCTTCCACAAACAGTTAAATCACTAACTATGAGACCTGAATTTATGACATCATATACTCCATATCAAGCAGAAATATCTCAAGGGATTCTACAAGTTTTATTTGAATTTCAATCGTTAGTATGTGATTTAACTGACATGGAATTAGCTAATGCATCTTTATACGATGGTGCAACTTCTATAGCTGAAGCGATCTCAGTTGCAATTAACAAAACAAAACGTGATGGAGTTGTTATATCATCGGGTTTAAATCCAAATAGTAAAGAAGTTATCAATACATTAATTGATAGAAATAAATTCAATTTAGATTATGTAGATTTGGATAACTTTTTATTTCCAACAAATTTTGAATTTGATGAATCTCAGGCTGCATTTGTAGTTTCTTACCCTCACTACGAAGGTTCATGTCAAGATTTATCTGTACTTGTTGAACGAGCAAAAGAAAAAGGTCTTGTAACTATTTGTTATGTTGACCCATCAATGTTGGGAGTACTTACAACACCCGGACAAATGGGTTTTGACATTATTGTTGCGGAGGGACAATCATTAGGATCTCCGTTATCTTTTGGTGGTCCAACAGTTGGTTGGTTTGCTACAAAAAAAGAGTTTGCTCGATTAGTTCCAGGAAGATTAATAGGTGAGTCTAGAGATAAAGATGGAAATAAATCTTATGTCATGACTTTAAGAGCTAGGGAACAAGACATCAGAAGAGAAAAAGCTTCATCTAATATATGTACTAATCAAACTCTTAATGCAATTGGTTCAGCAATACATCTTTCCTGGCTTGGACCTGAGGGCATCTTTGAAATGGGATATCATGCTATTCAAAAAGCTAATTATATGAGAAAACAGCTTATAAAAAATGGTTATGTAATTCCCAATGATGATTCAAGTTTGAGAGAGTTCCTGCTTGAAGTAAAGTCTGACGCCGCAGAAGTAATCCAAAAAATGGGTGATAAAGGTTTTCTTGCAGGAATTTTATATGATGAAAAGCACATACTTGTTGCTGTGACTGAAAAACGCAAAAAAAACGAGATCGATAATTATATAGAATCACTGATGGAGGTTGATAATGGTTAGTGGAGGAAACGCAAGTTCATTACCGTTGGTTGGTGGTAAGCCTGAACCTACGATTAAAGAACTATCAAGTCCTGGACGCCGTGCATCAAAATTTCCAAAGTTAGATGTACCTGAAGTAAAAATCAACCATGAGTCTCTTAAAAAAGAGAAAGCTAGACTTCCTGAAGTCTCTGAGCATGATTTGGTTATGCATTATTCAAGACTAGCTCATAGGAACTTCGCTGTAGATCTCGGTTTTTATCCACTTGGATCTTGCACAATGAAATATAATCCAAGGTTTGCAGATTCTATTGCCTCTGATTCTAGATTTGCAAATATGCATCCCTCAATGCCTGAAGAATTTACCCAGGGTTGTTTAAAGGTTTATTACGAAATTGGAAACTATCTGTGTGAAATTACTGGGATGGATGATGCTAGTTTTCAACCACCTGCTGGTGCCTCTGGTGAACTAACAGGCTTATTAATAATCAAAAAATATTTAGAAGTAAACAATATGAATCACAAGACAGAAATTATTGTCCCAGATTCTGCGCATGGAACTAATCCAGCTTCAGCAAGAATGGCTGGATTTACAGTTGTTGAAGTTGAAACAGATTCTCGCGGAATGGTAAATATTGAAAAATTAAAAGAGATTGTGAATGACAATACGGCTGGCTTAATGCTAACAAATCCAAATACTGGAGGGTTATTTGAAGAAGAAATCTTAACAATTTCTCAAATAATTCATAATGCTGGAGGTCTTTTATATTATGATGGTGCGAACCTTAATGCAATAGTTGGGGCATCTAGACCTGGTGACATGGGCTTTGATATAGTTCACTCAAATTTACATAAAACATTTGCAACACCTCACGGAGGTGGTGGACCTGGTTCAGGACCCGTAGCAGTAAAAAGTTTTTTAAGAGAATATTTACCAGGACCAATAGCAGAGAATAAAGATCGTAAATACAACTGGTATCACCCAGAAAATAGTATCGGTAGGATGCACGGTTATCATGGAAACTTTTTAGTTACTTTGAGAGCATTAGTCTATATGAAATTACTTGGTAAAGAAGGTCTAGATAAACTCGGCGCTTATGCGGTTTTGAATGCTCGATACTTAAGTTCAAAGGTTTCACAAATTATTCCTCTTGCATATGATGAACCATGTATGCATGAGTTTGTAGCTTCTGTAAGAGATCTAAAAAAATCACATAAGATTAAAGCTTATGATGTTGGAAAAGCTTTACTTGATAAAGGCTTTCATTCACCAACAATTTATTTTCCTTTGATAGTTGAAGAAGCTTTGATGTTCGAGCCAACAGAAACTCAATCAAAAGAAACATTAGACGATCTGGCAGAAAATCTAAAGTTAATCGTTGATGATCTACAAAAAGATGACACCGTGCTTGAAGATTATCCAAAAAACTTACCTGTTGGAAGGCCTAATGAACTTATACCTGCTAAATATTTAACAGTTAATTGGGGAGACTTTGAACTTCTTGAAATAACTGAATAATATGTAAGTATGTCCCTTACAAAGTTAGATATAGACCGGTTTATAAGCACGTTAAGGACAAAATCAAAAGAATTTAATTCAATCACTAATGTTCAGTTAGCTTCAATGCTAGAAGAAACAATTTCAAATATTAATGAAGTTGCTTATTTTTGGGCGACGATTTGTTCAGACAATAAAGGAACGACTAAAACGCCTGCTGAGGGTGAGGAATGGGTAGGTGGTCCATATGCGGCAGTATTAGCTACACAATATTACAGAGATACACTTATCGACGATTCTGATTTAAATAAAGATAAATACAATGAAAAAGAAAATAGTTATAGCGTTTTTCCTAATAACTTGATTGAACGTATATCTTTCCCATTCGTAAATGCAAAAGTTCTTTTTAATAAATCAATGTCCTTTGATGATATTAATAAATACAGAGGATTTTCTAAAAGATATGATATTGATCCATCAATAACACTAGTTTTAGGTGCTGGAAATTACTCCTCAATTCCATATCTCGATGTAATGTATCATCTCGTAACTAGAAGATCAGTAATATTATTAAAATTAAATCCAGTTAATGAATATTTAAAACCAGTATTTGAAAAAGTTTTTCAAAATTTTATTGAACGTGGTTATATTATTGTTACTACAGGCAGTATTGATGAGTCAAAATATATGACAAAACATCCTGGAGTAAATCATATACATCTAACTGGCTCTGATAAAACTTACGAAGATATTGTTTATGGAAGAGAGCTATCCGTAAATGATAAAAAAGTAAAACAACTTCAAAAAATAAACAATAAGCCAATTACTTCAGAATTAGGTAATGTTACTCCAATTATTATTCATCCTGGTAAGTGGTCTACATCGGATATAAAATATCAAGCTCGAAAAATTGTTACTGGAAAATTAAATAACAATGGTTTTAATTGTATATCTGCACAAGTTGTTGTTCTCCCAGATGGATGGGGACACACAGATACATTAATTAAATACATAAAACACTACATGAACAAGATTAAAGATAGAAAGGCTTATTATCCAGATAGCATTGAAAGATTGCAAAAGTTAGAAAAAGATAAAGGTTATGAAAGAGTAAATTCTTTAAGCTGTACAACGCCACATCTTACTCGAGAGATAAAAGCTTACAATAAATACGAACTAGATGAAGTTTGGTCTTCAGCTTTATACTTCAAAAGAATTAATTATAAAAATGCTGAAGATTTTGCAAATAATGCAATTGACTATTGCAACAATGAACTGTGGGGAAATCTTGGTGCATCTGTAATAATTAAAGATCAAAATAAAAAATTTAATCTACATTTAACAGATATTTATATTGATAAATTAAATTATGGTACCGTTGCAATAAATGAGTGGGCGGCAATGGGATATATTATACCTCAATTACCATGGGGAGGCTTTCCTGGTAATAAAGATAATGACATACAAAGTGGTCAATCAGTCGTTCACAATTCATTGCTATTTGAATCACCTTTGAAAGGAGTTGTATATACGAAATTTAGAATGACTAGATTTATTGACCCACCATGGTTTATTACAAATAGAAAAGCAAGACGATTATTTAGAAACCTTACATATTATCAAATTAGTAATTCACCAATAAATTTTATAAAGTTAATGTTTTCAGCACTAATATAAGCATATGAAAAAATTTGGTTTTATACTTCTTTCTTTTTTACTAGTTTTATGTTCATCTTCAAATGATTCTACTGATGTTGTTGAAAGTACAACTACATTAGCCCAAGTGAATAATGATTCTCAAGACACAACTACAACTACTGTAAATACATCATCTACTTCTGTAGTTGAAAGTTATGTATACGATAAAGAAAAAATGTCACCCTTCACTGGTTTAGAAATAAGCAATGAATTATGGTTAAAAAGACCTCGTAGAGTTATAGCATTCAAAATTGATAATAATTATAATGCGCGTCCACAATCTGGTTTACAGGAAGCAGACTCTGTCATGGAGATTCTTGTTGAGGGAGGTATGACTCGCTTCCTTGCTTTTTACTTGGATAGAACAAGTGATTATGTTGGTCCAATCCGATCAGCAAGGCCAACAGATCCAACAATGGTTAGACCCTATGGTGGTGTATTAGTTGTGTCTGGTGCAACTGCTGGACTTATTCCTGCTATACGAGAACTTGGCGTACCAGTTTTAGAGGAGGTTAGTTCCCCAACAATGTTTAGAATTGACGAAAGAAAAGCACCACATAATCTCTATGCAGACACTGAACTAGTAAGAGAATATATTGATAGTAGAGGATTCTTATTCAATCAGGATGTTAACCCGTTGTATAATTTTGGTACAAATCAAAATAATTGGTCTCTAGGAGCAAATAGAGTGACTCTAAAATATAGTGAAAAAACAACTGTCATTTGGAAATTAGATACTGATCAGTACAGTAGATTTATTGCTGATGGGTATGCACCTAATACTGATGCAGTTGCTCATAACTTTATTACTAGAGATGGTTATGAAGACATTTTAAAATCGCCTACAGTGGTAGTCATTCAAGGGCCTTTGTATAATGATGAAGCTACAACACTTCCAAGCGTATTAACAGTAGGTGTTGGTCCTGTAACAATATTTCATGAAGGTAAATATATTGAGGGAACTTGGAGGAGAAATGATATATCTGATCCTTTTGATTTTCTTGATACAAATCAAAATAAAATAGATGTACCACCAAGTAAACAATGGATACATTTACTTCCTTTAAATGGTGAAATTACCATTTCTGATAATTAATTTTCATTTAAAAAATACACAATTATAAATTTAGTAAAATAATATTTAGGGTTGCGTATGAATAAAAAATTACACAAAAGTTTATACTCTAAAAAAGATAGGAGACCAAACTATCCAACTGTCAGTAAGGTTATTGAATCAAATATCGATATTACAGATTCAATCAATTTGGACGATGTTTCTCTTAAAAAAAGTAGCAGTGTTAAAAATAAATATACATTATCTTTGTTTTCGGGATTTCTACTTTTGGGTATTGTTACTTATTTTTCTATAAACACAAACACACAAATTGATACCAGTAGGGACGACATCTCAAATCCAACTGAAGTATCAGATACGATCATTAAATCAACTACAACAGTACCAATGCCGTCTACAACAACTTCTACAACTACAGTATCGACAACTACGACAACAATTGTTAAAAAAGAAATTCTAAATCTTGAAGATGCTCAATACCAGCTCTATGAGTTAGGTTTATATACTGGAGAAGTTAATGGAGTCCTTGATACTAATACAAAAACAGCCATTAAAGAATTTCAAAAGCGCTCAGGCCTTTTAGTTGATGGAATTTTAGGTCCAATTACAAAAGCAGCGTTAGAAAAAGGTGAAGAATCATATATCGCTATTGGTGGAGCTGATATTGATACTTTAGGACAGCTTACTTATTCCAAAGATATCGAAAATGCACAAATATTACTCAAAGATTTAGATATTTATATCGGAGATATTGATGGTATAAATGGAGTAGCTACGAAAACAGCCATTAAAGAATTTCAAAAGCGCTCAGGCCTTTTAGTTGATGGAATTTTAGGTCCAATTACAAAAGCAGCGTTAGAAAAAGGTGAAGAATCATACATTACAGAGAACAATCAGGCAATATCAGTCGAATCATCTAATAATTCGGCTCTTGATCTGAGATATTATAATCCAAATGAAAATTGTATAACTGGATATGTAAATTCCTCACAAGTTTGGGTTCCTGATCCTTGTTTTTATCCAGTTTTTGTATATAGGTATGGACAAATAGCACAAGTAAATTCTCAAGCAGAACTTGATGCATATTTAAGTCAAAATTGGTCACTTACCCAAGAAAAAATATACAATTCACTGGGTGAAGTTCCAACTCAAAATTACATCTCAGGAATTAATTCGCCAGTCAATGGACTTCCAATGCCTTCTGGATCAAATAATTCCATAGTTATTGGAATTAAGAATGATAATAATGTAAGAGCTCGACCACAATCCGGTCCTCAAAAAGCTGATGCTGTTTTTGAAGTATTAGTTGAAGGGGGTATGACAAGATTTATTAATATTTTCTATCAAAGTGATACTAGCTATCACGGGCCCATTAGGTCAGCACGACCTACCGACCCAACAGTTTTAAGACCTTTGGGCGGTGTTTTAGTTGCTAGTGGTGCTACTGGAGGATTAATTCCTGAAATAAATGATATGGGTGTCCCAGTAATTACTGATAGAAGACCTGAATATTTCAGAATATCATCAAGAAGAGCTCCACATAATTTGTATGCAGATACATCAAAATTAAAATCTATAGCTGTATCAAAAGGTTATAAGAAAGTTAATGTACCTCAACCTTTGTTTCCATGGGGAGATCCAACTTTTGAAAATTGGCAAAACAACTCATTTTTGAATTTAGTTTTTTCTGGTTATACCGAGACAACATGGACATGGAATGGATCATCATATTTAAGAACTTATTATGATGCCTATCAAAATCAAAATAAGAATAATATACACAATTGGCTAGATGAAAACGGCAATACTGGACAAATTTCAGTCGATACTGTTATTGCTCTTTTTTGTGAACCATATGTACATCCTCTACAGTTACCATCTGTTAAAACAGTTGGAGAAGGACGGGCAATAATTTTACATGCCGGAAAAATGTTAGATGCTAAATGGAAAAGAGGATCAAACCTAGATCCGTTTCATATTACAGACAACAACAACAATATATTGTATGTTCCTAAAGGGAAAGTCTGGATTTCTCTTGTTCCAAATACAAAAAATCCTTCTTTTGGCTAAATAGCTTTACTTTTTAGAATTGTTCGTGGTAATCTAAGAGTGCGTTTCAATTAAGTGTGATACGCAGCCCTGTTGGGAAGCCTCCTTTTTGGGGGCTTCCGTTTTTTAGAGCTTCTCTGATAAAATTTCTAAAGTATCACCCCATACAATATCTGGAATGTAGGCAATTAAATATTCACATTCAACTGAGGAAAATTCATCAATAGTATCAAAGACTTTTTCTTTTACTCCTACTAAAGGTCTGTCAATATACATTTCTTTAGGGATCCCTGTTACGTCCACGATCTTATTTATTTTTGCATCTAAGTCTTTTTCGTTATTTCCAATAATTACGTTTGTATGTAGTGTTTTTTTAATATCGGAATAATTACGTTTTTGTTCTTCACAATGAGCTTTTAAAATTTTAGATTTATGAACAAACCCTTCTACATCAACATCCCAATTACCATAATCACCATACTTAGCTAACAATTTCAGTGTTACCTTTTCACCACCACCACATACCCAAAGTGGTGGATAAGGTTTCTGTAATGGTTTTGGCTGATTAATTGCATCTTTAATTTTGTAGTAATCACCTTCGAATGATGCTTTATCTTGAGTAGTCATAGCTATGTAAATTTGTAATGCTTCTTCTAACATTTTCAATCTCACACCAGCAGATGGATAATCATATCCATATGCTTTATATTCTTGATCGTACCAACCTGCACCGATTGCAAACTCCAACCTTCCACCAGACATTGAATCAATCGTTGATGCAACTTTTGTAAGGTATGCAGGATTTCTGTATGAGTTACATGTGCACATCTGTCCAATCCTTACATTCGTGGTTACTTGCGACAAAGCTGCCATTAACGACCAACATTCAAATGTAGGATCTTGAGTCGGTGAAGGAACAGTATGAAAATGGTCATATACCCACACAGAAGCATAATTTAATTTTTCAATTCTTGCAGAGGCTTCAATTATTGTATCCCATTGTTGTTCCGGTTTAATATCATGTAAATCCATTCTCCATCCTTGTGGAACCATTGCACCAATTTTCATTTTCTGTTCATCCTTTTTAAAATTGTTAAAAGATCACTTATATCTTCACGTTCTTTTCTATTTTTATATATATAAACAAGATATATTAGCAAAATTATTAAAAATGAGAGAGATACAAGGTTTGTTATTAATATTACGAATGCCTTTTCTCTGCATGAACTCCAATTTAATCTTAAATCTTTACTTAAATCCTCAATATTTGTAGTATTTATGACTTCAAATATGTTTCCGCATACAATTTCATAATTCCTGAACTCTTGGAATGAAATAGTGTGATATTCAATTGTTACACTTGAGAAAATATTAATTAAAACAGTGATAATTAAGAAAATATTTAACCAAATTGGTAATTTTATATTAAACATAACCAATATAAACTCTAACAAATGGAAAAAATTACGATTTATAAAGAACAATTATCAAGAATGCGATCTATGAACAGGTATTATCATGATCAGTTTCTGTTGGATGTCAGAATATTATTTATTTTGAATACTATTTTTGTTTACTTATCTTTTAGCAATAAAAATGCATTGTATCTCGTACCACTCATATCATTATTTGGTTCAGTTATATTAAGTTTTCATGCATATTTTCTAATATTTTCAAGAAACTATACAGAATTCATAGAACAAAAAATTAACAACGAGCTTGATGACAAAATACTAATAGCTCACGAACTAGAAAATAGTTATTTTTTTCCTACAAAACAAAAAAAAATGGTTGTAGCAATATTTAATAAAAATTTCTCATGGTTTAGTTTTGTAACTTTATTTATAACTACCTATGGATTTTCATCTTTTTTATGGTCTATTTATATGATTTATGATTATCAATTAAATTTGGTTTACCTTTATTTTGTCATAGGTATAACGGTTATTACACTAGTTGTTGGTTACTGGTGGTTCATATCAGGTACAGGTGAGAAAAGATTAGAAAGAATATTTCAAAACAATGGATAATGAAAAATTTTTAGAGGGTACATTTGATCCTTACATAGGACATGAAATTTTAGAAATCAAAGAAAATTATGTTAAAAGTGCGTTGGAAGTAAAAGATTTTCACAAACAACCAATGGGAATGGTCCATGGGGGAGTAATTGATACAATGGCTGAAGCAGCAATATCTTATGCTGCATATTATACCCAAGAAGGTACTTGGGTTGGCGTAAACAACAATACAGACTTTATAAAAGCTGTAACGGAAGGAATAATTATTTGTGAAGCGACACCAATTAAATTAGGAAAAAGATCACAGATTTGGGAAGCAAAACTTTACAATAACGATCAAGAATGTGCACGCTCTACAGTCAGATTAACTAATATAGACAGATCATGAAAAAATTCTTAATTCTAAGCATGTTATTATTTATATTCTGTGGAGAAGATGCCTCAGAAGAAACTACAGTAGAAGCAACAATTGAAACAACGGAGGAAATAGAAATGACATACGATAAAACATATTCAGCACCACCTGCTATGAATATAAACGAAAGCGGAAAATACAGTGCTGTAATTGAAACTTCACTTGGATCAATTGAAATCGAATTGTTTACTGATATTGCTCCTATAACTGTTAATAACTTTGTTAATTTATCCAAAGATGGTTATTACGATAATGTTATTTTCCACAGAGTTATAAAAGGATTCATGATACAAGGTGGTGACCCTAGTGGCACAGGGCACGGTGAGATGGGTAAATATCCTGGATATGAATTCCAAGATGAACTAAATAACCCAATGCAATATGAAAAAGGAATTGTTGCAATGGCAAATAGAGGACCAAATACAAATGGAAGTCAATTTTTCATAATGCATGTAGATTATCCTTTACCGTATGACTACACAATATTTGGTAAAGTTTCGAATGGTTTAGATGTTGTTGATGCAATCGCAAATGTACAAACTGGAGATATGGACAAACCTGTTGATGATGTAGTTATAAACAGTGTCGATATTAAAGAGAATTAAGAAATTTTAACGATTTATTAGTCAGATTACCACCTGCAACACCTTTAATGGAGTTTGTAAGATAACCTTTTGTAAAACATTCTTTAGTTAAGTTTTTTAGGTAAGACTCTTTATATTTAATTTTCTCACTTAATTTTCTTGATATGTTTTCACCATATTCTCTTTCCGTATTTATGTATAACAAAGAGTACATAGATAGGAGTTCAGACCTATTGCTATATTTTTTTTTATTTATTCTATTAATTAAATCTTTAGAGTCTATTCGCGGGTTATATATTGGTGAATTTCTGTTGTAAGTTTTTCTATCTAATTCAATATTTTTATCAATTAACCTAATACTTGTTTTTACTAAGTTGTGTATATTAATTTTTCTAAAATCAGTTGAGTTTATGTTTATAATCTTTGATTTATTTTCAATTGTAATTTTATTACATATAAGTTGGTATTTGTTTATTGGTATAAATTCAAGATGTACAATTTGATTTTTTATTATTGATTTATGACTAACTACAATTTTGTTCTTTTTGAGAGCTATTTCTGTAGTTTTACTCATATATTTATTAAAACAGATGTTTAATTAATTTATAGTTTCTTATGTAGAATTAATTAATAATTAATATACAAAAGTAATGATAAATATAACTTTTCCAGATAAATCAGTAAAAAAATATGAATCAAGTATTAATGGATTTGAATTGGCAAAATCAATAAGCAATAGTTTAGCCAAATCTGCTGTTTGCATAGAAATCAACGGAGAATTGAAAGATCTTTCATATTTGATTGAAGAAGACTCGGTTTGTAAGATTTTTACTAAAGATGATCAATATTCATTAGACACTTTAAGACATTCGACTGCTCATGTACTAGCACAAGCTGTATTAAATCTTTATCCAGGTACAGAATTTGCTGTTGGACCTTCCATCGATGATGGTTTTTACTATGATTTCTTATTTAAAGATAATATTAAAGAGTCTGATTTAATCAAAATTGAAAATGAAATGAGAAAAATCAGTAAATCTCAACAAGATTTTGTTAGGCAAGAAATTTCTAAGGATGAAGCATATAAAATGTTTAGCAAACAAACATTTAAACAAGAACTTATTAATACAGCTGACAAAAGTGAAGGTGTATCCGAGGAAAATATATCCATTTATAAAAATGATAATTTTAGTGATTTATGTAGAGGTCCACATGTTCAGAATACTAGTCTGATAAATCATTTCAAATTAACCAAACTTGCTGGAGCTTATTGGAGAGGTATAGAAACAAATCCACAATTACAAAGAATTTACGGTACAGCCTGGTTTAACAAAGATGATTTAGATAATTATTTAAAAAGGCAAGAAGAAGCAGAGAAACGTGATCATAGAAAATTAGGAAATGAATTAGATTTATTTATTAGTACTGATGAAACTGGTCCTGGTCAATTTTTGTGGAAGCCAAAAGGTGCTGTATTAAGACAAATCATAGAAGACTATTCAAAAAAAGCACATTCTGAAAATGGTTATGACTATGCTTACACTCCACATATCGGAAGATCAGTCCTATGGGAGACATCTGGCCATTTAGATTACTACAAAGAAGGTATGTTTCCTCCATTAAAGAGCGAAGAGAACGACGAAGAATATTATCTCAAACCAATGAACTGCCCTTTTCATATACTTATATATAAGAGTGACATCCGATCGTATAAAGAGCTGCCTCTTAGATATTTTGAGTTAGGTTCTGTATATAGATACGAAAAATCTGGTGTTTTGCATGGTCTTTTAAGAGCAAGAGGTTTCACTCAGGACGATGCTCATATTTTTTGTACAACAGACCAAATTGAGGATGAGATACTTAACTTATTAACATTTTCAATAAAATTACTTAAATCATTTGGTTTTGATTCAATTGAAGCTGATCTTTCTACAAGGCCAGAAAAATCAATTGGAAATAATGATGATTGGGAAAAAGCAACAAATAGTCTAAAGTCTGCACTCGAGAATCAAAACATTTCTTATGTAACAGCTCATGGAGAAGGTGCATTTTACGGACCTAAAATAGACTTACATGTAAAAGATGCGATAGGTAGACGATGGCAATTATCGACAATACAAGTTGATTTTGCACAGCCTGATAATTTTGATCTGCAATTCGTTGATAGTAATAATAAAAGAGTCAAACCAGTTATGATTCATCGTGCATTGCTTGGATCTATTGAGAGGTTTACCGGAATTCTTATTGAAAATTATGCAGGTGAATTTCCAGGTTGGTTATCACCAGTACAGGTAAAAATTCTTACCATTGGTGACGTAAGTAATTATGTAAATAAAATTACTAAATCATTAAAAGGATTTAGATATGAAGTTGACGAACGAAATTTAAGGCTTGGTGAAAAATTACATGATGCATCAAAAGATAAAGTACCCATCTCTCTGATTGTTGGAGAAAAAGATGAATTATCAAATACCTTAGCTATAAATATTCGTTCACAAGATAATCAGCAAAATGTTAAGTACCAAGACGCTATGAAACAAATAAAAGCTCATCTTAAGACACCTATTTTCAAAATATAATGGCTGAAGGAATAAATATCAATGAAGAGGACGTACAGAAAGAAAACGTACCAGATGATTTAAACTCTTTGGCTGTTGGAAGCTATGTTATTCCAAATCCTCTTAGAAGAAAAAGATTTGCCCATTTAGTTTTATTATCATCCCTAATTGCTTTAGGGTTAAACTTTTTTTTAGAATTAGGAAATCTAATACCATCATCAATAATCTTAGGAATAACAAGTATTTTTATATATGCAATTGATAACAAAATCACTTTAAATCAACATGAAATTCTTGAATTTTTAACAGATAATATCAATCATTCAATAGGGTATTATTCCATTGCATTAACTTTTCAATTCAAATTTAATTTGAGACTCTTAAATCCAGTTTGGACAGTCATAGTATATGATCATAAAAATCCACCATCTCTTAAAACTATCTTAGAAATTGATGCTTTTAATCTGGTACTTATAGGTGATATCTATACTGAAGAAATAATTGATGCTTGAAAAGTATTTTAAATCTGCTTCTGAAAAATTTGCCGTTCCTTTTATAAGTATATGTATAAGAATTGGTATTAAGCCAAATGTTCTTTCTTTTATTGGGTTATTGATAGTAATTATTGGATGTTATTTGTTTTTAAATGATATTAAGACATCAGGTGCCATAATAATTTTTATTGGCAGTGCTATCGATGGACTAGATGGTCCTTTAGCAAGACAAACTAATATGATGTCAAAAAAAGGGGCTTTGCTTGATTCATTTATTGATAGAATTGGTGAACTTTTTATATGGAGTGTTGTTGCTATAAGGTTTACTACAACAGATTTAGAATTGTTTGTTATATTATCAGTAGTTACTGCATCAAATTTAATTCCATATCTACGAGCACGTGGTGAGACGTTGGGTATAGATAACAAAGTTGGTATAGCTGCTCGTCCAGAAAGAGTAATTTTCGCAGTAATATATATGCTTTTTGAATTACCTTTTTATAGTATTTATATATTTACATTTATATTGTGGTTTACTGTGTATCAAAGATTCATTATCTTATATAACAATTTCAAATGAAATTTTTACAATATCTTTTTATAAGTTTGAGCCATAAGATATTAAAACTCTTACCCTATACATCGATAAGAATATTGTCAGTTCCAATCGGTACTCTTTATTTTCTTTTGACATTCAGATCGTCTATAAAGTTATTTAGACGTAAAGAAATATTCAATGAATTGAAAATAAACTACAAACCACTAATTGTAAAAATTAATTACACAAGATATTGGTTGGAGACTTTGTGGCTTACAAATAAGAATTTTTCAAAATATATCAGTCCACATGTTGAAATTGAAAATCTAGAATATGTTGAAAAGTTAAAAAAACAATATCCAGGTTTAATCTTTGCCCTTCCTCACCTTGGTAATTGGGAATTTGCAATCCCAATAGGTAACTCAATAAAATTAAATCTTCTGGCAGTCGCAGAACCATTAAATAACAGTTATGTCTTAAATTGGTTTAAATCTTTACGAGAATCTCTTGGGATAGAAATAATTATCGGAGGTAAAGGTCAAAATACATTTGATTTACTTGTTAATAAATTAAAATCTGGGAAGGATATATGTCTTTTATCTGAGAGAAGTATTAAAAAATCGGGTGTTGCAACTAAATTTTTTGGTCAACTCGCTGCTTTTCCAAAAGGCCCGGTTGCACTTTCTTTAAAAACTGAAATACCAATAATCCCAACTGCGATGATAAAAACAAAACGTGGATATAAGTTAAGATTTAACAAACCGTTTTATGTACCGTACTTTGAAAATGAAGCAACAAGTATACAACACGGTTTAAAAACACTATCTAAAAGTTTTGAAGAATTATTAGCCTTAGATATAAACGATTGGCATTCAATTCAACCCGTGTGGACAAGTGAGTACTAATCTATTATTAGTTTCACCATATAACGTTAATTTTTATGGTGGTGTACAAAATCAAGTTAATCTTTTTAAGAATGGTTTGGTTAGTTCTAATTTTAATGTTCGTTTGTTAGCACCTGATTCATCTGATTATGATATTGGAAAATCAATGAAAATACCTTTTAACGGTTCAAGCAATCCAATATCACTTATACCTAATAGGGAAATTTTAAATGAAGCCATAGCTTGGGCAGATATAATTCATATTCATGAGCCATTTATTCCATTATTTTTTTGGAGGTTAAAAACTTCAAAAAAAATTGTTGTTACCCATCATGCAAAAATAAGTAAGTTTATATATTTTGGTCTTAAATTTTTGTACTTAACTTTAAGAAATAAAAATTTTTATTCTACTGCTGTGAGTGATGAGGCAAAAGCTAACGCTTTATCGTTATCAAAGGAAACAAGAATAATTCCAAATTTCATTGTTATTAATGAAAATATTTCTTTTATTCCAAATAACAATTTTCTATTCATAGGAAGAAATGAAAATAGGAAAAACCTAAAATTGTTCATAAATCTATCAAAGTCCATAGATGAGACAAGAGAGTTTATTGCAATAACTAATAAAATCTCAAATGACGATTTAATAAAATATCTAATTGATATCTCAGATGATGAGAAAAATTCAATTATTAAAAATGTGGGTTTCTATATCGCACCACAAACACATTCTGAAAGCTTTGGAATAACAATATTAGAGGCCATAAATGCTGGAAATATCGCAATTTGTTCAAATTTAACGGCATTTATCGATCTTTTAGGAGATAGTGGTATCTATTTTGAAAATAATAATCTCCAATCATTACTGAAGGTTTTAAATAAATTAAATAATTCAGATTTAGACAAAATATGGAATAAACAATACGAGCATATAAATAGAAATTACAATTCACAAAAAGTATTAGATGATTGGATTTATGTCTATAACAATTTGTAGTTAATATTAAATATATGAAAATTGAATCTACTTTTAAAATAAAAAAAGGTTTAGCTGAAATGCTAAAAGGTGGCGTAATAATGGACGTCGTTAATGCTGAACAAGCAGTTATAGCCGAAAAATCTGGTGCAGTAGCTGTTATGGCATTAGAGAGAATTCCTGCTGATATTCGTGCAGAAGGTGGTGTAGCAAGAATGTCTTCAGTTGAAACAATTCAAGAAGTAATAGATTCAGTATCAATACCAGTTATGGCTAAAGCTCGAATTGGACATTTTGTTGAAGCGCAAATGTTAGAATCCCTAGGCATTGATTTTATTGATGAAAGTGAAGTTTTAACACCAGCTGATGATAAAAATCATATCTATAAACACGATATAAAGACTCCTTTTGTTAATGGTGCAACTGACATAGGTGAAGCATGCAGACGAATTGGTGAAGGTGCAGCAATGATTCGAACTAAAGGTGAAGCTGGCACTGGGAACGTTATTGAAGCTGTAAAGCATATGAGAAGTATGACTGATGGTATAAATAAAATTAAAACATCTGATCAAAATGAATTAATGTCATTGGCTAAAGAAATAAGAGCACCATTTGATGTCGTTAAAGAGATTCATGAGCTTGGTAAACTGCCAG
The DNA here is from genome assembly GCA_028404505.1 of Acidimicrobiaceae bacterium. Taxonomy (GTDB): domain Bacteria; phylum Actinomycetota; class Acidimicrobiia; order Actinomarinales; family Actinomarinaceae; genus Actinomarina. The sequence goes on from JAOOBM010000003.1 coordinate 85,513, forward strand.
TAGTCAATTTTGCCGCTGGAGGTATAGCAACACCTGCTGACGCAGCATTGATGATGCAACTCGGTTGTGATGGTGTATTTGTTGGCTCGGGAATTTTTAAAAGCGGTGATCCAAAAGAAAGAGCAGAAGCAATTGTAATTGCAACAACAAACTACAACGATCCAGAAAAACTCATAGAAGTTTCTAAAAACCTTGGTGAACCAATGGTAGGTATAAATATAGATGATTTAGATGAAGCGGAGAAATTAGCTAAAAGAGGTTGGTAATGAAAACTGGTGTTTTAGCACTTCAAGGTTCCTTTTACAATCACGTACAATCTTTAGAAAATATAGATCAAGATTATGTTTTAATTAAAGATACTTCAGATCTGATTAATGTTAATTCCTTAATACTTCCAGGCGGAGAATCTACATCCATGATAAAAATTCAAGAAAACAATGATTTATTTTCTGCATTAAAGAAATTAATAGTAAGTGGTATTCCAACTTTAGGAACATGTGCTGGTTTAATTCTATTAGCAAAAGACGTGATTGATGGCGAAACCTCACTAGGGGTTTTAAATACAGTAGTTGAAAGAAATGCATACGGGCGTCAAAATCAATCATTTGAGGCTCTCGTTAACTTACTAGGTAATAAAGAAATGTATTGTTTCATAAGAGCTCCCAAAATTCTGTCTTATGAAGATTCAGTATCACCAATAGCAACAATTGATAATGAGGTTGTCGGCGTAATAGAAAATAATATTGTTGGTCTGTCTTTTCATCCAGAATTAACCAATGATAAAGTTTATTTAGATTGGTTAAGTAGTTTCCTTAAGGACGGTGTAAATGTCAGGTCACTCTAAGTGGTCAACGATAAAACGAAAAAAAGGTGCAAATGATGCTAAAAGAGGAAAATTATTTGCCAAATTAATTAGAGGTATCGAAGTTGCAGCCAAGAATGGTGGTGCTGATCCAAATAATAATGCTGCACTTTATCAAGCGATTAGTAAAGCTAAATCTAACTCAGTACCAAATTCAAATATTGACAATGCATTAAAGAGAATGTCAGGTGATTCATCAACTGAATCATTCGATGAAATTACGTATGAAGGTTATGGTCCAAATGGTGTTGCAATATTAGTTGAATGCGTTACTGACAATAGAAATAGAACTTCTTCAGATGTAAAAGCAACTTTTACTAAGTTTGAAGGTAATACCGGTTCTCCTGGGAGTGTTAATTACTTATTTTCAAGAAAAGCAATATTTCAATTTGATGAATATAAAGAAGAGATAATAGATCTTGCAATAGAAAATAATTGTATAGACATTCAAGAAAATGAAACCGGTGTCACATTTGAATTTCAACCTTCTGAATTTCAGAAAATAGATCAATTATTTAGAAATTCAGGTTTTAACTTAGTAAATTCGGAGGTTGCTTATTTAGCATCCAGCTCTGTAAATTTAGATATTGAAAAATTTAATAGATTGTCGAAGTTGATAGAAGCATTAGAAGATTTAGATGATGTTCAGAATGTATATGCAAATTTTGACATTGATAACAAACTATTAGAAAAAGCAATAACAGAATAATTTTAGCTACAATTGTTATGTGGTTAATAAAGCTAAAAAACAGGGAACTACATACGAATCAAATATCGTAAAAAGATTGAACGAAAATTCAAATATGAAAGCTCAACGCTTTGCTGAAGGTGGTTCTAATGATTTGGGTGACATACAATTGTTTGTTGACGGAGAAGAGTATTTTATTGAAGCTAAATCTCGTCAAAATCTAAATTTACATCAATCACTAGATAAAGCAATTGAAAAGTCAAGCGATGAAAATACTGTGTTATTTTGGAAAAAACTTAAGAGACAGGGTGATAACAAGAGAAGAACAAATGATGGAATGCCTGAAGTTGTGTCAATGTCATATGAACTTTTTATTAAGCTTTTAAACAAGTAATTGAACAAAACCCATATTTCTGATTTAGATTATCATTTACCAAAATCATCGATAGCCCAAGATCCATACAAAAATCCAGAGGATTCAAAAATTCTTGATGCAGAAAGTATGATAATTCATAAATTTGAAAATATAGATAATGTAATTCCAAAACGATCATTGCTTGTTTTTAATAATTCTCAAGTTAAAGATGTCAGAGTCAAAACAATTAAAAAACATACTCTCGGAAACGTTGAAATATTCATACTTAAGATAGTTGATGAATATTCTGCAGATTGTTTACTTAAATTTAATGGAAAAAAGAATATTGGAGAAGAAATTGAACTTGAAAAATTCTCAATACATATTATCAAAAATGTAAACGATGAATTCAGAGTAAAATTTTCTTTACCCATAGAACAAATAATCAGCAGTTATGGATCAACTCCTTTACCACCATACATTGATGATATGGATTATAAATATAGTCACTACAAGACTTTTTTTAGTAAGAAGGGATTTTCAGTGGCTGCATCTACAGCTGCTCTTCATTTCACTCCAAATTTATTTCAACAGCTTGAAAATAATGATATTGATATAAGTTTCCTTAATCTTGATATCGGCCTCGGTACCTTCAAACCGATTAATACTGACTACGTAGAAGATTATGATATACATTCTGAAGATTATGAGATTAATAAATCAACTTACCATGAAATAATTACCAAAAAAAACAACGGATATAATATTGTTTGTGTTGGTACGACAACATTAAGAACTTTAGAGCATGTATATAAAACTTCTACTTTTAAAGGGAAAACAAATTTATTTATAACAAAAGGATTCAAATTTAATGTTGCTGACTATCTAATAACAAATTTTCATGCTCCTAAGAGTTCTTTACTTTCAATTGTTCAAACTATTTATGGCGATTCCTGGAAAAAACTTTATGCTTTTGCTTTAGAAAATAACATGAAGTTCCTAAGTTTTGGTGATGCAGTAATGTTTAAAATAAAAAACAATGGCATATAAATTAATTTCAAATGACAAAAATGCTCGTGCAGGGATACTTTCTATAAATAATATTGAAGTACAGACTCCTACATTTATGCCTGTTGCTACAAGAGGTGCAATTAAATCTACTCCTCATCAATACCTAGATAAGACCTCAATACTTCTAGCAAATGCATACCATCTTCATCTAAGACCTGGTGCGGAGTTAATAAACGATTTAGGTGGATTACATAAATTTATGAACTGGAATAAATTAATACTTACTGACTCTGGAGGTTTTCAAGCTTGGTCATTACCAACCAAATTATTAGATGATGGTATTGAATTTAAAAATGTATATGATGGATCCTTTTTTAAAATGACTCCTGAAGAATCAATCAATACACAAAATCTTTTAGGTAGTGATATTGCAATGATATTTGATTATTTAATTGATTATGACAAATCAGATGATGATCAAATGAAAGCAATTAATATAACAAGTCAGTGGGCTGAAAAAGCAAAAAGTGTGCATAAAAATAATAAACAAGAGTTGTTTGGCATAGTTCAAGGAGGTTTAAATCTTGATTTAAGAGAAACTTCAGCAAAATCAATGATCGAATTAGAATTTGATGGATTTGCCATTGGGGGATTAGCAATCGGCGAATCAAGTACTGAAAGAAAAAAGGTCGTAGAACATTTAAATTCAATACTTCCAATAGATAAACCAAGATATGTTATGGGTTTAGGAGACACCGTAGGTTTAATTGATTTGATTGATTCTGGTGTTGACATGTTTGATTGTGTTTGGCCTGCAAGACTTGCAAGGCATGGTAAATTAATAACTCGTAATTCATACATAAATATAAAAAATCAAAAATTTAAGAATGATGAAATTCCTATAGATATTAATTGCAAATGCTTTACGTGTTTAAATTATTCAAAAGCTTACTTAAGACACCTTTTTATAAATGAAAATACAACTTCATGGTTATATTTAACTGTTCATAATATAATTCAAACTGAACAAATTATTGAAGAAGCTAGAGAAAGTATATTAAACTCAAGTTTTGAAAGTTTTAAAAAGGAATTTATAAATGAGTGACGTAGTATCTTTATTGCCCTTAGTTTTTGTATTTGTAGTATTTTATGCAGTTCTATACTTACCTCAACGAAGACGAAATAAAAAACACAAAGAATTCGTAGAAAACCTCAAAATTGGCGAAGATGTAATAACAGATTCTGGTATCTATGGAAGAGTTACATCTATAAGTGATGATACGGTTACATTAGTTCTCAAAAATGGTGAAATAAAAATTAAGACATCATTTATTAATAGTATTTCATGAAACGAATCCTTAAATTTCTTTTTCTACCTATCCTTGCAATTGGTTTATTTGTATACGTTTATCAATCCTCTCTTTCACCAAAACTTGGATTAGATTTACAAGGAGGGATATCAGTAATTCTTACTGCTGATGAAAACACAGATCCAGAAGTTTTAGAAAAATCTGTTGAAATTATGAGAACAAGAATCGAAGCATTTGGTGATGTACAGGAACCAGAAATATCCATCAGTGGAAATAATGCTGTATTAGTACAGCTTCCAGGTGTTACGGATCAAGAACGTGCAATTGAAGCATTAGGAGCTACTGGTTTATTGACTTTTAGACCTGTATTAGCATCATCATTTGATACTGGTATTTCACCTGCATTTGAGTATCTTCCAAATCCTGATGATCCTGAGAATCCTATTAAAGTATCAGCCCCTGGAGTTGATGAAGAATTTGGATTAACAATAGATGATGATCCAAACACTGAGTCTTATCTTTTATCGATCACACCTAGTTATCCAGTAATCTATAAATTAGGTCCAGCGGTCTTAACCGGTAATGATATTGAAGATGCAATTGCAGCATACCCTGAGAATGAATGGATAGTATCTTTAGAATTTAAAGACTCCTCAGCTATTAAATTTACAGATTTAACAAAACAATTAGCAAGAGAGACTGGTGACAAGAGAAGATTAGCCATTGTCTTAGATGGTGAAATAGTCTCAGCACCTGGGATTGCTTTAAATGTTAGTCCAGATGTCGGAATTACAGGAGGGACCGCTGCGATATCAATGGGAAATACGGATACTGGTGAATCTGCTAATAATCTTGCTGTAATTTTAAGATATGGTGCATTACCAGTGTCATTTGAAAGATCATCCATTCAGAAGGTTTCTGCTAGCTTAGGAGAAGATACATTAAATCTTGGCTTACAAGCTGGTTTAATTGGTTTAGTTATAATCTCTATCATAATTATTCTTTACTACAGATTTCTTGGATTCATTTCGGTTTTTGGATTGTCAATGTTTGGTCTCTTGTTTTACTCAGTAATTTCAATACTTGGTGATTTACAAGGTTTTACATTGACCCTTGCAGGTATCGCTGGAATTATTGTTTCAATTGGACTTGCTGCTGACTCATATATTGTTACTTTTGAAAAACTAAAAGATGAAATAAAGGTTGGAAGATCATTTGAATTTGCTGCAAATAAAGCTGTAGATGAATCATGGAAGACAATTTTAACAGCTGATTTCGTTTCATTATCTGCTGCTTTCCTTCTTTATATATTAGCGGTAGGTCCAATACGCGGTTTTGCATTGGCACTTGGTATCGCAACAATGTTTGATTTATTATTTACACGACTTTACACAAGGAATGTAGTACCTGTTGTTGTATCAAAGATTAATAACACTAGATTTTTGTTTCCAATAAAAAAAAGGGATATAACTAATGTTTAAACAATTATTTTTAGGTAACACAAATTTTGACTTTTTCAGTAAACGTAGATTTCTTCAGAGGTTATTTATTTTTGAGATTATTATTTTCTCAACTGTATTGATCTGTGCTGCAATTGGTATATTAAACTTAAATTTCTCTATTGATTTTACAGGTGGAACCACATATCAGCTGACAAGTGATTATTCAAAAGCTGATATTGAAGAAGTTTTAAGCAATAACATTTTAGAAGTTTCAAGATATCAAACATATGAAAACTCAGATACAGTACTTTTTAGAGCTGATGAAGGCTCTCAATCACAAGAAACTGAATTCTTAAATTATCTTGCAAATAAATTCAATGTCGATAGTAATGATATTGAATTCCAACGTGTAGGTCCCACATTTGGACAAGAAATAACAACTAAGGGTATTAGAGCGCTTGTAATATTTTTATCATTTATAGTTTTACTTATATCAATTAGATTCCAGTTTAGATATTCTATTGTTGCTTTAATAGCATTGATTCATGATCTTTTAATTTGTACATCGATTTATTTATTATTAAATTTTGAGATAACGCCATCAACAGTGATTGCACTTTTAACTATTCTTGGCTATTCACTATATGATACAGTCATACTTTTTGATAAATTAAGAGATAGTCAAAGAATGAACAAAGAAAGTAATTTATCCGTAAAAACTTTAAATAAAACTTTTAATGAGATCTTAATGAGGAGTATCAATACATCAATCACTTCAGCTGTACCAATAGCTTCAATATTATTTTTAGGTAACATAATTGGGTTATCTGGGACCTTAACAGATTTTGCTTTACCTTTGTTTATTGGAATTATATCAGGAACTTACAGCTCAATATTTGTAACGATTCCATTTTTATCAAGGATAATTAATAAATAAAAAAACTAGTACCATTAATTTATGGTTAAAAATCTTGATTTACTTGATGCAGACGAACTTATTAATAACCTGTGTTCTAAATTTAAAAATGATGAAGAAATACTAAAAAAAGCATATTTATACGCGTCCAAAGGACATTTAAATCAAAAAAGGGCATCTGGAGAACCATATATCACTCATCCTTTACAGGTTGCTACCTATTTAGCTGATTTAAGTATGGATATTGAAACAGTTATATCAGCTATTTTGCATGATTTAATTGAAGATACAGATATTACTTACAAAGATATAAAAAATGAATTTGGAAGTGAAATAGCAAATATAGTTGATGGTGTAACGAAATTAGATAAAATCCAATATAACTCCAATGAGGAAGCACAGGCAGACGCAATAAGAAAGATGGTTATTGCTATGTCTAAAGATATAAGAGTCTTAATTTTAAAACTTGCAGATAGACTTCATAACATAGAAACTATTCAGTATTTAGCAGATTACAAACAAGAGAAAATAGCTAATGAGACATTATATGTTTATGCTCCACTGGCACATAGGTTAGGTCTTCAAAATATAAAACACATACTTGAAGATATATCATTTAGTTTGATATTTAAAAATCAAAATTCTGAAATAGAAAATTTGATTGAGAAAACTGCTCCCAATAGAGACAAAAATATAAATAAGTCATTAAAGGTGATTGAAGATCTTTTGTCTGCGAATTCTTTATCTGCAGAAGTCGTTGGAAGACCAAAACATAATTATTCGATATATAAAAAAATTGTCAATAATGGTTTAACGTTTAATGAGATAAATGATCTCATAGGTCTCAGAATTTTAACTGATGATGTAAAAAACTGTTATACAATACTTGGTTTAATACACGCAAACTTTCAACCAGTACAAGGTAGATTTAAAGATTTTATTTCTATGCCAAAATTTAATCTTTATCAAAGTTTGCATACAACAGTTTTAACGGAAACTGGTCAAAAAATGGAAATACAGATAAGAACTCACGATATGCACTATAGAGCTGAATATGGAGTAGCTGCTCACTGGAAATATAAAGAGAAGCCACAAAATGATACACAACAATGGACAAATGCACTTTCTGAATTATCAGATGAATATCCTGATCCGAATGAATTTCTAAGTCATATGAAATTAGATCTTTATGAAGATGAAGTATTTTGTTTAACACCAAAAGGAGATGTGATTACATTACCTCAAGGTGCAACACCCGTTGACTTTGCTTTTTCAGTTCATACACAAGTAGGAGAGAAATTAATTGGTGCAAAGATCAATGGAAAATTAGTGAATTTAAGTACAAAACTAACTACTGGTGATACAGTCGAAGTGCTTACAACAAATGAAAAAAATAAAGGACCAAGTCGTGATTGGCTTACATTTGTAAAGACTTCAAGAGCACGTTCTAAAATTAAACAATGGTATCAAAAACAGCTTAAAGATGAAGATATACAAAAAGGTAAACAGATATTAAATTCATGGCTGGAAGAAAATGATGAGATTTTTAATTACTCAAGTAAAGATACTATATTAAATGAACTTTTAAACATTCTTAAATATCCAAATAACGAATCAATCTATCAAAATTTAGGTAATGGGAACATAAAAATAAACAATGTTGGAAACAAAATAAGGAAATTCGTATTTCCTGAAGAGATAACAGAAGAAGAGGATATTTTATCACCAGAAAAATATCAAACAAACGATGATCAACTTGTAATTGTAGAAGGATATGATGATATCAAAGTAAGGATGGCAAGATGTTGCGTTCCTGTTCCAGGTGATGATATTTTAGGTTTTATCACGATATCAAATGGAATATCTATACATAGATCTGATTGTTTAAATATTAAAATTGATAGTTCTAAGGGTGAAAGAATAATTGATGTCTCATGGGGATTCAATGCTCAAACTGGATCAATTGTTTGGTTAGAAATAGAGGCTATTGATAGACCTTACTTATTAAGAGATGCAACAATAGCAATATCAGACAATGGTGGCAATATCCTCGTTGCAAAATCACTTACTAACAGTAAGAGGATAGTAACTTTGCTTTTTCAAGTTGAGGTAAGTGGAAATGAACAACTTGACTCAATAATTAGAGATGCAAAAAATATAGAAAATGTTTTTGATGTTCAACGTGCTAACCCAGGAAACTAATTGTGGATGATATATTTGTTTTTACAAGTTTTACTACTTCTAACTGCTACATAGTTACTCCGGATATTTCCGATGGAATATCTTATGTAATTGATTTGCCACCTGATCTTGATCCTGTACTAGATTATATAAAACAGGAAAATCTCAGTGTTGGAGGCGCACTATTAACACACGGACATTTTGATCATTCCTTAGGTATGAGTAGCTTTGATGGATCCATCTATATAGACCTTAATGACGAACAATTAGCAAGAAATCCAGAAGAACAACTTAAATCATTTATTGGATTAAATCTTGATTCGGTTACATTTCAAGGAGAATTAAATGAAGTCAAAGATATACACAGTGATGAATTAGTTGTACATAGTAATCCTGGTCACACAAAGGGAAGCAGTTCATTTGAATTTCCAAGTTTAGGAATTGTGTTTACAGGTGATTTTATATTCAAAGATGGAATTGGTAGAACTGATTTATTAACTGGTGACACAAATGAAATGATTGAATCAATAAATAGTGTGTTTAGAGAATTTAATGATGATTATATTCTCTATCCGGGACATGGGGATAAAGACACAGTAAAATCAATAAAAAACAACAATATTCTAGTAAAGGAATATTTGCATGATTGAACAAGTTAAAGGCACTAGAAACTTATTTGGTGCTGATTCTGCAAAATATGTACATATATTTAAAACTTTTTGCGAAGCTTTTATTGATTATGGTTATGAGTTAGTCGAATTACCCATTCTTGAACATAAAGAATTGTTTATAAAATCGATAGGTGAAAATTCAGAGATTGTTACAAAACAAATGTATGAATTTAAAGACAAAGGCGATAGATCACTTGTTTTGAGGCCAGAGGCAACTGCTAGTGTAGTGAGGTTTCATAACGAATTTTTTAAAAATGAATCAAAAAAGTATGCGTATTTTGGAAAAATGTATCGATATGAAAATCCTCAGAAAAATCGGTATAGGGAGTTTATTCAAGCAGGAGCAGAAATAATAGGAACGATAGATGACTTTTCAGAGCTACAGATTCTTAAATCATCAATAAAATTTTTAGAAAAACTAAATATAAAAGCAAAGCTTAATATAAATACAATTGGTTCTATTGAAGAAAGAAAATTATATATTAAAGAACTTGATAATTACTTTAAAAAAAACAAAAATAATTTGTCAAAGGAGAGTATTGATAAGATCGGTAAAAACACTTTACGTATTTTAGATTCTAATGATCCACTTGATTCAGAAATAATTGATCTAGCTCCAGTAATTTATCAATATTTAGAAGACGATACGTTGAAAAGATATGGATATTTAAAAGATAGCTTAAATAAAGAAAATATAGATTTTGTAGAGAATTCAAAATTAGTTAGAGGACTTGATTACTACAATGACTTGACATTTGAGTTCGCATATAAAGCTACTGTACTTGGTGGTGGAGGTAGGTATGATAAACTCGCTGATTCATTAAAGCTAGGTAATTCCGCAGGGGTAGGTGTTGCTTTCGGAGTTGATAGGATAATTAATTGTATTAAGTATGTGCCATCTACAAAAAAGATCATGTTGATAGGTCAAAACTTAAATGATATAAAATCAGTATCTAAAAAATTAGATAAAAGTGGAATAAAATATTTTTTACCTGTAAGAAATAGTAAAGAAAACACACAATATAAAGAAGCTATAAAGAACAATGTTGACTATGTTATAAACTGTACTGAAAAAACTATTAAGAATCCAATTAATAGTGAGTCATTTGAATTTAATATACGAAACTTAAAGAAATTAATATGAAAATAGAAGATTTAATAAAATCAAAAGTAAATAGTCCAGTAACTGACTTAAGGGGATGGGTAAGTAGTGTTCGAGACCACGGTGGCCTTGTTTTTATTGAACTAAGAGATGCAAATTCAAAAATACAAATCGTTCTTGATTCTGAAAATGTTGATATAGATACTTTTAAATCTGAATATTACATAAGTGTTAATGGAACATATATAAAAAGAGATAAATCAATGATTAATAAAACCCAACAATTTGGTGAATACGAGATTACCGTTGATAGTTATTCATTAATCTCAAAAAGTAAAGCACTACCGTTTCAAATTGAAGACTCTATCGATACTGATGAAAATATAAGACTTAAATATAGATACTTGGATTTGAGACGTGATGATATGAAAAGAAATATACTCGCTCGTTCAAACACATTTAAATCTATAAGGAATTCAATGGACAGCTTATCTTTTTTAGAATTAGACACCCCAACTCTGACAAAGTCTACACCTGAAGGTGCGAAAGACTTTTTAGTTCCATCAAGAAAACAAAGTGGTTCATTTTACGCATTGCCTCAATCACCTCAAATGTATAAACAGTTATTTATGATTTCAGGATTCAACAAATATTATCAGATTGCTAAATGTTACCGAGATGAGGATTCTAGAAAAGATAGGCAACCTGAATTTACTCAACTAGATTTAGAAATCTTAAATGGGACACCTGATGAAGTTAGAAACACTACTGAAACAATAGTTAAAGAATTATTAGATAATGTATTTTCTATTAAAGTTGATGTACCTTTTCAAGATATGACCTATAAAGAAGCAATAGAAAATTATGGTACTGATAAGCCAGATTTACGAATTAAAGAAACGATTAAAGATTTAAGTGAAATTTTTATAAACACCGAAATAAATTTTATCAAATCAGCACTAGAAAACTCCGCATTTGTTAAAGGTTTTCATACTTCAAAAATTATGACAAGATCAGAGATAGATGCACTAGATAGTTTGGTTAAAGATAATGGGAGTAATGGTCTTGGATGGTTTAAGATTGAGAATTCCACTATATCGGGCCCATTATCCAAAATTACAAATGATAAAGAGAATGAAGAAATATCAAATCTAGGTGATGGTATGCTCTTATTTCAGTCAGGAAATACCGAGATATATCAAATATTAGACATTATTCGTCGAGAAATCTTTACTCCAGAGGATACCTATAGTTTTACTTGGATTTATGATTTTCCATATTTTGAAATTGAAAATGGAGAAATACAACCTTCCCACCATCCCTTCACTTCACCAAAAGATACTGAGAATTTTATGGAAGATCCTAATAATGCAACAGCTCTACATTATGATTTAGTTCTTAATGGATCAGAACTGGGTTCCGGATCACAAAGAATTAACTCTCCAGAAGTTCAAAGAAAAGTATTAGAAATGTGGGGTCTTTCAGACGATGATATTGAAAATCGTTTTGGATGGTTTATTGAAGCTTTGTCTTACGGTACACCACAACATGCAGGTATAGCTTTAGGTATAGATAGAATAATTGCTGTAATGCTTAATGTTGATTCAATAAGAGAAGTTATACCTTTTCCTAAAACACAATCTGGACTTGACCCATTAACAAACGCACCAACTATTATCGATGAAAATGAATTAGAAGATTATAACCTTAAATACATTGAGGTAGTTGATGAATAGTAATGAGATAAGAGAAGAGTTTTTAAAATTCTTTGAACAAAATAATCATAAGATTATGCCATCAGCTTCATTGATACCTATAGATGAAACCTTACTTTTTACTGCTGCTGGAATGGTCCCATTTAAAGATTATTTTATGGGCAACAGTAAACCACCACATACAAATCTTGTCTCATCACAAAAATGTATAAGAACAGTTGATATTGATATTATTGGAGACACAGATCGCCATCTAACTTTTTTTGAAATGCTTGGAAATTTTAGTATTGGAGAATATTTTAAAGAACAAGCTATAAAACATGCATATGAATTTATAACTAAAAATCTAGGAATTAATCCAAATGATCTATGGTTTACAGTCTATAAAGATGATGACGAATCATTCAATATTTGGAAAGATGTTATAGGTGTTCCTGAAGAGAGAATTCAGAGAGGTGATAAAGATAATTTTTGGCAAATGAATATCCCCGGACCTTGTGGTCCGTGTTCTGAAATATTTATAGATAGAGGACCAGACTATGGTGAAGAAGGTGGCCCCATTGGTGGTGGGGAAGATAGATTCATAGAAATTTGGAATTTAGTTTTTATGGAATCAATACAAGATGAGCCTTACAATGTCGTAGGTGAATTACCTGCAAAAAATATTGATACAGGTATGGGACTTGAGCGAATTGCTATGGTACTTCAAGATAAAGAGTCACCATTTGAAATAGATACATTTGATTCAATTTATGAACAACTAAAACCAAAAATTAAAAATTCGAATAATAAATACGAAAGAATCATATTGGATCATATGAAGGCATCAACGTTTATGATTTCAGACGGTGTTGTTCCTACAAATGAGGGTAGAGGTTATATTTTAAGGAGATTGATAAGAAGAGCAATTAGGGCATATTATGGTTTAACAGATGAAATAGATACTATTGAATTTCTAATATCACCAATTGTTGAAATTTACAAAGACCACTACCCAGACCTTTATAAGAATATCGATAAAATTAAGAAACTTTACACTACTGAAGAGAAACTCTTTCATAAGACATTAGAAAAAGGCACAGTTGAAATAAACAGGCTTATACAAGATAAAGAGACATTTGATGAGGAAAAAGCATTTTATCTTTTTGAAACTTTTGGTTTTCCATATGAACTCACAAAAGAAATTGCATTTGAAAATGATATTCAATTAAATGATGATAAATATATGAAAAAGTTTCAAGAACATCAGGCTAGATCTAGTGCATTTAAAAAAGAAATATCAGAAATGAGTGAATTTGATGTAGATTGCAACGTTTTTACGGGTTATGAAAATACAAATACCATAAGTGAAGTAACACTGGTACAGAATGAAAATGGTTCTACAACTATATTTACAGAAGCTACCCCTTTTTATTATGAAGCTGGAGGTCAAATATCTGACCAAGGCTCAATAGTATTTGAAGATAAAGAATATACGGTAGCTGAAGTCGTTCAATCTAGATCTGGTGCTACAGGCTTAGTAATAAATGATGATATAAAAATTAAATTAGGAGAAAAAATTGAATCTAAAGTAAGCGAATCATTTAGAAGATCTGTATCTAAAAGTCATACTTCTGCACATATAGTTCATTCATCTTTGAGAAATATTCTTGGAGATCATGTTGCTCAGGCAGGGTCATATGTTGCACCTGGTAGATTTAGATTTGACTTTAGTCATTCAGAAAAAGTCACACAGGAAGAACTTAATGAGATATTCTCATTAAGTAATAAAAATGTGTTTTCTGATTTAAAAGTAAATACAAAAATAATGAATATTGACGAAGCAAAAAAAGAAGGTGCATTGGCATTTTTCGGTGATAAATATGAAGACGATGTAAGAGTAGTAAATATAGGGAATTTCTCTAAAGAACTTTGTGGAGGAACTCATGTATCTAATTCAAATGAAATAGGATTAATAGTTTTATTAAATGAGTCGTCTATTGGCTCAAATCTAAGAAGAGTAGAGATGCTTTCTGGATTTGAAGCTTATGATTTTATGACTAATGCTTACAATTCATATAAAAGTGTGAGTAATTTATTAAAAACAAATATAGAAGATGTACCAACAAAACTCGAATCATTCTTTAATTCTTATGATGAACTTAAATCACAAGTTGATCAATTTAAACAAATTCAAAACAATGAAATGGTTGATCAGATATCAAATAAATTTGAAACTGTTGGTGACTTTAGAGTATTTATAAATCAAGTATCAATGGATACAGTTGATGATATGAGAAATGTAGCTATTAATTCGATCAATAATGGAGTTGTTGATTACATATATTTAATTTCACAAATAGATTCGAAATTTGTCATAGTTGCTATGAAAAATGAAAAGGTTATTAAAGATATGAATGTATCTGAACTTGTGATTGAAAGTTCTAAAAATTTTGGTGGGGGAGCATCAAAAGATGAGGTTTTATCAGTAGGTGGGGGTCCTAAAGATTATTCAATAGATGAAACCCTTAAATATGTTAAAGAATCTATTGTTAAAAATCTCAAGTGAAAAATATAATAGCTATTGATTATGGCGAACGTTACGTTGGTCTTGCATTAAAAAAGAAATCAATAAATTCGGCTTATGCATATAAGGTTCTGGATAGTAAGACTTTGGATGTATTACATGAAATTAAACAAGTATTAATTGATCATAAAATAGATGAGATTGTAATTGGTTACCCAATAGGATTAAATTCTCATCAAACACGTATGAGTAATGTGGTAGATGAATTTATTGAAAATGATCTAAAATCTATAACAACTGTTCCAATACATAAAGTTGATGAACGAATGACTTCAAAGTTAACAAATGATAATTCAATAAGAAATGATGACTTAGCGGCATTAGAAATACTAAATTCACATTTAAAAAATGATTAATTATTACTTCAAAAATCGAATTGTAATATCTGTTGTATTTACAATAGTTGCTGTATTTATTGCAATTAATTTTGCTTCAAATATTGCTTCATCAATAGACCAAACAGCAAGTATCGTTTCAAATAATGATGATATAGAAGAATCAATTATTTTAATAAATATTCCACAAGGTTCTTCAGCGGCACAAATTTCATCAATACTTGCACAAGAAGGAATTATATCGTCTTCATTAGCGTTTGAAATATATTTAAGGAATGAGAATCTTGGTGACAAATTACGAGCTGGGGAATATGAAATTTCAAATAAATTAGAGTTCGAGGAGATAAGTAATATTTTATTAAAGGGCCCACCATTAAAAACTTACACAATTACTATTCCGGAAGGACTTTGGATAACTGAAACAATAGAATCTATCTCTTCTCAAACTGGTTACGAAGTAGATTTGCTTACGAATTCACTGTTATCTGGAAATGTAGAAAGTAAATATGTTTATTTAGGTGACGTTTCAAAGCTACAAAATTGGGAAGGTCTTCTATATCCAAACACTTATCAAATAGCTTTAGATGCATCTGGTGAAGAAATTTTACAAATTTTAGTTAATGAACTCGAAGCCGTAATTGATAGATTATTAGTAACGTACTCAACACCAAATTGGATAAATTCTACGAGTGAACTTTTTGCAGTCGCTAGTCTTGTTGAAGCTGAATCAAAACTAGAAGAAGACAGACCACTTGTTTCGTCTGTTATAAAAAACCGTTTGTATGATGATATGTTACTCCAAATTGATGCAATGATATTATATGCTCTGCAAGAGCGTAAATCTCAAGTATTACTTATCGATTTACAAGTAGAATCACCATATAACTCTTATAAATATACCGGTTTACCACCTACTCCTATATCTGGATTTGGTGAGCGATCATTGATTGCTGTATTTGAAACACCAGAGACTGATTTTATATACTACTTACTAACAGATAAAAATGGAAAAATGTCATTTACAAATGACTATACAGACTTTATTAATATGAAAAATAAAGCAAAAGAGGAAGGTGTAATTCCCTAATGGTATCTACGAATGATATGAGGCCAGGACAATCTATATTGGTTGATGGAACTATTTATCAAATAATGGATTATGCCCATGTTAAGCCCGGAAAAGGAAAAGCTTTTGTTAAAACAAAGCTCAAAAATCTTATTGATGGTGGAATTATAGAAAAAACTTTTAGAGCTGATGAAAATGTTGATCAAGCTTTTATTGAAAAACAAGAATTTC
Source organism: Acidimicrobiaceae bacterium (assembly GCA_028404505.1). GTDB lineage: Bacteria > Actinomycetota > Acidimicrobiia > Actinomarinales > Actinomarinaceae > Actinomarina. Next base: position 101,964 of record JAOOBM010000003.1, read on the forward strand.
AATATTTATATAATGAATCTGGAAATTTCATATTTATGAATACAGAGAATTATGAACAAGTATCATTAGATGCAAATCTCATTGCAGAAATAGAACTTTTATTAATACCAAATAGCGAGGTAACTATACAAATGTATGAGAATAAACCATTAAATGTACTGCTACCTTCTAGTGTTGAATTAAAAGTCACAAAAGCAGAACCAGCAGTTAAAGGTGATACTGTAACTTCGTCTACTAAAACAGTCACTTGCGAAACTGGTTTAGAGGTTGTTGTTCCCATGTTTATTGAAGAAGGTGAAATAATTAAAATTGACACTAAAGATAATTCATACATGACAAGGGTTTAATGAAAGATTTTAGACAAATAACATTTGAAACATTATTTGAAGAAGGTTTAACAAGCTTAAAGGAAAAAGATTTTAACATATCTTCATTAAGTGAAAATCAGAATCTAAGAGCAAACCAGTTATTCAACAATACAAAAATTAACAGTGAGAGAATTGAAAATTCAATCCGAACTTATTCTGATAATTGGAGTTACGAAAGAATAGGTAAAGTAGAATTAATTACTTTAACATTGGGTATTTCAGAATTAATTATGGATTTATCACCTACAAAGGTTATTATCTCAGAATGGGTAAAGCTTGCGGATAAACATTCCTCTTCACAGTCAGCAAAATTTGTAAACGGAATACTTGATAAATTATCTCAGGAGATTTAATGAGTGACTCATATATTTTAGAGATTAAAAATAAAAGAAAAGATTTTATCAACTCATTTGAAAAAAATATTGAGAACATAGATAATGAACTTATTAGAGCTAGTAACGATAATCAATTAAATTCAATAAGAATACATAAATATCTAACAGAAACTGGTGTTCTTGGAAAAGTTAAAACTGCTCGTTTTTTAGATGATATAGGACTTAATGAAAAATCAAAATTTTCTGACTTAAACGATAATTACATTGAATCAATTTCTAACTATGTGAAAAACTCATGATTATTATTTTCAGTGGGCCCTCTGGTGTTGGTAAATCAACAATTATTAACAATTTATCAAATGATTTTAACTTTTATTTTTCTACTTCACATACAACAAGACCTCGAAGGGAATCAGAGATAGAAGGTAAAGATTATTATTTTATATCTGAAGACGAATTTAATTCAATGATAAGTAATGATGAATTTTTAGAATATGAAAGATACGGTAGCTATTATTACGGAACTTCAAAAAAAGAGTTAGAACGAGATGATTTTATTGTCCTCGATCTCGAAGTAAACGGTGCAACAAAATTATTAACATCAAATGATTCATATATAGGAATTTTTATAGATATTGATGACAATGTTTTGATTGAAAGATTGAACGAACGAGGTCATGATGACCAGTTTATAGAAGAAAGAATGAATTTAGCTAAAGAACAACGCCAATCTATGGGCAACTTTGACTATATAATTAAAAATATAGATTTAAAGGCTACTATTAAAGAAATATTAGATATATTATATGACCTGGAGAAAAAATGATAAAACCACCTATTGAAGAACTTTTAGAAAACTCACCTGGCAGATTTGCACTTGTTATAACGTCAGCAAGAAGAGCTAAAGATATAAACTCATACTTTAACCAATTAGGTGAAGGTATTGGAGCATATACACCACCTCAAGTACAAAGTCTTAGTAGAAAACCACTTACCGTTGCTTTTGAAGAGATTGCATCTGGAAAAGTAGAGGTTAGCGAAAAAGAATAACCCCATGAGCAAAAAAATACTACTTGGTATTACTGGTAGTATTGCTGCTTCAAAGTCAGAAAACCTACATTCGTTAATTTCAGAAAATAACGAAACTGTAGTCTTTTCAACCGATGAGGGTTTGAAATATATTTCAGAGGAATTTCAAAACAAAAATGATATCTTTCATAGTTGGGATCAATTAGATGGATCACCTCATATAGAATATGCGAGATGGGCTGATAGTATCGTTATCTATCCAGCAACAGCAAATTTTATAAGTAAATATGCAAATGGTTTAGCTGACAATTTATTACTTTCTACTTTATTGATGTTTGATAAAGAAATTTATGTTGCTCCTGCAATGCATGAAGAAATGTTCGTCGACAATAAAATACAGTCAAACATCATTGATTTAAGCGACAATGTAATATTTTGTGGTCCAAGATATGGGAACCTTGATATTGGAGATAAAGGTTTAGGTAGGCTTATCGAGCCAATAGAAATGTTTGATATTTTATTTAATAAAAAAGAAAAGGTTATCGTAACATCAGGTCCAACTTCTGAATATCTTGATGATGTTAGAGCAATCACAAACAAATCTTCTGGTAAGCAAGGAAGGGCAGTTGCTATAGAATTGATGAGTCTAGGATATGATGTTGTTTACATACATTCGAAAACAATATCTCCTGTTGCTGGAGCTAAAAATATATCATTTGATACTTCAGAGGAATTACAGGAAGCTATGAATATCGAATCAAATGGTACAAAGCATTTGTACATGGTTGCTGCTGTATCTGATTTTATACCAGAGAAAGTAGAAGGAAAAATGAAAAGAACTGAAGGCAATATGACATTAAATCTGTCACCAAACGTTGATATAGTAAAAGGGTACAAAGAAAAATATAAAATGATAAATGTAATAAGTTTTTCAGCTCAAACTAATGATGACCTTAATTTTAAAAAGATTAATGAAAAAAATTCTGATTTTTTAGTTATTAATAATATAAATGATATTTCATTTGGTTCAGACACTAACAAAGTAACCATTATTAATAAAAAAGCCAAAGTGTTTGAATCAGAAGAAAAAAATAAACATATCATTGCACAAGAGATCATTAAAAATACTTTGATTTAAATTGTTTGCTGATGTAGAAATAATCTCAAATAACACATATAAGTTTCAACTTTTTACTTATTCAGTACCTAAAAATCTATCTAATAAAATTGATATTGGTTCAATAGTTTCTGTGAATTTTAGAAATAGAAAGAAAACTGCTGTTGTTGTAAATATACATAATAAAGATTTAAAAATTAAAACTTTAAAACCTGTTGAAATGATTATTGGTAAGTTAGATCAAGATCAGTTACTTTTTTTAAAACACGTCGCAGTTTCTTATTATTTAAATATTGGTTTTTTAATATTCAATCTGTATAAGGATATGAATTTTAAATTAGATAAAAAGATTAAAAATAGTTCATTAAGTATTTATAACAATACAGAAATAGACAAAGTGTTATCCACTAATTCTAAAAATATAATCTTTACTCCTTCTTTAAAAGCAACTAAAAATTTATATAAATATCTATCAAAAAAAGGAATAAAAATAAATTTTTATCAAAAAACTGGTGGCAAAGATGAAATCCAAAATGCATTAAGTACAGTTAATAAATTTAACAATTGCATATTACTTGCAAATAATTTTATGAAAATAAAGCCACAGCAAACTTCAAATTATCATTTTTTTGATACCAATGATTATTCTTACAATTTACCAAAATTTAATTCTCTAAACATTATTGAATTGTCAGTACTTAAAAATAAGTACTTTGGAGGAAATTATCATTATTACAATGAGTATCCATCTCTAAATTACTTCAATAAAATTGAAAATTATAAAACCCCTGATCTAAGTAATGTAGAAATTTATCATGGAAACTCTTTACAAGATTGTATTGAATTATTTAAAACAAAGCATAATGATAAAAATTTAAAACTTTTATTTCACGACGAGATTTTAAATGAATTAGTTAATGATTATAAAACTGTAAAAAGTGAGAATGATTTATACGATTTAAATTTATTAGTAAACCCTACAATATCTTTTAGAGGTAAATTAAATTCTGAACGTTTAATTTTTCTGTTACGACAAATAGAGAGGTCGAAGCGAAATAATAGTCTAACGATCATACTTACAACAAAAAATATAAACTTAAAAGAATCTTTAAAGATTCCAAATATAACAAAATGGAGCAAAGAAGAGATAGTATCTAGAAAAAAATGGGGACCAAACCTTAATCATAAAGTTTTTAAATTTTCATCTGATTCAATTATTAAATATGAAAATAAATATATTTTAGGACCAAAAAAGGTTGATAATTTATATGAATACGAAATCAATATAAATTTATCAAAAGATACTAATTACAATGAAATTACAAATATGTATTCAAAGTTATTACAGTATGAGCCAAAAAAAGTTATTTCTATATGATGAATGAAATTGTAACTTTTGGTCACCCATCTCTTAAATCTAAATCAGTAAATATTATTGAATTTGATGAAGCATTAAAAAAATTATCAGAGAGAATGATAAAAATTATGTATGAGGCGCCTGGAGTAGGTCTTGCAGCTCCACAAATTGGTATAAATAAAAATATTTTTGTTTTTGATGCTGGAGAAGGTCCGAACGTAGCAGTCAATCCAAAGAAAATCGAAGTTGAGGGTTCTGCAGTATTTTTAGAAGGATGTCTTTCATTACCTGGTTATTATTGGGAGATTGAAAGACCAGAATATTCAAAAATCTACTGTCAAGACATAAACGGTGAAGATATTACATATGAAGGGGAAGACTTAATGGGTAGAGTTCTCCAACATGAATATGACCATTTAAAAGGCAAGCTTTTACTATCATCTTTATCTAGAAAAGAGAGAAAAGAAGCAATTAAAAAAATTGCAATTAATGGGTTTCCAGGTAATGACTTATAAGTATTTTTTTGGTAGTGACAATAGGAGTATTCCTTACTTAAATACTTTAATAGAAAATTATGATTCAATAAAAGTCGTTACAACAGAGCCACGGAATACTGGCCGTGGTAGGAAGATTTTAAATAATCCGGTTGAAGATTATTGTAGGAATAATAATGTTGAATGTACTTACTTTTCTAATTCAAAATATTATGACGATATGGATTTTGGTATCTGCGTAAGTTTTGGATCTATTTTTTCAAATGATTTTCTTATTAAACATCCTTCAATTTTCAATATTCATTTAAGTATATTGCCTAATCTAGTGGGTCCATCCCCAGTTGAAACAACAATATTAAATGGGGATACACTATTTGGATATACGATTTTTAAAATCATAAATGAGGTCGATAAAGGTCCAATACTTTTTACTAACCAATTTGATATTATTAACAATTATTCATCAAATGTATATGAAGAATTATCTGAAGATTTCAAAATAAATTTTGACAGCATCGACTTTAATTCTTCATTGAAAGAACAAGTCGGTGAAGTAACTAAAAGTTATAAATTCAACAAAAATGATTATTTAATAACTAAAGAAGATACGCTCATCAACGCAAAAAATAAAATAAAAGCTTTTGATGTTTTAGGTCCTGCTTTTATTAAATACGATTCAAAAATAATTAAAATCCATAAATATACTGAGGGTAATTCAAATTTTACATATGAATTAAAAGATGGACTCTTATATTTAGATGAAATAACACCTGAAGGGAAGAAAAGAATGAAAGCAAATGATTATATGCGTGGGCTTCAATGAAAATATCAGCAAGTATTCAGGCATCGAATATATATAATCTTCTTGATGAATTAGAAAACTACAAAGATAGTTTTGATCAATTACATGTAGATATTACAGATGGTAATTTCACAGATAATATTTCCCTACCAGTATCAATTATTGAGTTCATCAAAACTAACACAGAATATGTTGTTGATACACATTTGATGTTAAATAACAACGAATTATTTACTAGCAAAGCGTTTGAATTTGGCTCAGATATAGTAACGGTACATTGTGAAACAACGTCACCTGAATTATTTAGTTCACTAGTGAATAAACACAATAACGTTGGAATAGGTATATTACCGAGTACAGATATAAATGTTTTATCTGATTATATTGATAATGCATATAGCGTATTGTTGCTTACAGTAAATCCAGGATTCTCTAATCAAAACAAAGCAGTTAATTTATTAGATAGAATTACTGAATTTAAAAATACTTATCCTAATTACTCTAATTTATTAATTGTTGATGGAGGGGTTAAAAATGAAGAACTACAAACCTTGAGGGATTTAAAAGTTGATATAGCTGTTCAGGGAGGAGCTATATTTGCTAAATAGCCTTCAATATCTCAATTTTTCTGAGCATATGATTGAAGCAATTAAATTTGCACTTAGATATGATCCATCTCCAAATCCAAGAGTCGGTGCTGTGCTGGTTGATAAAAATAATAAAATAAAAAAGTTAACTGCACATACAGAAAAAGATAAGGATCATGCTGAATATAATCTAGTTAAAAATACAGATATTACAGAAAATGATACTTTATATGTTACATTAGAACCTTGTTTTCATGATGACACCTCACCATCTTGCGCAAATGCTGTTTTGGAAACAAATGTTCAAAATATAGTTGTTGGGGATATAGATCGTGATGAAAGAACTAATGGTAAAGGTATCGAACTTTTAAAGAATAACGATTTAAATGTATCTATTGAAAATGGTGTAAATGATTTTTTAAATCCTGGATACAAAATCAAAAATGATAAACCATACCTCATTGGTAAAGTAGCCACTTCAGCAGATCATATAATATACAATGAAAAAAAGAAGTATATTACCAATAAAGATTCATTAGAAATTACCCATTATTTAAGAGCAACCGTTGATTCCGTCATAATTGGAAAAAATACATTAAAAATTGACGAACCAAAGTTGAATGTACGTCTAGATTATGAATATAAAAATCCTCAACCAGTTGTTTTGTGGGGCAATGACACTAAAGAGCTAAAAAAATATTCTAATTCATTTAATAATTTTATATTTTATGTTGAGAATGACGAAGATTCATTTAGTAGCTTTCTAGAGAGACATTCAATAAAAAGTGGGTTAGTTGAAGGTGGTAATTCTATTTTGTCTTATTTTCTAAATAAAGATATGATTGACGAATTTTATTTTTTTAAGTCATCAGAAAGCCTTGAAAGTGGATTGAAAATTGATAAAACAATTGATGAATATATCAGTAATAACTTTAATTCTATTCGAGAATATCCCATTATTGATAATCTATTAACAACTTATACTAATAAGTAATGTTTACTGGAATTATTAATTCGATTGGAAATATTGAATCAAGAAATATTGATGAAATACAGATAAGTACAGATAATGATTTATATCATGGATTGGAATCAGGTACTAGTATTTCCGTAGATGGCACGTGTCTTACATTAAGAGACTACAATAATGATTTCTTAAATTTTCAAGTATCTGAAGAAACATTCAGTAGAACTGTGGCAAAAGAGTATGAAAAGGATGTTAAAACAAATTTAGAACTTCCTGCTACTTTAACTACTTTCTTAAGTGGACATATAGTACAAGGCCATGTTGATAATACATCTGTTGTAACAAACATTGTTGAAAACGATAATAATCTTTGGACATATCATTTTAAAAATACGGATACAAGATATATAGTTGATAAAGGTTCTGTAACTATAAATGGAATATCCTTAACTGTTGTTAATCCCAATAAAGACGAATTTAGTGTTGCAGTTATAAACGAGACATATCAAAGGACAAATTTAAAGTACCTTAAAATCGGATCGATAGTTAACATTGAATATGACATACTTGCTAAATATATGGAAAGAATGATAAATGATAAGTGACATAGAAGTTATTATCGAAAAATTTAAAAAAGGTGAGATGGTCATTCTCGTTGACGATGAAGATAGAGAGAATGAAGGTGATTTAATTGTATCTTCTCAGTACCTAACACCTGAACACATTAACTTTATGATAACTTATGCAAAAGGTCTTGTGTGCGCACCAATCGCAAAAGATGTAGCAACAAAGTTAAAACTTTCATTAATGCAGGGTATTGATAATGAAGAAGATACACAATTTACGACATCAGTTGATCTAATGGGAGATGGGGTTTCAACAGGAATTTCAGCAGATGATAGATTTAAAACAATAAAAGGTCTTAGTGATCCGAATGCTACCAGACAAGATTTTAAAGTTCCAGGTCACGTCTTTCCTTTGCAGGCAATGGATGGAGGAGTATTAAGACGTGCTGGTCATACTGAAGCGGCTGTAGACTTATGTTTACTCGCAGATCATTATCCGGTAGCTGTTATTTGTGAAATAATAAATGATGATGGTTCAATGGCACGCATTGACGATCTAGTAAACTTTTCGAAAAAACACGATGTAGCTATTGGGACAATTAAAGACTTAATCGAATACAAATTGAAATTAACAAATCCTGTGTCTTTTGTATCTAAAGCAAAAGTGCCAACAGAATATGGTGAATTTATTGCGCATGTTTACAAAGACAATAATGATAATACTGAGCATATTGCATTGACATATGAGAATTACTTAGAAGGTGAGTCTTCAATGGTAAGAGTGCACTCTGAATGTTTAACAGGTGATGTATTTAGTTCAAATAAATGTGATTGTGGATATCAGTTAGATAGTGCATTAGAAACTATTGTAAATAATGGTTCCGGTGTTCTTCTGTATATGAGAGGACATGAAGGAAGGGGAATAGGTTTAGGAAATAAGATTAAAGCATACTCATTACAAGATGAAGGTGCAGATACGGTTGAAGCAAACATTCAACTTGGTTTTGAAATGGATCAAAGAGATTATGGAACTGGTGCCTTGATACTTAGAGATTTAGGAATTACTAATATGAATTTACTCACAAATAATCCAAGCAAAAGAGCAGGTTTAGAAGGTTTTGGTTTAAATATTGTAAAAAGAACACCACTTAAGGGAAAGACAACACCAGAGAATACTTCATATCTTGAGACAAAAGAAAACAAGATGGGTCATAATTTTAATGAAGAATAAAGTAGCAATTGTTTATTCAGATTATTACAAAGATGTCACAAGTGGTTTATTAGATGGATTCAATAATTCAATTGATTCAACTTTTGAATGTGATGAATTTAAGGTAAGTGGTAGCTGGGAAATCATATACAAAATTAATTCACTAATAGACGAATACGATAAATTTGTAGCTATTGGAGTCATTGTTAAAGGTGAGACAGATCATTATGAATTTTTATCTTCAAGTATTGCTAATCAATTATTAAATTTAACAACAACAAAAAATGTATATATATCAAACTGTGTCTTAAACGTATTAAATATTGACCAAGCAACTGAAAGAGCTGGGTCTGAAAAAAATAAGGGTGCTGAATCTGCACAAGCTTTAAATAATCTTTTTATTACATAATAAAATTTAAGTTATATAATTAATTTTAAGCGAACGATGTTCCACCTACTGTGAAAAATAGTATGGTAAGTAAAAACAGCTTCGTGCTGTTTTTTTTATGAAAGGGAAACAAATAGCAGAATTAAATGTGAACGAGGAGATAAAATCCAAGAAACTATTGGTAATTGCTCCAGATGGCGTTCAAGTTGGAGAATTAGAACTTAAAAAAGCACTTATATTGGCTGAAGAACTTGAACTTGATCTTGTTGAAGTCTCTCCAGAAAGTAAGCCGCCTGTTGCTCGATTAATGGATTATGGCAAATATAAATATGAACTTAATCAAAAAGCAAGAGAGTCAAGAAAAAAACAAGTAAAAATTAATGTAAAGGAAATACAACTGAAACCAAAGATTGATACACACGATTACAAAATTAAATTAAATCAGTCAAAAAAGTTTTTAGAAGATGGAGATAAAGTGAAATTTACTATGAGATTTAGAGGTAGGGAAGCAGAATATCCTGAATTAGGACAAAAAATCCTAGACAATTTTAGAGATGAACTTGTTGATTTAGCAATGGTTGAATCTACTTCTAGACCAGATGGTAGATCATTAACAATGGTACTAGCACCTAACGGAGGTAAAAAATGAAACATAAAACTCATAAAGGAATGAAAAAAAGAATAAGAGTTAGTGGTACTGGAAAATTTATGCGAAGGCGTGCTCATAGATCACATTATAAATTGGCTAAAGGTAGCAACTCTTGGTCAAGATTAAAAAGAGATGTTGAATCATCTAAGGGTGATTCAAAAAAAATAAGAAAGTTGTTGAGTTAAATGGTAAGAGTAAGAAGATCAGTAAGTAGTAGAAAGTCAAGAAAAAAGATTCTCAAACAAGCTAAAGGTTATACAGGAGCTAGAAGCAAGCGTTTAAGGACCGCTAAAGAACAAGTGATGCATGCAGGTAATGACGCCTTTGCTCATCGTAAAGACAAGAAAGCAACATATCGAAAAATATGGATATCTAGAATTAATGCAGCATCAAGACAACATGGTTTGTCATATTCAAAATTTATTAACGGTCTAACAAACGCTCAAGTCAAAGTTGATAGAAAAATATTGGCTGATTTAGCTATCAATGATCCTGATGGATTTAAGAAACTTGTAGATTTAGCTAAAAAAAATATAAATGCCTGAGGTTAATACCGATAAAATATTTGCCGCTTTTTTACTAAGACTTGAAGAAGTTGCTCAAATCGAAGATTTCGATGACATTGAGAAAGAATTTCTTGGTAAAAATTCCTTATTGTCAGAAGAAAGAAAATCATTATCTTCATTAAATGAAGTATCTAGAAAAAAGTATGGAAAATTACTTCAAGATCTTGCAAATAATATCACCTCAAAATTAGAAGAAGAGAAAACCACTTTCAAATCTAAATTTTTTATTCAAAAAGAACTAAATGATAATAAAGACATTTCCATAGATTGGTACAAAAACTTAGGTAGCAAAAATCATGTTTTAACAAATGTAATGAATGAAGTAGTTGATATTTTTGCAGCTATTGGTTATACAGTTGCAACTGGACCTGAAGCAGAAACTTCCTGGCATAATTTTGATGCATTAAATACACCAGACTGGCATCCTGCAAGATATGAATCAGACACATTATATTTAGACAACAAACTTGAAAAATTACTAAGGACACAAACAAGTACTGTTCAAGTAAGACATATGCAAAACAATAATCCGCCTGTTTATATTGTTGCTCCAGGAAGAGTTTACAGATCAGACCAACTTGATGCTACCCACTCACCAGTTTTTCATCAAATAGAAGGTTTAGCTGTAGATCAAAACTTAACGTTTTCTGATTTAAAAGGAACACTAGAGTATTTTGTTAAAGAATTTTTTGGAAAAGACTTAAAGACAAAGTTTATTCCCCATTTTTTTCCATTCACTGAACCATCAGCTGAAGTTTTAGTTAGTTGGAAAGATGGAGAATGGCTTGAAATTCTTGGATGTGGAATGGTAGATCCTAACGTTTTCAAACATGTTGGATATGACACAGATTCCCAAGGATTCGCGTTTGGTGTAGGTGTTGAGAGATTAGCAATGATTAGATATGGAATTGATCATATAAAAAACTTTTATGAAAATGACTTAAGGTTTTTAAGGCAGTTTTAATGAAAATATTGAAATCTTGGCTTAACGATTGGATAGATATTGAAAATATATCTAATTCTGACATTTCTGAGGCTTTAGAAAGTTTAGGTTTCGAAATAGAACACAAAAAGGAACTAAATCCTAATTATGAAAACATCGTTGTAGGTAAAGTACTTGAGGTATATGAACATCCTAATGCTGACAAAGTTCGTATTACTAAAACTGATGTTGGTAATAATATTTATGAAATTGTTTGTGGAGCTTGGAATTTTGACGCAGGAGCAGTCGTTCCCGTTGCGTTACCAAATTCAGAGATAAAAGATAATTTTAAAATCGACAAACGTGACATTAGAGGAGTTCAATCAAATGGGATGATTTGTTCAGCTTCAGAACTTGATCTTTGGGATGATCACGATGGAATACTTCTATTGGATGACAAACTACTTCCAGGAACTGATTTTTCTACAATCTATTCAAGCAATGATTTCATATGGGAAGTTGGTGTTACACCAAATAGAGGAGACTGTATGTCTTATTTGGGTATTGCAAGGGAACTTTCGGGATATTTCAATAAAAAACTAAAGACTAAAAAATCAAATCTGAAACCAACAATTTCAAATATTTTGAATGCTGACAGTGGAAAAATTAAAGAATGTAACTCTTATGGTTCAGTAGAAATAGAAAACTTTAATGTAACTACCTCTTCTTTTGAAATGAGATACAGGCTCACACAGGTTGGAACAAGGATTATTAATAATGTGGTCGACATAACCAATTACATTTTATATGACATCGGTCAACCACTACATGCTTTTGATAGAGATAAATTATTTGGAACAATATCTGTAAGAAAAGCTAAAAATAACGAGAAAATTACAACACTTGACTCTCAAGTGAGAAAATTAGATTCAAATGATCTTGTAATTACTGATAATGATAAGCCAATTGCTTTAGCCGGAGTAATGGGGGGATTAGAAACTGAAGTATCAGAGGCCACCACAAATCTTCTTATTGAAAGTGCGTATTTTGATAAAGTATCCATTATGAAAACTTCAAGGAAATTGAACTTGATATCTGACGCATCCATACGGTTTGAAAGAGGTATTGATTATAAAATTCAGAGATATGGCTTAGAACGTTTTTTAATGGAATTAAAAGATAATCAAGCTATTAATTATTCAGAAATAAATGTTGATGATAAAGGCAGCTTGAAAAATAAGAAGGTAATTCTTAAATATTCAGAAATTAAAAAACTACTTGGTATTGATTTAAAAGAATCATTTATTAAGAAAGTTCTAAAATTTTTAATGATCGATTCTGAAGTTAATAAAGAGAGTGTGAAATTCACACCACCCTCATGGCGATATGATCTAGATAGACCAGTGGACCTTATAGAAGAATTTGCAAAACACTATGGTTTTAATAATTTTGAATCAACTCTACCTCAGGGAGTTCACAAAAATAATAAAGGAAGTTATTGGGATCTTAAGAGTTACTTATCAAGTGTTCTAACTTCCAATAATTTTCAAGAAGTCCAAACATTAAGCTTTGTAAATAATGAAAAGAATTTTTTATTCAATCCAGAAAAAAAATATGTTGAGATATTTAATGCAATAGATCAATCAAGTAAATTTATGAGATCAAACCTATTGTCTAGTTTGATAGATGTTTATAAATTAAATTACGATCAAAATAATTTATCAAATAGTTATTTCGAAATAAATACTGTTTTTGATACATCTAAAAATAAAATTTACGAGGATGTACCTAATCAGAATATTGTTTTAGGATTTCTGACATCTTCTACCTTATCAAATACGGATACTAGGTTAAAAGATCAAGAATTAGATCTTTACTATGTAAAAAACATATTAACTCAATTACTAAGCTCATATGACCTTGAACCGATTACGAAACCTGGATTTCATCAAAATTATTCATTTTCAATTATTAAAAATGGTCAAATTATCGGGCATTTTGGACAACTTGCATCAGAGACACAAATGACGCTTGAATTTAACAATGAAATATATTTAGGTGAAATTTATATTACTAAACTTAAATTAAATAACCTTAAAGAAATAAACTATGTACCACTTTCGCAATATCCATTTGTAAAATTTGATTTGTCTTTTTCTGTGCCAATTGATTTATCTGCTCATCTTTTAGTTGATGAAATTAATGAATTACTTACAGAGAATGAAAATTCAATCGAAATTTTTGATGATTTTCAACAAGAGAATTCAAGAAATTTAGGAATTAGAATAATTACAAGAAGCTATGAGAAAACATACGACGATAATGAAACAAGAGAGATTCTAATGAATATATCGCAAACTTTGGAGTCTAAATTTAACATAACACTCAACTCAAGTAAAAATGACTGATAACTTAGGATTAAACAATAGAGTTTATCAAATTCTTTCACAAAACTCACAAAAAGCTGCTGTAGATATTTTAGGTATGAGAATATCAACAAAGTATAAAAATAAATTTACTGAAATTATGATTACCGAAACTGAAGCCTTTGGAACTGCCAAAGCTGACGAGATGTCATTAGCGAACCAGCTAAATAGAAAAATACCAATATCTCTGCCTCTTGGACCACCTCATGTAATGGTTCTTAAAACTTATGGTTCAAACAATAGTCTTTATTTTTTAACTTCGAAAGAAGGGTCATGCCAAGCTGTTCTTATTAGATCTGGAAAAGTAATTTTAGGTAAAAATTATGTAGAAACAAGAAGAAAACAAAAAATGAAAAATGACAATATATACGGGCCAGGAAATATAACTAAAGCATTAGGTATTGATATTGAACAAGATGGAGAGAACCTATTAGATGGTTCAATTGCTTTATCACCAAGAATACATCCTGTTGACAGAGCAATTGCAAAACAAAGAAAAAATTCTAAACCTCGTGATAAACACTTATGGAGATTTACACTGGTCTTATAATGGAATATCTAATTGAAAGAGCTACAAATATAAATCCAAAAGATGATTTAGAAAAGCTTTTGAAAAGTAAAAAAAATCTAAGAGTTAAATTAGGCGTTGACCCAACAGCACCAGATGTCACATTGGGCTGGTATGCAATTTTAAGAATGTTAAAAAAATTTCAAGATTATGGTCATACAGCAGTTCTAATACTAGGAGAGTTCACAGCACAAGTTGGAGATCCTTCAGGCAAGTCAGAAACAAGAAAAGTAATGGAAGAAAATGAGATTGACGATAACGCTAAAGGTGTGCTTCCAATAATTAAAAATATCTTAAATGACAATAATTTAGAAATTGTCTCTAATAAAGACTGGTTATCTAAACTTACAATTCAAGACATGATGGAATTAGCATCAAAGACAACCTTAGCCCAAATGATGGAACGTGATGATTTTTCTAAGAGATTTAGTGACAACAGCCCAATTTCATTATTAGAGTTTTTCTATCCTCTATACCAAGGATACGATTCAGTTGCCATAAAAGCAGATATTGAGATTGGTGGAAATGATCAATTGTGGAACTTAATGTTGGGACGAGAAATTCAAAAATCTTATGACTTGTCACCACAAATTGCAATGACGTTTCCTCTACTAGTTGGTACAGATGGTTCAAAAAAAATGTCACAATCCTTAAATAATTACATTTCCATTTCTGACAGCCCTGAAAACATCTTTGGAAAAATAATGAGCATTCCAGATGAAATTATGTGGGATTATTTCACCATGCTGACTGATTTAGAGATTTCAGAAATAGACAATTTTAGAAAAAATGTAGATAAAGGTAAGACAAATCCTTTCGATTATAAAAAAATGCTAGGGAAACTCATTGTTTCAGAAATCTATGATGAAAATAGTGCTTTAGTTGCTGAAAGTACATTTGAAAATATAACAATTAATAAAAACCTACCTGAGAATATGCCAGAAACCAATATTCATGATGAAATAGATATACATTTACCAAATTTTTTAACAGAAAATGAATTAACTAAATCTAATTCCGAAGCACGTCGATTAATTGAGTCAGGAAGTGTAAAAATTGACGATCAAAAAGTTGAATTATTGGATATAAATTCATCAGATTTGATTGGTAAGACTTTACAAGTTGGGAAGCGAAAATTCCTTAAAATAAATAAGAAATAATATACTTTAAACCAATTACTGTTATTCTTAAAAGTACGAGATTTTGGCTTTTTGACAACTGAGTAATGTATGAACGCCGGTAGTGCAGAAATTAATTTTTCTAGCACTCTTTTTTTGTCAACTTTTTATTAAGTTGATTCAACTTTTTTAAGTTGAAATGGGTAAAACCCATGTTGATTCTTTGGTCAGATTTAAATTATTCAAAGATTTTGTTGGAGAGTTTGATCCTGGCTCAGGACGAACGCTGGCGGTGCGCCTTATGCATGCAAGTCGAGCGAAGCTTTTCAGTAGTTTACTACAGAAAATGACTGAGCGGCGAACGGGTGAGTAACGCGTGAGCAACCTACCTTAGTTACTGGGATAGCCCGAGGAAACTCGGATTAATACCGGATATTCTTATTTAATCACATGATTTTTTAAGGAAAGGTCAGCCGAACTAAGATGGGCTCGCGTTCTATCAGCTAGTTGGTAGGGTAATGGCCTACCAAGGCTACGACGGATAGCTGGTCTGAGAGGACGATCAGCCACACTGGGACTGAGACACGGCCCAGACTCCTACGGGAGGCTGCAGCAGGGAATATTGCGCAATGAGCGAAAGCTTGACGCAGCGACACCGCGTGTGGGATGACGGATCTAGGTTTGTAAACCACTTTCAGGAGGGAAGAAAATGACGGTACCTCCACAAGAAGCCCCGGCCAACTACGTGCCAGCAGCCGCGGTAATACGTAGGGGGCGAGCGTTGTCCGGATTTATTGGGCGTAAAGAGCTCGTAGGCGGTTCAACAAGTCGGTCGTGAAAGTTCAGGGCTCAACCCTGAAATGTCGATCGATACTGTTGTGACTAGGATACGGTAGAGGTGAGTGGAATTCCGAGTGTAGCGGTGAAATGCGTAGATATTCGGAGGAACACCAATTGCGAAGGCAGCTCACTGGGCCGCTATCGACGCTGAGGAGCGAAAGCTAGGGGAGCAAACAGGATTAGATACCCTGGTAGTCCTAGCTGTAAACGATGGATACTAGACGTAGGAATTGGATTAACGATTTCTGTGTCGTAGCTAACGCGTTAAGTATCCCGCCTGGGGAGTACGGTCGCAAGACTAAAACTCAAAGGAATTGACGGGACCCCGCACAAGCGGCGGAGCATGCGGCTTAATTCGATGATACCCGTAGAACCTTACCTGGACTTGACATATAGGGAAAAGTTATAGAAATATAATGTGCATTAGCGCCCTATACAGGTGGTGCATGGCTGTCGTCAGCTCGTGTCGTGAGATGTTGGGTTAAGTCCCGCAACGAGCGCAACCCCTGTCCTATGTTGCCAGCAAGTAATGTTGGGGACTCATAGGAGACTGCCGGTGATAAACCGGAGGAAGGTGGGGACGACGTCAAGTCATCATGCCCCTTATGTCCAGGGCTGCACGCATGCTACAATGGCAAGTACAACGAGTCGCAATACCGCGAGGTGGAGCAAATCTCTTAAAGCTTGTCTCAGTTCGGATAGGAGTCTGCAACTCGACTCCTTGAAGTTGGAGTCGCTAGTAATCGCAAATCAGCAAAGTTGCGGTGAATACGTTCTCGGGGTTTGTACACACCGCCCGTCAAGTCACGGAAGTCGGCAATACCCGAAGCCAGTGGTCCAACCCTTTTGGGAGGAAGCTGTCGAAGGTAGGGTCGGTAACTGGGACTAAGTCGTAACAAGGTAGCCGTACGGGAACGTGCGGCTGGATCACCTCCTTTCTAAGGAGCATAGAACATTTAGTTCTAAGGTTAATCACCGGTTGTCTACAAGACTGATACATTACTCAGCTGTGAAAAAGTCATTTGGCTTTTTGAAAATTGTATAGCAAGCGCAATTGCAAAGTATTCATATAGTTCAAGCTACTAAGGGCTATTGGTGGATGCCTTGGCGCTGGAAGCCGATGAAGGACGTGGAAGGCTGCGATAAGCCACGGGAAGCTGTCAAACAAGCTTTGATCCGTGGATTTCCGAATGGGGAAACCCAATTTATTTATAAATTACTCCTGTTTGAATATATAGAACAGGTAGAGGGAACTAGGGGAAGTGAAACATCTCAGTACCTAGAGGAAAGGAAAGCAAAAGCGACTCCCTGAGTAGCGGCGAGCGAAACGGGAAGAGCCTAAACCAATTTAATGTCAAGACTGATGTCGTTGTTAAGTTGGTGTTGTGGGACCTCTTAGAAAGAGCATCAGATCTTTCAATAAGTCAGAAACAATTGAATTAGGAAAATTATCTGGAAAGTTAAACCATAGAGTGTAACAGTCACGTATTCGAAAATTCTTTTACTTATTAGAGTCATCCCAAGTAGCAAGGAGGATATTCCTTGTGAATCTGCGAGGACCACCTCGTAAGGCTAAGTACTAACCAGCGACCGATAGTGAACAAGTACCGTGAGGGAAAGGTGAAAAGTACCCCGGCGAGGGGAGTGAAATAGTACCTGAAACCAATAGCTTACAAGCAGTAGGAGGAAAATTTATTTTCTGACTGCCTGCCTTTTGAAGAATGAGCCAACGAGTTATCCGTATGTAGCAAGGTTAAGGAGTAATTCCGTATCCGCAGCGAAAGCGAGTTTTAATAGAGCGTCTAGTTGCATGCGATAGACCCGAAGCCAAGTGATCTATCCATGGGCAGGGTGAAGCGAAGGTAAGACTTCGTGAAGGCCCGAACCCACTGATGTTGCAAAATCAGGGGATGACCTGTGGATAGGGGTGAAAGGCCAATCAAACTTGGTGATAGCTGGTTCTCTCCGAAATGTCTTTAGGGACAGCGTTATATGTTGCGCTTTGGAGGTAGAGCACTGATTGGGCTAGGGGGCCAACAAGCTTACTGAACTCAGTCAAACTCCGAATGCCAAAGTGTTTAAATATAGCAGTGAGCCTATGGGGGATAAGCTCCATAGACGAGAGGGAAACAACCCAGATCATCAGCTAAGGCCCCTAAATGTATATTAAGTGTGAAACGATGTGAGAGTGTTCAGACAGCCAGGAGGTTGGCTTAGAAGCAGCCATTCCTTTAAAGAGTGCGTAACAGCTCACTGGTCGAATGTTCTCGCGCGGAAGATGTAACGGGGCTAAATATACTGCCGAAGCTATGGGATTTTATTAATTCTGATTTCGATCCAGAAGATAAAATCGGTAGGAGAGCGTTGTATGGACAGCGAAGCGACAACGTGAGTTAGTCGTGGAGACCATACAAGTGAGAATGTTGGCATGAGTAGCGAAGGAAGAGTGAGAATCTCTTCCGCCGAATGTCCAAGGGTTCCTGGGGAAGGTTCGTCCGCCCAGGGTTAGTCGGGACCTAAGGCGAGGTCGAGAGACGTAGTCGATGGATAACAGATTGATATTTCTGTACCACTAATTAAGCGCCCAAACCGAATATATGTTGCTAAGGAAAGCCCTTCGGGGCCTACCGACCCACATATTACTAGGTTAGCAATGGAGCGACGGAGAAGGATAGATGAGCCCAGGTGATGGTTATCCTGGGGTAAATGTGTAGGAAGACTGATAGGTAAATCCGTTAGTCACATATTCTGAGACATGATGCCGAGCCGCTTTTAGGCGAAGTCATTGATTCCATACTTCCAAGAAAAACTTCTAGTTAGTTTTTTTAGTGCCCGTACCCCAAACCGACACAGGTGGACAAGTAGAGAATACTAAGGCGAGCGAGATAACTCTGGTTAAGGAACTCGGCAAAATAGTTCCGTAACTTCGGGAGAAGGAACGCCCAAGTAAAGTGATTAATTAACTTTATGAGCTTGAACGGGCCGCAGTGATCAGACTCAAGCGACTGTTTATCAAAAACACAGGAGGGTGCAAAGTTCTAATACAACGTATACCCTCTGACACCTGCCCGGTGCTGGAAGGTTAAGTGGAGAGGTTAGCTTCGGCGAAGCTTTGAAATTAAGCCCCAGTAAACGGCGGCCGTAACTATAACGGTCCTAAGGTAGCGAAATTCCTTGTCGGGTAAGTTCCGACCTGCACGAATGGTGTAACGATTTGAGTACTGTCTCAACCAGAGACTCGGCGAAATTGCAATGTGAGTAAAGATGCTCACTATGCGCGACAGGACGGAAAGACCCCGGAACCTTTACTGCAACTTGATATTGAAGTTTGGTGTGCAGTATGCAGGATAAGTGGGAGACTATGAAATAGCGGCGCTAGTCGTTATGGAGTCATCCTTGAGATACCACTTTCTTCATATTGAGCTTCTAACCTAGATCCGTTATCCGGATCAGGGACATTGTCTGGTGGGCAGTTTCACTGGGGCGGTGGCCTCCTAAAAAGTAACGGAGGCGCTCTAAGGTCACCTCAGCGTGGACGGCAATCACGCATCGAGTGTAAGTGCAAAAGGTGGCTTGACTGTGACACAAACAAGTGGAGCAGGTACGAAAGTAGGAACTAGTGATCCCATGGTTGCATGTGGGTGCGCCATGGCTCATCGGCTAAAAGGTACTCCGGGGATAACAGGCTTATACCCCCCAAGAGTCCATATCGACGGGGGTGTTTGGCACCTCGATGTCGGCTCTTCTCATCCTGGGGCTGGAGCAGGTCCCAAGGGTTAGGCTGTTCGCCTATTAAAGAGGAACGCGAGCTGGGTTCAGAACGTCGTGAGACAGTTCGGTCCCTATCCGTCGCGCACGCAAGAGTTTTGAAGAAAGTTGTCCCTAGTACGAGAGGACCGGGATGAACGAACCGCTGGTGTGCCAGTTGTCCTGCCAAGGGCACGGCTGGTTAGCTACGTTCGGAAAGGATAAGCGCTGAAAGCATCTAAGTGCGAAGCCCCTTCTAAGATAAGAACTCTCACCGGATTAACCGGGTAAGACTCCTTATAGAACATGAGGTTGATAGGTCAGAAGTGTAAGTACAGTAATGTATTCAGCTGACTGATACTAATAAGTCGAGGGCTTGAACTGAAGACGGCGTATGAGCGCTTGCTATAGAATTTTTAAGAAGTTGAGTATTACGGTGGTGATAGCAGTGGGGATACACCCGTTCCCATTCCGAACACGGAAGTTAAGTCCACTAGCGTCGATGGTACTTGAGGGGCAACCCTCCGGGAGAGTAGAACACTGCCGATATTTATTGAAAAACCCCTAGATAACTGGGGGTTTTTCTTTATTCTATTACAAACTTTATTCTTAATAACTATGATGATTTTATGAATACTATAAAATTATTTAAAGCATTTTCATATATTAATGTATTTATATTACCAACTTGGATAATTACTCCATTATTAGCAACTGAGACGACTATTTTTTTTCTAATTTATGAAGGTAACTATTCAAATTTATTTGATTTAACACCTGGAAACGGAAATGGACAATCTCTTTTAATTTTCTATCCAATAGTGCTATATTCTATGCCAATCTATTTTCATTTTCAGTATTTACGTTCAAATAACAAACTATACGTTTCAATGCTATTTGATTTTTGGGTTATAATTCTCGTTCTAAGAATATTATCAATTATATCAAAAGGGTTTGTTTGGGATTTTTATATGCAAGTTGCATTACCTGTGGAAATTATATTCCCTTTCATATTTCTTTATTTTAAGAGAGAATTTTCAAAAGTTGATTAATGTTTAAAATATCTCATAAAATAATTCTTGAAACGATGGTTGTCTTTATATTGATAATTATCAGCATTACATCTTTTTATGCTACATTCCTACCTGATACTAAATTTTTATTTTTTGAAGAAACATACCTAGAACTACTTGCGTTGTCAGAGACTGGAGGTAATGGAAAACTTAATTTGTTAACATACCCACTTGGTCTTTATTTTATTTGCATTTTTACATGTGTTCAATACTTGCGTTCAAGGAATATTGTGTATATCAATTTTTTAATACTGATATGGTCTGCTGTTCTTTTAGCAAGAATAATTTCAATAATTCTTAGAGGAGGAATTATTTTTGATATATATTTTCTCGTTGGTATTTTTCCAGAATTTATTATTGCTCCATTTTTCTTTTTTATAAAAAATAAAGTTTTTAAAACTTAATAATTAATTATTGATATTTTAAATAATTCCTTACTCCATTTATTTGCATCTCAAAATTGCCATTACCTATATAATTAGAAATAGTTTTTTCATCGATATTTAATGATTTATAATTCGAAACTATCCACTCAACGAGTCTATCACTAGCCTCTTTTTGAGTAAGGTCAGGTAAGTTATCAATAAATTGTAACCACAAATCAATGCTTTCTTTTGCATTATTTATGAGTTGATAAGGATTGGTGTGTATTCCGAAATGTGCAATAGCAACTTGCTTTAGCTCAAGTTTCTCAATGTGTTCAAGCGTATTGAACAATACTTCTTTATCAAAATCTGGTGGAGGTAAGTTTGGTTGAACAAAATTGCCATGTGGATAAATTAACCCTAGTGTATCGCCCATAAAAATTGTTCCAGAAATTTCGTCATAGAATGAGTAATGATGCTTTGCATGACCGGGGCTATAAAGTGCTTTTAAAATTCTGTTTTTATCAATTTTTATATCTGCCCCATCATTCAGTTTTTTAATATTCTCTAAAGGGATTGGTTTTATTTCTCCCCAGTTTTTTTTAAGCCATTCTTCTGTATAAACATCACTAACTGCTTTCCATAACCTCTCCGGGTTTGGCAAATGTTTTAAACCTAATTCATGTACGTATACAAAATTTTCTTTATATTTTTCGTTTAAATGTCCAATTCCACCGACATGGTCTAAATGTAAATGTGTAATTGCTGTTCTTTTTATATCTTTTATTCCAAGTGACTCTATTGCTGAAATTAAATATGGAAATGAATTTGAAGGTCCTACCTCAATAAGTATTGGATCTGATGTATCTATGAAATAACATGACATTCTTTGAGGTTTACCCTCCATATGAACATCAATTTGATAAATCTTGTCATCAAACTTTGTTACATCTGTGTTCATATATACATTTTTCATACAAAAGTTATAAACTACAATGTTTACAGTGAATGTTTCATTAGCAAGTACAGCGGAATACAGCTCAAAAGCAGCTGAATCAATAAAAGATTTAAATCCCAATGCTGCAGATTTACTGATTTCAAGTGTAATTACATCAATGGTTACTGATCTTGGTGTTGTTGCTCCTACTGCTTCTGGACTTTTAACTTATTATGATGGGGATAACAATTCAACACATTCAGTAGATGGTTATTTTGTAGCTCCAAAAAAATTTGATGGAAATGATCATGAAGAACATCGAATTTCTATGACTTATGGTGGTCATGTTGAAACATGTAAAGGAGCAAATACATTCGCTGTTCCAGGTATATATAAGATTCTTAACCTAATTTTCGAAAGATATGCATCTCTTCCTTTGGATAAATTACTAGAATTTCCTATAAAAACTGCCAAAGAGGGTTTTAAATTAACCCAACCAACAAAAGATTACTTTATTCATTCATTAGAACCAATGTTCATGTGGCATGAACAATCAAAAATTGCTTTAACCAATGTGTATGAAGATTTAGAAAATGGAATTGTTAAACTTGATAAATTAGCTGACACTCTTAGTCATATGTCAGATGAAGGATTCAATGATTTTTATATTGGAGATATTTCCAAATCTATAGTAGAAACTCTAGAAATCGAAGGTGGTCATGCTACAAAAGATGATTTCAATGGATATGAATTAATTGAAGAAAATAAGTTTGAGTATCAATACAAAAATTTAAAATTAACAGGGCATTCTGGACCTTCCATTGGTGGCTTAATGGTACTTAAATACTTAAATGCGTTATCTGTAAAATCCCAAAATATTGAAGAAATTCTAAAAAATGTTTATTTGGATAGAAAAAATAACTATGAGTTTTTTGGTAGCAGGGGGGACGTAATCAATAATGAAATATCAAAAATTTCTACATCTTCATCAACAATACAAGTAAACACATCTGATAAAAATAATTTTCATTTCTCAATAACCTTCTCCAGTGGCTATGGATCTGGTGTTTTATGTAAAAATACGGGTATGTATTTCAATAACTCTTTAGGAGAAATTGAGCTAAATCCGCAAGGCTTTCTTGGAGACACTAAGGGTGATAGATTGATTTCAAACATGAGTCCCTTAATTATTGAATCAAATGAAGGAGTTAGTACCATTGGTTCTCCAGGAGCTGATAGAATAAGCTCTGCGATAGCTCAAGTATTAACAAATTATACAAATGGTAATACATGGAAAGAATCAATAGATATGCCAAGATTTCATGTAAATGCTGATGGAGGAGTAAGAGCAGAGCCAGGATATGATAACATCAATGAAAATACAATAATCACTGACCCATTTGATATGTATTTTGGCGGAGTTTGTGTAACTGGTAGCAATGATGATATTTTTAGCTATGGAGATAAAAGAAGAGGAAATACTTCTTGGAAATGTTAGATAAACTACCCCATAAAAATCTTTTTTACTTTGGCTTTCTTGTTGTATTTGTATTTATAGGTCTGTCATATTGGCAATTAACAAGACATCAACAAGACAATCTGATAATTGACTCAATTGACTCAAAAGATTATGTAAATGAAATATCTGTGTCGGATTTATATGATCTTAATTATAAATTTGAAGAATTTACGAAAATTCAATTAACTGAAAATATAGAGAATATAGAACTGGTAAGAACTTGGTATTTACGATCACGTGTTCATAATGGTGAAAATGGATATCACCTTGTTAGTTTGTATAGGACAAATTTAGAGGAATATTTTTTAATTAATAACGGATGGGTTCCCCTTAATAAAAATGCAGATAAAACGTTTTTATACAAAAATCTAATTTTTAGAGGCAGATTATTAAATTACGATATTCAAGGTGTTGGACAAGACGATATACCTAATTCAGAGTATTTATTTAGAATAGACAAATCATTTATAGAAAGTGAAACAGGCGTTAATCTTCCAGAATTCTATATTATCTTAATTGATGATTGTGGAAGTGGGGTAGAATGCGTTAATTTAGAAGAACCTTATGATGCCCCACATTTAAGTTATGCATTTCAATGGGCATTTTTTGCTTTATGTCTAACAATTGTTGTTCTAAGAAGAAATAATTTGATTACATGGAAAAAATAAATTTAAATAACATTTCTTTATCTTATGAAACTATGGGTCAGGGGAGTGATGTATTATTACTTCATGGATTTCCATCAAATATGTATATGTGGAACGAAATTAAAAATAAATTAGTCGAAACTGGTTACAGAGTTACAATCGTAGAACAAAGGGGATATCCATTATCAAGATTAGAAAATTTTGATGTCCTCTCTTTTAATATTGAAGAATTATCAAAAGATATTGAAGAATTAATAATAAAACTTAAACTTGATCAAAATTTAACAATTGTAGGGCATGATTGGGGATCTATTGTTGCATGGGCAATAATATCCCGTGAAAAAATAAATATTAGCAAGTTAATTTCTGTATGTGGTGGTACTGAATTTCCAACAACAGCTGTGTATAAGAATTTAACTTACAAAGAAAAACCTCATTATATTTCATCATTTCAAAATTTTAAAAAAACTGCAGATATAATTGACAATAATCTAGAGTCTTTCTTTAGATCCGCTTACAGAAAGAATAACCAAATAGGAGTGTCTGTAGATCTTTCTTTAGATAACGTATTTATAAATTACTCATCTGAAAGTTGTGTCATGAATGAGAATGAAATTATTAATTTAATTCAACACTTTGATGAATTCTCACTCGATCAAGCTATTGCATGGTATGCGAATATAGATTTAAACTCAGAGCTTAGTTCTGACTGGAGAAAGGTAGTAACAACTCCTGTACATTTTATATTTGGTGAAGTTGATGCTGCTGTAAAACTAAATGGCAAAATGATAGAAAGGCTTATGTCTAGTGGAACCAATGTTAAGATAACAGAGATACCAGGAGCAGGACATTGGCTACCGATTACCCACAGGGAGAGTGTTTTAAGGGAAATATATGCTTAAATTATCAATTTCTATTTGTCCTATAATATATATTATGTTGCGTTATGTATAAAGCAGTATTGCATGATCATTTGGATGGCGGATTAAGGGCAGTTACTGCAAAAGAACTTGCAATTAAAGACAATTATGCTCCCTTACTTAATGTTGATGATATAGATGGTTTTTTTAATAGAGAATCATCTGAATCTCTTGAAGATTATCTTGAAGCATTTGTACACACAACAGCTCTAATGAATAGTTACGAAAATCTTGAAAGA
The DNA here is from genome assembly GCA_028404505.1 of Acidimicrobiaceae bacterium. Lineage (GTDB taxonomy): Bacteria > Actinomycetota > Acidimicrobiia > Actinomarinales > Actinomarinaceae > Actinomarina. The sequence continues at coordinate 127,720 of JAOOBM010000003.1, forward strand.
ATTGCTTTTGAGGCAGCTGAGGATATGCATTATGAAGGTATTACACATTATGAAAGTAGGTATGCTCCCCTCTATTCGGTAAATAATTCGTTAACACCAAAGGATGTAATAGATGCAATTAATTCTGGGTTTAAACAAGCTGAAAATTTATATGGGATTCAATCTGGTCTAATTTTGTGTGGAATGAGAAATGATACAAATAATGTAAAACAAGTAACTGAAATTGCAATTAATTATAAAGAAAATATTATTGGCTTTGATATTGCAGGACCTGAATTAAATTATTTACCATCATTATTTATTGATGAATTCAAGAAACTAGTTGAAAACAATGTGAATTTAACAATACATGCTGGAGAAGGTGATGGAGTAAATTCTATTCAAGAAGCATTGGATAACGGAGCAAAAAGAATTGGCCACGGTGTACGGATAATTGAAGATATTGACGTTGAAACAGGCTTATTTGGGCCTACAGCAACACATATTTTTGAAAACAATATTCCTCTGGAGATTTGTATAAGTTCAAACATACACACAAATATGTACTCTGATTACAAAGATCATCCGATAAAAGATTTATTAGAGCTTGACTTTCCAGTTACGATAAATACTGACAACAGACTTATGAGTAATACAAATATATTAAAAGAAATTACGATTGCAGAAAATTTAAATATAACTAACGCAAGTAAATTGTTAGAAAAATCAGCTAGCTATAGTTTCTTGAATAATTTCTGAATTATTTTTACTAAGTATATTGTAAAAATCTTCTTCGTTGAAAAGTTTAAAATTAAGGTTTGGATAAAGCTTTCTTGCCATTTTTAGTTTTTTTCTTTTTTTTGTTATTAGATTTTGATTCATTGTCGTGATTTCTACAAATAGGTTAAGTGCTGGTAAGTAAAAATCAGGCGTAAACATTTTTTTAATTGAACCACTACCCCACTCTAATGGAAAACTCACAGGTTCATATATCCATTCAATATCAAATAAGTCTAAGTGCTCTGAAAATGTTTTCTCAGAAGGATGAGCAAATTTCATGCATTCGTTGCAGGAATTTTTTCTGGATAAAGAGAATGAATTTCTGCTTCCGTTTCAGTGTGAATTGGCCCTAGTGAAATACCAAATACAGCTTGTCCCTGTTTTATTAAATCTAACATTTCATTATTGTTTGTTATTACATATATTGATTTACCATCGGAAAAAATTGAGACGTCTGAAATATTAATATCTTTCCCTAAAATTTGTTTAACATTTTTTAGAGCAATTCTTATTTTTTGAAGACTTACTCCAGCTTCTCTCAATTTGTTTACTAACTTAATTTTTATAATATCCTGAAATGAATAAATCCTATGATATCCAGAACCTTTTATATTTCTAATTGAAGCATCAACCAGCGATGTTGTTGTCCAATGATCGAGCTGTCTATATGATATTCCAGTAATTTTACAAACTTCTGGACCTGTGTAACCCTGTTGCATAAGGTTAATTTACTAGCAAAAAATTTATAATCAAGGTTTTATGCAAAATCCTCTGGATTTATATTTTCAATAAAACTCTTAAATTCCTCAATTTCATTGGCTTTATCATGTATTAGATCAATTGAGTTGTTTAAAAAAAGATCTTCATTAACAGAAATTGTAGTATCTGCTCTTAATGCAAGAGCTATTGCATCACTTGGTCTAGCAGATAACGAAACTCTACCTTGGTCCCCTAGGATTATAATTTCAGCGAAATAAGTATTATCGTGAAGATCTGAGATAACAACTTCATCAATATTTCCATTAAGAGATTCAATAATATCAATAATTAAATCATGAGTTTGTGGTCTTGGATGTTTTATTCCTTCTTGTGCATATGCAATTGATACTGCTTCAATAGTACCAATCCAAATTGGTAGAACTTTTTGACTATTTGGATCAAGTAAAAGCATAATTGGTGTTTCGGTATTTTCCTCTAATCTTATGCTGTTAACTTCAACGTTAATATTTTTTTTCATAGTTTAAGAATAGATAGATTCATAAAAATTTTTCTAACAATATTTATAATTTACTAATTATTATTTGCAAAAAATGAAAAAATGCTCGATAAATTAAAATCCCATTTGACTGAATTTACAGAATTAGAAATTCTTACATTATATAAATCTTCATTTACAACATAATCAAATTTTGTTTCACTAAATTCATTTAGTGTAATATTGGAAATCTCTAGTTTGTTACCAAACACAAACCAGGGTTTTGTAGATTTAAATGTCAATGTCTCAAAGCTATTTCGTATTTTATATATATCAACATTATTATCAATAACAACATTGTTTATGAATGTATCAATTGAAGCTGAATATAGATTCTGTGTATCAACAAAGTGATTGTCTTTTTTTTCATTTACATAAGACTTGTTAACTATAGTTAAAATATTTCTATCATTTGATTGATTTAAACCAATAAATGTCAATCCTGCCTCATTTGTCCAACCTGTCTTTAAACCGTAAAAGTTACGTTCAATTAACTTATTAGTATTTAGAAATACTTTATCCTCACCTTCAATATTTGATATAAAACTTTTTCTCATTATTATCGACATTAACTCATAATTATCTATGACTTCTTTTGAAAGAATTAATAAATCACTCAATGTTGTATAGTGACCATCTTGATCTAAACCATCAGGATTTTTAAAATTAGTATTGTTCATTCCAAGTTGGTTGGCTCTTTTATTCATTAATGCTAGAAAATCATCAGTATCTTCATTAAATAATTGAACAACAGCAAAACATGCATCATTTGCTGAATATATAAGTATAAATTCTAATAAGCTTTCTACAGTCATTTTTTGTCCGGACTTAAGATAAGCTACTTTTCCTTCATAAATGTAGTCAGAAGGTAAAGAAATTTCTATGTAATCACTTAAATTGTAATTTTCAATAAGAATCAATGAAGTCATTAATTTGGTAAGTGATGCTGGTGCAATGATTGCGTTAATATTTTTAAAGTACATCAACTGTTCATTATCAAGATCATATGATAAATAAAATTCGGTTGTCAATAATTCTTCATCAACTTCCGTTGCATAAGCAATATTTGTAAATAATAAAATTGAAAATAAATAGATAGCTATAAATCTTCTAATATGTAACTCCCAATTATTTCAGAAAATTTATCAATTGCAATTTTTATTTCTTCAGGATCATTGTCAGAATTATTAAAGTATGTCTCAAAAAAGCCTACTCCCCTGTCTGACATTGATTTAATGACTGATAAATTCTTAACTCCAAGACCTAGTGAGAAAAGGTATGCGAGAGAAGAAAACCTTTCAACGTCATTTTGACTATAGATTTCTTTATTTTGTTCGTATTTATACTCTATTAGTTCACTAAAATCTTCTTCTTTCAAACCTGCCTTTTTTAAAGCATCATGTTGAGAATATTCTCTTATTACAATTTTTGAATTAGATGTATTGCCAGTGAGTAACTTAGGATTATTTTTAATTGCTTTTAATGAGTAAAATTGGTTTTCTTGTAGATCTAAGATTTTCTTAATTCTTACTATATCTTTGTCAGAAAAAAACCTGGTTCCACCTTTTGATCTTTTTGGTTTAATTAAACCTTCTTTTTCTAAAAATCTGATACGTGAAATAGTAATTGATGGATACTCTTTTTTAATCAATTTTACAGTATCTCCTATATTCATTTCTTATCAACTTTTGTAATTATTAAACTAAATTTTCCTATTTGAATTCTAGAACCTGACGTTAAAACTGATTCATCTGTCAATTCACCATTTACAAATATACCATTAGTTGATTTTTCATCAGTAATTATGACTGTTTCATCTTCAACAGAAATAAATGCATGGTTTCTAGACACAGTTACGTCATCAAGAATTATTTCTTTAGTTTCTAGTCTTCCAATCTTGTGTATACCGTTTGTTAACAACCAAGATGAAGATTTGGTCTCATCATTTAATAAAGATAATATGTATTTAGCTTCTTGGTTTATAAAGATAGAGTCTTCAAATGGTACAGTGTCATTATTCATTTTTTTATAAATATTTTATAAAAATATTCTAGCGCTACAAAATAGTAAAAAATCAATGAAAATATACCAAAAAGTAAAAAGAATAATTGCTCATTCCTTAAATTTATAACAAAAAAACATATTGAGAAAAATATTAATACTGTACCGAACTTTCCAATATTAGAAACTTTAATAGTTTTAGTTTTTGTGAGAACGTACAGTGAACCTATCATAACTAATATTTCTCTAATTAAAATTCCATAAAAGAACCAGATAGGAAAAATATCTTCTAACCAAAATAAAAGCAATAGAAAAACAATTCTGTCACATACTGGGTCAAGAATAGTTCCAAGTTTACTTACCTGATTCAATCGCCTTGCAACAATGCCATCAATTGAATCTGAAATACCAATAGCGGCAATTAAAGTTACTAATATAGGTATCCTTATATTCTCTATTGAATATTGATTAAACAAATATATAGAAACAAACAACCTCGAAAGTGTAATAAGATTTGGCAAAAGAAATAAATCTTTAAGTGTCAAATAAAAAATCCTTAGTGTCGTGAGTAGCTACAAAATGACCTTTACCCATATCTACCATTTTTTCTGAAGGGTTTTTAGAAATAATATCATCAATTTCATCAAAATTAACAACATATTTTTCTCTAACATTAAAAGGGTCAGGAATTGGTATCGAAGATATCAATCTTTTTGTATAGGGATGTATTGGATTTTCAAGTAATTCTTCAGTTTCGGCAATTTCAACAATCTTACCATTAAACATAACAGCGATTCTATTACACATATATCTTGCAACAGCAAGGTCGTGTGTTATATACAAATACGATACTTCTAATTCTTTTGCTAAATTGAGCATCAAATCCATTATTGAAATACGAATAGAAACATCTAACATTGAAGTAGGTTCGTCACAAATAACAAATTTAGGTTTCATTACAAGCGTTCGTGCAATTGAAACCCTTTGTCTCTGACCACCCGATATCTCGTGAGGGTATCTCGATAAGTAATTTTCAGGAGGAGTTAAGCCAACGGTTCTTAATATTTCTACTATAGTATCCTCTCTCTCAGCTAAATTGCCTATATTGTGTATATCTAAAGGTTCTTTAATAATGTCCTTAATTGTCCATCTTGGATTAAGGGACTCATAAGGATCTTGAAATATCATTTGAATATTGCGTCTGAATATTTTTAAAGAATCATCATCTATGTTGTCTATTGATTCCATAGTTTGTTTTTCAGGATTAAAAAAATTCACATTACCTGATGTTTTAGGATCAAGTAAGCACAATGATCTTGCAGTAGTTGTTTTGCCGCAACCACTTTGCCCTACCAGTCCTAAAGATTCACCAGGTTTAATATTAAAACTTATTCCATCAACGGCTTTTACTATATTTTTTTTACTGGAAAAAAAGCTATTTGATACTTCGAAATGTTTTACTAGATTTCTGACTTCAATTAAATTCTTACTCATTGACACATCCGGAACAACATTGGTCAGCATAATGATTTTCTCCTACTTTTATAAGTTTCATTTCAATTTCTTGATTTTTACAGTTATTAGTTGGAGAAGGGCATCTTGGTGAAAATGAACAACCTTTAATTTTATTTATCAGGCTTGGTGGTTCTCCGTCTAATGATTTAAGTTTCTTCTTTTCTCCCCTTATAGACGGAGTTGAGTCCAATAAAGCTTTAGTATATGAATGTTTAGGAGACTTAAAAACTTCTTTTGTAGGTCCCATCTCAACAATTGAACCAGCATACATGACGGCTATTTTATCGGTCATTTCAGCAATTACAGCAATATCGTGGGATATATAAATTAAACTTAAACCAAGTAATTCTTGAACTTTTTTAATTTCATTAAGAATTTGATCCTGAATAACAACATCCAAGGCAGTAGTTGGTTCATCTGCAATGATGATTTTTGGATCACAAGAAAGTGCTAAAGCAATTACTGCTCTTTGCTTCATGCCTCCAGAAAGCTCATGTGGGTACCTATCAATGGTGCTCTCATCAAGTCCTACCATTTGAAATAATTCTTGAATTTTCCTAATATTTTCTTCTTTAGAATTATTAGGATAGTGTTCTCTTAAAGCTTCTCTGATTTGTTCACCGATTTTTATAACTGGATTCCAAGCATTCATTGCTCCTTGGAAAACAATACTGATACTATCCCATCTAACTTTTCTTAGTTCATATTCAGATAAACCAACTAATTCTTTTCCATCAAGTTTTATACTTCCTTCAGTTATAACTGAGTTCTCAGGTTGCAATTGTAATAAGGTCATTGCAACTGAGGTTTTTCCACAACCTGATTCACCAACAAGCCCGAATGATTCTCCACTATTTATACTAAATGAAACATCTTTAACCGCAGAAACATTTCCAGCTAATGTCTCATAATGCATTGATAGATTTTTTACGTCTAAAACTGTACTCATACTATCTTCTTCTCAGCCTTGGATTGAAAACGTCATCTAATCCTCTACCAACAAGATAAAATCCTCCAGCTAAAAGTGTAACTGCTAATCCGGCAGGTATAACAAGCCACCAATATTCCATTCCTTGGTTAATATATCCATCAGCTTGTGCAACTGATATCATTAATCCCCAGCTCATATCAATATTAAGGAGACCTAAAAAGGATAAAATTGATTCTGAAGCAATTGCGCCCGTCACACTAAATACCATAAAAAGCAATGCTAACGGTGCAACATTTGGAAGAATATGAGAAGTTAAAATTTTCATTCTTGAACCACCCGTAATTCTTGCTGAATCAACAAATGGTTTAACTTTTACCTGTAATGCTTGAGATTTAATTGTGATAACACTTCCTCCAAGTCCTCCAAAAATACCTAATACTAATGCTAAGTGCCAAACTTTTAACTCTGCAAATGCTGAAATAATAAATAATAAAGGTAATGTAGGTAACATTAAAACAAGATCTGATTGTCTCATTAGGTACGCATCAATTTTACCTCCAAAAAATGCAGCAATAGTTCCAAGCAAAGTTGAAATACCTACTCCAACTATTGCACTCAATAATCCAAGAACGAAGGCAACTTGACTTCCCTCCATAAGTTGTGAAAATACATCTCTACCTAAAGAATCTGTCCCGAGAATATGTTTACTTGATGGTGGTGCTGGCTGAATAAATTGTTCGATTACATCGCCTTCCTTAATACCCGGATTGTATGGCGCAACAGCAACTATATTTACTTCATCAGCAGCGGGACAATCACTTGGTGTCTTATATTCTGGTGTAGGATAATCTATATTTTTGCATGATACAACGGTCGCAAGAATCTTTTGTGAGTCATATCCTACTACAGGATGATAAGTTGCCTCATCCCAAATATTTGTTAGAAATAATAATGGCTGCAATAAAGCAAGTAAGCCAAATATCAATACAATGACTAGACCTAACATTCCAATTTTGCTTTGTTTAAATAAATTAAAGTTTCTTTTAAGGGATTCAAACCTTAATTTTCTTAATTCTGATTTTTCGTTTGTCTTATCCATTATTATCCTTGTGATTTAATTCTTATTCTCGGATCTAAGAAGGCATATGATACATCAGCTAAAAAATGAGCAATCAATGCAAAAACTCCAATAAATGAGAACGTTGCCATTGCAACCGGAATATCTTCTCTTAGTACACTATCTAATATGAGTTGACCCATTCCTGGCCATGAAAAAATTGTTTCTGTGAGGACAGATCCATCAATTATGGTAACAATAGTGAAAATAAAGGAAGTTACTACGGGAAGCAATGCAGTTCTTGCAGCGTGCCTGTCTCTAATTCTTTTTTGACTTAATCCCTTGGCACGAGCAGTAAGTATATAATCATCTTTTAGAACCTCCATCATCGTTGTTCTTGTTAATAATGCCGTCCCTGCAAATGCAACTACTGTAACAGTGAGTACAGGTAATATCGTATGATAAGCTATATCACCTGCATAAAATCGCATTTCGGATAATATACCCATGTTCCAATAAAAATTTGATATTATAAGCAAGGCAAAAAAAGAGCCTAGTCTTATATTTCTTCTGAGATTCAAAGATTCTATTTCTTTAGTTAACAGTGAGATTACAAAATAAATTAATGAAAAAATAACCATATATTTTATCATTTCTAAAAATACTTCATCACTATCAAAGGGTGAATCGTACCATTTATTAGGAGTTAAAAATTTACCTATTGGAACCCAACCCATTTTCAAACCAAAAAACCATAGCATTAATAGAGCAAACCATGGATAAAAAACTGTGTAGGAGAAAACAGATGTAATTGTTATCCATGTTTCACTTCTAGAACCTCTCCTCCAAGCTAAAACTTTTCCAACAAAAAAACCAGTATAAAAAGCTAAAATATTTACAACGGAAAACAACATTAATGTTCTAGGGAGTCGCTCAGCTATTAATTCAATTGCTGTTTTTGGAAATTGGATATAGGAATATCCAAGATCTCCTTTGAAAAAGTTTACAATGTATTTTTGGAGACGAACTGATAATGGTTGATCTAATCCATATAATGCGATTGTTTCTTCATATGCATAAGGAGGTAAGGAAGGATTTAAAAGTAAATTTTGAAAGGCATTTCCGGGAATTGCATCAAAAAGTAGGTATGAAATTATTAAGAATAGAAAAAATACAACAACCATTTGTGAAAAACGATTGATAATATAACGTAACATTCTCCCCCATTAAAAAAATATTTTCTAATTATAAATCGGAACGAGCAATGCCCGTTCCGATTTAATAATAATTTTAGTCACTAACTGTAACGTTGCCAGGATTACCACCTAATTGTTGTAATCCATCAAGCATATCAGTGAATGGGAATGCAATATTTTCTTTATATACCTCAAGAATTGGTGTTGTAACCAATACTAAATAAGGCATATCATCAAATAATAGTGCTTCCATTCTCTTACTTAATGCCTGTGCTTCGCTAACGCTCTTAGCTCCTTTGAATTCTGATACTAATTCAGCAAATTCAGGGTTCTTATATCCATCTGGACCGTTATATCCAGTTGTGTTAAATCCTTCATTTACACATGTATCGTTTGCTCCATCAAAGAAGTTTGTTGGGTGATCTGGAAATGCAGATAATCCCCAACCAAGCATGTAAACATGCCAATCTTTACAAGTTGCAGCTGTAAAGACTTTGTCAACTATGACACCAAAACCAGTTGGTCGAGCAACTATATCAACACCTAATTGTTGCATATAATCTGCAACGAATAGTGAGAATGTTGATCTAATTGGATCAAATCCTGGACCTGGAGCATATAGCAACATGTTTTCTGGCATAGCTTCTCCATTAGGACCTTTAAGTCCTGTTGGAGCTATAGCTCTTTCAGCACCACCTGGGTGTGAACCCCAGTCAGTTGCTTGCCATCCAGCATCTTGTAATATCTGAATGGATTTCTCCCATTTTTCTTGTGCTGAGAGGCCTGCACAATCAGCGAGCACACCAGTAACTGGTGCAACCCATGATGTAAGTGCGGCTGGCATCTGTCCATCCATATTGATTGCGACTCCTTGTAGAACATTGTTGATAACATAATCTTTATCGACAATACAACCTACAGCTTGTCTATAAGCTTTATTACTACCAGGAAAAACTCTGGTGTTAAACGCCATATATCTCATACCATTTGAGAAGTTAGAAATAACCTCTGTTCCAGGAATTCTGGAAAGCTTCTCATAAGTTGCTCTCTTAACACCGCTTGGGTTAAGAACGAAGTCAACATCTCCATTTTCAAACGCAAGATAAGCTGAATCTTGATCGTTATAAATAGAGAATTCTACTTGTCCAACAAATGGTCCATTTGTATATGTGAAAGAATCTCCAGAAAGATCACCAAACTCACCTGATATTGCTGGTGCAACCCCGTTATCTTGGGTAAATGCTACACCACCGTTAGCATAGTTTGTTGTCTCTCCACCAAAATACATTGTATCTGGATCATATGACCAGGTATAAAATGCACCTTGTTCAATCTTGTCATACACAAAAGCGCTAGCAACCGGTGCTTCAGCACCAGAAACTGCTAATAGATCCTCTCTCGAAGTTGCGAATTGTTCCCAGTAAGCTTTTGATAAAGCTGGTGCAAGAGCTGCACCATATTGCCATCCAGTCAATCCTGGATCATAGTTAAATGAAATCTTAACTGTGTAGGCATCAACAGCTTCAACGTTAGTAACACATTCGACCTCACAATTTGATGGCCATACTGCGGCCCATTGACCTAACAATGGAAGTCCTTTAGCAGTATTATATGTGAATACCCAGTCTTCAGCTGTTATTGGGTTACCGTCACTCCACTCGTATCCTTCAGTAATAGGCACTGTATAGCTAAAAGTTCCATCACCGTTGTCGGTCGATGTTTCAATAAGCTCAGTTGCCATTGATGGTATGAGTGTATAGTTTGGATATGAAATTCCAAACAATGAAACAGATTGGCCAGTCATCTGATATAGAGAGTAAGCATCTGTATCTGTGTCATACCATTTGAAGAGATTCTGTGTTGCAGGATCTTGAAATATAGCTAACTTAAATACACCGTCAGGTGCAGAAGATGACTCTTCTTGTGCAGGTGCAGCAGTTGTAGCTGGTGCAGCAGTTGTATCAGATGATTCTTCAACAACGTCATCAGCAGCGTCATCACTTGTGTCCCCACAAGCAACAACAACCATTGCAAATACAACAAAAAGCATTAAAAATCGCCAACTTCTTGAGTTAGTTTTTATACTCAATTTTTCTCCTTTTTGTATACAAAAAATCCACTTAAAAAGTGGATGTACTCATATTAGATGTGTTAATGACGATATCAAGATATATAAATAATTATTTATACATTTATTTGATAATTTAGTACTAAAAGTTTACAAAAATGTTAATTACAACCTGATAAATTCGTACTACGAGGTAGAAACCAAATAAAAAAACACCAAATTTAAATCCAAAATTTTCCATATCAAGTCTTATATTTAATCTTTAATGAAACATTCTTAAATCCAAATTCGTCTCTTAATTTATTTTCAATAAAAGAATAATAATTTTTAGGTATTCTAGAACTCAAATTAAATGAAAATGAAGGTGGAGATATGTCATATTGAGTTACATACTTTAATTTTGCTCTTTTTCCTCTAAAAGGATGAGGAGGTTTTGCAACCCACAATTCTCTAAAATATAAATTTAAATCAGATGTATCAATTCTATTATTTAACTGGCTATTGACTTCATTCAAAGTTTTTGAAAATTTATTAAGACCTTTCGTTGTAAGTGCAGAGATTCTAATGACATTAAGCCAACTAAATTTTTTTAGTTGAGTTTTCAAATTTGAATTAATATTTAATTTATCTTCTTCATTAAGAAGGTCCCATTTGTTCAGTACTAAAATTGGAGTACAAAAATTTTCTATAGATTCATTAATTAATCTCATATCTTCCAAGTTTATTCCTTGAGTAGAATCAACAACAATGAATGAAATCAATGAATGATTTAAGGTTTTTATAGATAAATCAGATGCATATCTATCTATTTGATCTTTTTGTTTTTTTCTAGGCACGCCTGCAGTATCGAGTATATTAAATACTTTATCGTCAAAAATAACTTCTTCTATAATGGAATCTCTTGTTGTTCCAGGTATATCTGATACAATTGATCTTTCCTTCTCAAGAAATGCATTGAATAATGTAGATTTACCTGAATTTGGTTTTCCAATTATAGAAATTGCGTTTTTATTATTCAGGTCACCACTTTTTTTTACACCAGAATATTTAATCAAGTCATCTAATAATTCGTCTGTGCCAATTTTGTGAAATCCAGATATATAAATTTCTCTACCGTAAATATATTTGAACATCCTTTTATCAAGATCGTAATCATTAAAATTTTCACACTTATTGAAAACTGTTGTTACTTTATCTACAACATTATTGATTTGAAGTAAATTGTTTATTTTATCAAGTCCAGTGAAATTTTTTGAATTTATATCAATTACAAATAAAACGCGACCAGCATCTTCTAACAAATGTTGAAAATTATCCTGAAATGCTTTATTAAAGTTGTCTGGATTTTCATCAAAACCTGGTAGGTCAGATATTGTTATTTGTTTGTTGTTAATTTCTATAACTGTACTTATTTTATCCCGAGTAGTATTTGGTTCAGATCCTATAATTGAGTTTTTCTTATTTGTTAGAGTATTAATAAGTGTAGATTTACCTGAATTAGGTAACCCAATTAAAATTACTTCGTTTTTTTTATTTTCGTTCATATTTTAAATATAGCTATTCTTATTTTATGGTAGATAATCTATATGTTGTAACACCAAGAGGATTTTGTGCTGGAGTGGAAATGGCAATTAAAGCTTTAACATGGATGCTAAAAATTTATGATGAACCTGTATATTGTTATCACGAAATTGTTCACAATGACTGGATTGTTCAAAAGTTTAAAGAAAAAAACGTAATTTTTATTGAAGATCCTAAAGAATTGCCAGCAAATTCAATTGTGATGCTTTCAGCTCATGGTACTGCACCAAAAGTTGAAATGGAATTCAAAAACATTTCAATGACAAGTGTCAATTCTGTATGTCCCCTTGTAACAAAAGTTCATCATGAAGCAAAAAAATTTAGTGAAAATGGAAAAAAAATAATATATGTAGGTCATAAAAATCATGATGAAGCCATAGGCGCTTTAGGTGTGGCACCAAATAATATGATTCTAGTTGAGACTGTTGATGATCTCGACAATAAAAGCTTGCGAAAAGAAAATGTTGCACTCCTTGCTCAAACTACACTTGCTATGTCTGAATGGGAACCTATATTAGATAAAGCTAAAAATGAATTCGAAAATATTGAATTACCGAGAAAAAGTGACCTTTGTTATGCGACTACAAACAGGCAAAAAGCATTAATAAATATTTCAAATAAAGTAGATAAAGTGCTGGTGGTTGGTTCAAGTACTTCTAGTAATACAAATGCATTGGTAACTACTATAAATAATCTAGGTAAAGATGCTTATAGAATCGAAACATTAGACGATTTAAGAAATTTGAATTTAGACGGCACAGACGTAGCGATAACTGCTGGAGCATCAGCGCCCGATCATATAGTAAAAGAGATAACAGAACATTTAAATCCCAATAATTTAGAGTTTTATATTGACACAACAGAAGAAGAGTATTTTCCACTTCCTAAAGAATTAAGACGCAACATTGCCGGACTTTCAAAACTTTTAAATAATATGTTTCCAAAAAATAATAAAGTAGCCTTAAATGGGATATCTAAAGATAAAAGCTGGTCTGCTACTGAAGCTTTAAGTTCTCTATAATAAGTGCAATTGTTTCATCAATTGTTAAATTTGAATTATCAACAACCAGTGCACCTTCTGGAATAGTTAAAGGAGAAAATACTCTATTTTTATCTTCAAAATCTCTTCTTTTAACATCGGATACCGTTTCCTCCATATTTGATTGACCTTCTCTTCTTTTACCTCTGGTTACCAAATCTGCATCTAAATATACTTTGTATTTAGCGTCTGGAAATACAACACTACCCATGTCCCGACCCTCAATTACAAGTGGTTTGTCGAGATTTTCGAAATAACTAATTAAACAATCTTTAACTAACATTCTTAACCCTACTTTTTTTGCAATTTCAGAACTTTTTACAGAAACTTCATTGTCATATAAATCTTCTTCATTAAAAATTACACCATTAACATTGCACTGATCAGAAACAATTTCTATTTTTAAATCTACAATTTGAACATTTTTGTTATTTAGTAAAAATTTTGCAACAGATCTATAAATAGATCCACTTGAGAAAAAACAAGAATTTAATATAGTTGCAATATTTTTGCCAACTGAGGTTTTTCCAACTCCGGATGGGCCATCAATTGTTAAAAGAAACTTTTCCATATATTGATTCTATATTTCTAGTTACTGTTTATTTGTGATAATTGACCAATTTTCATATCTTCTATTGAAAAATTGCCAATAGAAATTCTTTTTAAATTTCTAATTTCAACATTGTTTTTTGCAAATACTCTTCTAATTTCTCTGTTTTTTCCAGTATTAAGAGTCACTTTATATTCAAATTTATTCAATTTTCTCAATTTATTTATAACAAGTTTTTCGTTTTTATCAGTTACAACTCTTTTAAAAGAGTTAAGAACAATTGGTTGTGAAACGGTTACTAAGTATTCTTTTTCATACCCCTTTGAGGGATGATTAATACTGTTCAGCCAATCTCCATCATTGCTTAATAGCATCAACCCTTCTGAATCTTTATCAAGCCTTCCACTGTATTTAAGTGAATTATCAACTATGTCATATATAGTCTTAGATTTTCCTTGTGCTTTTGTAGAGCAGACATAACCTATCGGTTTATAAAATTTGAAATATTTATACACAATCTTTGATGACAAAATTTTGTTTTGATATGTGATTACATCTGTAGTCATAATATCTTGCCCTATAACTGCAAGTTTATTATTGACAGTTATTTTTTTTGCTTTAATTAATTCATCAGCATTTCTTCTTGATGTATTTAGGTGAAGAGCTAAATATTTATTAATTCTCAATTATTCTTCTTCAGATGGCGATGAGAAATATTCACCGATATTAGGTAAATCATTTAAACTTTCAAAGCCTATTTTCTCTAAAAACTCATCTGTCGTTGAATATAAAATAGGACTACCAGGAACATCCAGCTCCCCTGACTTGTAGACTAGACCTCGGGATTCAAGAGTCTTTATAGATGATTCAGATTCTACTCCCCTGATCTCAGAGACTTTTACCTTTGTAACTGGTTGTTCATATGCAATTATCGCAAGAGTTTCTAAAGCTGGCGTTGATAAGCCTTTTAAAACTGATGGAGGCTTCACTGAATCTAAATATTTTGGTATATCATTTACAGTCACTAAATCAGATTTTGTTGAATCAAATCGTAAATAAAATCCAAAACCAAGATTGTTTAAGTCGTTGTTAATTTCATCAAATAATTTAACTAGTTTATTTCCATCTATCTCTAAAAGTTCTTCAAAATAGGAGTTTTGCACGGGACCATCACTTACCAAAAGGGTCGCTGTTATGATTTTCTTATTCTTCATAATTTTTTTCAATCTTAATAAGCTCATTATTATTAACTTGTTCTGCTTTTACAAATCCCCAACGTATTGCTTCTAGTAAAGCTAAAAAAATTGCAACTGCTTGTTCGGAAGTCTCAACTTCAGAGGCAAGCTCTTCAAAAGAAGTATTTAATCTTTGGTCTACACTAGACAATAAAGAATTGATCGCTTCATCTATGTCAGGTAAATCGTACTCGATATGATCAAAGCCTTTAATTGATTTATATCTAATAAAAACTTCTTCAGCTGTTTCTTGAAATATTTTTTTATCAATAGTAATTTCAATATCAGGTTTACTAAATAAATTTAAAGTCTGATAATATTTGAAAGCACTTATAGACATTTCATTTTCGCGTATTCTTGAGGCAAGAGCAATTCCAACTTCTGAAAAAGCTTTAAACTGTAATAATCTTGCAAATGCCAAATCTTTGTCCTTAATCAATTGAATTTCGTCAATCCAATCAACATCTTCATTTTGGGGAAGTAAACTTTTAGCTTTTAATTCAAATAATGAGGCAACTAGCAAAACAATCTCTGAAAAACTATCAATATCTTTTCTAACATTTTCGACATTTAAAGACGAGAAGAGATTTAATAGGTTAGTGTTTAAATCATTATTTTTATTATCAGAAAAATCGATAAGTAATGATTTAAGATTTGAAATTAAGTCATTTAAATCCATTAATAATCAGTTTTATCCAATATGAAGTGTTTATTCTGTAATAGTTCTTTTTTATAGTATTGAATAATGTCATCATTAACTGAATATTTTTCTAATTCAGTTAAGCCATTTATTTCATGATCAAGATATAAACGAGATTTATTATTGTTTACAATTTTCAGTTCAGAAAATATCCTAAATATCCATGAAAAATGTGATATTGATTTTCCAATGTCATGAATAAGAGAAAGAGTAAATAAATTATTTAACGACTCCAATTCTTTAATGGACAGTGATTCATTATCAAAAGACATATCTATTGTGCGCTCAAGAACTTCTACAGAATGATGCCTGTCTTGCATTGAGAGTTGCCAAAATAATCTTAGAAGATTGTCGTCGTTTAGTTGTTGCATGACTTTAATCTGATCTTCAACTGGAAGATGTTTATAAAACAAAAACCTGATTGCTCTTTTGATTTTTAAATACAATTTCATGCTCTTGGATGACTCTCTTTAAATATTTCAACCAAAAATTCCTTGGTTAATTTAGTATAAATCTTTGTTGTAGAAACTGATGTATGTCCTAATAATTCTTGTAGTGTTCTCAAGTCACATCCTGCCTCAAGCATATGTGTAGCTGCACTATGTCTCAATGTGTGTGGATGAACCGATAATGCATTACCCGAAAGTGTTGAAGACTTTTTAATAATTCTAAAAATTGCTGATCTATCGAGCTGATTCATGTTTTTTGATAAAAATAAGTATGGTTCTTGAGTGTTTAATTCATCACGAAATTTTAAGTACTTTGATAAATTAATTTTTAATTCAGAGCCTATTGGCACAATTCTCTGTTTAGAACCTTTTCCAAATAGCTTTACAAAATCTTCTTCAAAATCTAAATCTGATACTCTTACGTCACAAAGTTCCGAAACTCTACAGGCAGTTGAGTACATAAAATCAATCAACGTTAAATTTCTAGAGTTCATATAGTTTGAATGATCATAGATGTCTATTAATCTATTAACGTCTGATACTGATATGGTTTCAGGTAGATAAGAGCCTTTTTTTAAACTAACTTTCTCAATAACAATCTGATATTCCTTATTATCTAAATTAAACCAATCAATATATTGATTTATAGAAGAAATTTTTCTTATCTTCGAATTATCAGATTTGTCATTTAGTTCTGAAGTTATGAATAACTCAATTAGATCATTATTGATTATATTTTCACCGGTAAATTCTAAAAATTGAGTTATATCTGATTCATATGCGCTTATAGTGTTTGCTGATAGCCCTTTTTTAAATTTTAAAAAATTTGTGAACTCTTGGACTAAATCTTTGTTACTTTTCTTTGACTGTTTCTGAGACAATGTTTTCTGATTTTATTGATATGTTTTTAATTGAAGCAAGTACAAATTCTTTGAATAAAGGAGCTGGGTCCCATGGCCTTGATTTAAATTCAGGATGAAATTGCGAAGCTATAAAAAACGGGTGGTCTGGAATTTCTATTATTTCAACTAAATTATTGTCTGGGGAAACTCCCCCAATTTTTAGACCTTTTTCTACTAATATATCTCTATATTTATTATTCACCTCATATCTGTGCCTATGTCTCTCATAAATTACTTCATCACTATAAATTTGTGCAGCTAATGAATCATCATTTAATTTACATGGGTACGTACCTAGTCTCATAGATGCACCGACATCATCTTTTTCTAAATCTTGATTTGGTAGTAAATCAATCACATAATTTTTTGTGTTTTTTGAAAATTCTGAAGAGTTTGCATCATCAATTCCACAAACATTTCTTGCAAATTCGATTACAGCACATTGTAATCCTAAACATATACCTAAAAATGGTATGTTATTTTTTCTAATGTACTCTATTGCTGAAATCTTACCTTCTATCCCCCTGTATCCAAATCCTCCTGGGACAATAACCCCGTCCATATCTTGTAGATTTTCTATTTCAAAATTGTCTGCATCTATCCAGTGAAGATCGAGTTTTACTTTATTTTGAAGACACGCATGATTAAGTGACTCTACAACAGAGAGGTAGCTATCTGGTAATCCAAAATATTTTCCAAGGATTGCAATCTTAACTGTTTCATTTGCTTCAAGTTTAAGATTTACCATTGTTTTCCATTCCTCTAATGAAGGTTCATTAGTTTGTAGATTCAATCTCTCATCCACTGATTTATCAAGTCCTTCATCACGCATCCTTAAAGGAACGGCATAGATGTCATCTAAATCAGGTGCATTAATTACATTATTTACTGCAACATCGCAAAATAATGAAACTTTGCTCTTTATCTCATCATTAAGTTCTCTGTCTGATCTCAAAACAATTAAATCAGGAGAGATACCTGCTGCTCTTAATAAAGATACGGAATGTTGAGTAGGTTTTGTTTTTAATTCGGTACTTGGACCGATAAAAGGTACCAATGTGACATGAATAAACATTACGTTTTCAGTTCCTAATTCTTTCCTTATTTGTCTTGCAGCTTCAAGAAATGGAAGAATTTCAATATCTCCAACGGTTCCCCCAATTTCAGTGATTTGAACATCTACATCATTTGAGATTCCCTTAATTCTTCTTTTTATTTCATCAGTAATATGGGGAATAACTTGAACAGTTGCACCTAAGTAATCTCCTTTTCTCTCACTTTCAATTACTTTTCTGTAAATACTTCCTGTAGTAACGTTGGAGTCTTTTCTTAAATTAACGCCTGTAAACCTTTCATAATGACCAAGATCTAAATCAGTTGTTGCTCCATCTTCAGTTACAAAAACTTCACCATGTTGAAAGGGATTCATTGTATCCGGATCAACATTAATATAAGGATCTAATTTTTGATTTATAACGCTTAATCCACGAGCTTTGAGAAGGTTTCCAAGAGATGCAGATGTAATCCCTTTACCAAGACCAGAGACAACACCACCGGTGACAAAAATGTATTTGGTCACATTGAAACTTTAGCATATAAAGAATTAAATAAAAGGACTATCTTAAAATTTGATTTAAAAATAAATCTAACTTTGGATCATTATCTGTGCCAAGTATGTTTATAGATTTATCTGATAAGCCATAAACATACTTCAGATTCTGATCATTTTTTTCTTGAACTTCAACAACACCATCAAAATGAATGGCATAATTTTGATTCTTATTTATTGATACTTCAATCAAACTATTTTTATCTATGACTATAGATCTTGGAAATTTTGAAAATGGAGAGATTGGTGTGATAGATATAACATCTAGATTATTTTGAATAATTGGACCACCAGCAGAGTAATTGTATGCAGTAGAGCCAAGTGAAGTTGATAGAATAAGCCCGTCAGCACGTAATTTTACTTTTTGTTCATACATTGATAATTCAAGATCAAGAATCCTGGTTGGAGAATTTTTAATAATAACTACTTCATTGAAAGCAGGGAGGCTAAGGTCATTATTTTGAATTATTGCTTTTCTTTTAACAACATCGTAATCCTCATTTTTCCAAGACTTAAGAATATTTCCAAGATTTTCAGAAGATGAAACTAAATAACCTAATCTTCCAGGACCAATCGTGATTAAAGAAGTATTTTTTTCCCATGCAACACTCATTGCTTTTAGAGCTGTACCATCACCACCAATGCTTATAATTAAGTCGGGGTCAATCTTATTTAATTCATTTGAATCTGATTCGACGTCAAATACATCGTATTTTAAATTATTTTTCTCTACAGTTTTAAAAATGTCGTCAGATATTTTTTTTGATAGATACTTTTTAGATGAAATTATTAATAAATTCTTCACTAGGATATATTATACGTATCTTCTTAGGAGTACAAAGTGATACCAATTTCAGATATTAATCCAGCAAAAAGTAATCCAATTATTTCAAGAATTTTTATTATTGCATCAATAATTGTTTACGTACTTATCCAACCAAAAAATCCTAGTGAGCTTTTTAATTTTTTTTATGAATTTGCTGCGATACCCTGTGAGATATTTAACAATAAACCGTTGTCAATAGATCAGTACTATAACAATGATTGTTCTGCTCTAACTAGTAATATTGTTTTCGAAAATAAAAATATTTTTTTAAGCCTAGTTCTATCCAATATTTTCCACGCAAACTTTTTACACATATTAGGAAACCTTTGGAGTTTTTGGATATTTGGAAACAATATAGAGGATGTTTTAGGAAAAACTAAATTTATTTTATTTCTTTTTATGACTGGATTGTTCAGTATGTTTGCTCACGTTTTTTTAAATTTTAATGATATTAATCCAATTGTTGGAGCATCAGGTATTGTATCGGCATTAATGGGTGCTTATGTGTATTTATTTCCAAATGCACAACTACTTGTTCTTGTTCCTTTTGGTTTTTTATTTCCAACAACAATAAGAGCAAAATTCTTTATGATTTTTTGGTTTTTTTCTCAAATTGTCATAGCTTTACAAAATAATAATATTTCATGGGAAGCTCATATTGGAGGATTTTTAATTGGATATTTAGTTCTTAGAATTTTCAATTATAGAAGATACACTCTGTGAAAAAGTATCGAACTTAAAATCTGCCATATCTTCATCCAAATAGTTTTTTATTGAAGAGTCAACAAGATAAGATTTTGCATCAATCTCTTTAGCAAGTAATACATCCGTATCAACCCTGTCTCCAATAACAGCATAAATCTTAGGGAATTGACTCAACAAATACTCTGAATAAAAGGAATCTGGTTTTCCAAAAGAATTAATATTTGATCCAACTAAGTTTTCAATATCCCGTACTATCGCACCATTACCATCTTTAAATTCATGATCGTTAATTGGAAAGGTAAGGTCTCTATTCATAGCAATAACATCAACGCCTTTATGAAAAGCATCAGCAATGCTTTCGACATCATATCGGGAAAATGAATCTGTTCTTCCAATGAGGATAATTTCTGATTTATCAATTGGAAAGAGTTCATCTGTAATCGTCTTTACATATTTTTGTAAATTGTATGAACCATGAACATAAATTTTTTTATCTAAATTCTTTAGATAATCTCTTAAAATTACTAAAGGGCTGACAATATCATTAAGATTTATTTCATCAGAAAGCATATTTTCTAATTTATTTTTTATTTGATAAGGAGTCTCTGAACTGTTATTTGTTATGAAAATAAATTTAAAGTTATTATTTTTAGCTTCCTGAATAGAATCTTTAACTCCAGAAATAATCTTTGATTGAAGATAAATAGTCCCATCAAGGTCTGTAGCGATTATTTTCACGTTTCTTTTCCATTATTAAAACTTTCGCTGTAATTGCATTACTTTCATAAAAATTTTTTGCTTGTCTATCACTTGGTAAGGCAAATGATCTAACTTCCAAATTTTTCATATTTGCATTATCAGCAATGTATTCAAAAAGTTTTGTACCTAAACCAAGTTCTCTAAAATTGTCTTTAATAAACAATTCATACACATTCCAATAGAAATCAGCCTCTATGATTCTTGCATAGCCAACAATATCTGAATTACCCTTTTGTAAAGTTTTTAAAACAAAATAGTACGAATCAAAGTTTTCTGATATTTTTTGATAATAATCAAACAAAACACTATCAATATTTTGAATTTCTTTGTTAAATAAATTTTGAAGTGCAACTGGTGAGTATTCTTGTTGCTCTATTTCAAAATCTATTCCAAAATCTTCAAATTTTTTTTCATGCACAGTCGTGACAAACCTTTGCCCGTGGTTTAGCTAACTGTGTATTTTTAAGTACCAAAAAACAAATAGAACATGTAAATTCATCTTCTTGAATATCTTCTACAGTTTCGTCTAATTTGAGATCTGAGCTTTTAACATTCCTTTTTTCCGCAGCATCAACAGACATGAATGATCCTTCTGCTTCATCACTGTCATCAACAGCCTTTTTTTTCTCTGTTTCTACCCTAGCTTCTAAAGACTCTGTTTCTACTTCTTCTTTCTCTTCTTCTTGAGGAGCTTCAGATTCATCTAAATCTTCCTCAAGGTCTTCCATCGTAGGTTCTTCTATCTCTTCGATCTCTTTTTCTGCCATAAATGTCCTTAAATTTCTGTAAGAATAATACTAAATTTTGAGAAGTATAGCTTGTTTTTTGACAATAATCTCAGCAGGACCATGATCAAAATAATCACCATCAACTTCAATGGGACTTCTAGATTTTAGAGAAATTTTATTCATTCTTTTCAATATCACATCGGGATCCGTTAAATGTAGGCCTTTCTTTGCTAAAAAGAATAATTTCATAGCTTTAGCCTTTGTAACTTTAAATATTTGAGTATTTAACAATCCATCTTGCAAGCTTGATTTAGGAGAAATGTTCCAACCACCACCAAAGTATTGTCCATTACAAATTGAAATATTAAAGGCGATATCTCTGAATTCATATGAATCGTTGCTGATTTCAAATATGTCACTCTTTGCTGGAAGCAATTTAACCCAAAAACTAATTGGATATCTAAATCTTTTAAAAACTCTCGGGAGTGCCTCGCTAGTTTTAACTGTGTCAGCTAAAAAACCAAAATTTAATACATTTACAAAATGCCTGGATTTATTTTCTGATTTTATGTATGCAACATCTATTTTATAATCTTGGTTCGATTTAAGTCTTTTTACACCTTCATTGATAGTTTTTGGAAAAGCAAAAGTTCTCATAAAATCCGAACCACTACCCGAAGGAAGGCATGCAACTTCAGGATTAGCTATATTGTTCTTTAAAAGTACGTCGATCAAATTACTAAGCGTTCCATCACCTCCAACAGCACAAAAAATAACCTCATCGTCAATATATTTTTTAACAATTACTTCTACTTCTTTAGATTGCTTTGTTTGATAAATATCACAATTTAATTGATTTTTATCAAAAATCTTCTGCAAATCTAGAAGCGTTAGTTTTTTACCTCTGGATTTTTTATTATGGATTACTACTATTTTTTTCACAACATCGATTTTTGAATAATATTATTTCTAAATTTATCTGAAATAAAATCAAAATTTTCATTTCCATAAATTAATGAAACTTTCTGTGATATTTCTGCTGCTTCTCTTGATGCCTTTATAAAATCTCCTAACGTAATATTAAATTTGGTAATTGTATATTCGATATTATTTGATTTTATGTATTCACTAAAAATACTAAACCATGAAACATCTAACTTAGTCTTATTTTTTACATTGTGCTTACTTTCAAGTATGTTGACCGTTTCTTGAATAATCAAAAATTTACTCAATAATTTACTTTGCTTTTCGTGAATTGGTATATCATACTTTTGATTTGAAATACCGGAAGATAAAAACATTAGACAAAATTCAATATCATCTAGTTTATCCAACAACTCTATCCCAATTAGAAAACTATCACGATAAGTTTCAGTTAGGAGTTTATTTTTTTTTGATTCTGTAAAATAACCAAGATCATTCAAAACTGAAATTTTTGCTCTAAAATTTTTTTCTAATGATTGATCATTAATCTTGTTTTGATAAGAATAAAAACTTTTTTTTATCATCTCTAATCCTTCATGTTCACCATATTTATTTTTAAGATTTAATACAGATCCATATGAATTTGAATATGAAGAAATCAATTTATTTGGCTTTAAGTTAAATAAATCATTAAACCAATTATTTTCAATCCTCCTGTCGTAATTAATGAAAGCAAAGCCCTTATTATCTATACCTCTTCTTCCTGCTCGGCCAGTTAATTGTAAAAATTCTGACTTTGAAATCAATCTAGTTCTTATACCGTCATATTTAAAAGATGAGTCAATCATAATTGATTTAGCTGGCATATTTATTCCTAAAGAAAGTGTCTCAGTAGCAAATAAAATATCAATATATCTATTAATAAATAAATGTTCTACAAATTCTTTGACAATTGGTGCTAGTCCAGCATGGTGAAAACCAATTCTTCTTGACCACATCCAAAAAAGTTCATCTAAATTTAATAGATTAAATTCTTCACTTGTTAGATCACCAAACACAGAATCAAATATCACTTTTAAGTCATGGTTGTTAGTTTTTTTTCCAATTAAGTTTGATGCATGTCTAGCTTTGCTTTCAACCTTATCCCTTGAAAAAAAGAAAAATATCGAGGGTGTTGAATTCTTTAAAGATATGAAATCTAATTGGTTTGAAAGTGTTGGTTTTTTAAATTTTCTATATTTTTTATCAAATTGAAAAATTCGTTTATTTTTTTTATCTTTTGTTGATTTGATTGTTGTTATTTGATCATCATTCTGTGTTGCAGTAACTAATGAAATTTCTAGAGGAACAGGTCTTATGTTTGATTTTATCAAATCGGTTGGACCTCTTTGTGAAACAATCCAACTTAAAAACTCGTTCTCATTACCTATTGTTGCCGATAAACCAAGAATTTTAATTTTTTTGGG
>JAOOBM010000004.1:0-139070 GCA_028404505.1 Acidimicrobiaceae bacterium
AGAGCCAGCAGAAATTATAAAAGATGAAAAGGAAAGTTCACCAGTAGTATCTTCTCAAACAAATATTAAAAAAGTTATACAAAAAGTATCCTTCGCAAATAAGACATTGGATATAAAGGTAAATGCTGAAACATCCTTGCCAAGATGGCTAAATTTCAGTTTTGTACTTATTCCCCTCTTCATTGTTATTGGGATAGTCAATACATCATCTACACAAGAATGTGGGGAGAATGGAATTTTAGACGTTGATCGAAAAACTCAATTAACTGTGAACTGTGATGGATCAGCATTTGAAGGAAAAGGTGTGGGATCTGCAAGCTCAATAAATTATATCGCCCTTGGACAACAAGTTTATTCAGGCGCTGCTGCATGTGCTGGTTGTCATGGAGTAAATGGTGGTGGAGGGGTAGGTCCTGCATTTACCGGTGGAGAACTTTATACCACTTTTCCAACTTGTAGTGATCATGCATTATGGATTGAATTAGGATCTGCAGGTTGGCAGGCTGAAATTGGACCCGCGTATGGAGCAGAGAATAAAGTTTCAATCGGTGGAATGCCTGGATTTGCAGGAAAACTTACTGAAGATGAGATTTACGCGGTTGTGGTTTTTGAGAGAGTTGTATTTGGTGGGGGAAACACTGACGAAGTACTCGAAGACTGTGGACTTCTAGAAACAGATGAGGAAATCACTACAGAAGCTATTGAGCCAACTGATTAAATAATCACAAAAAATCAAGTTGATTGTTATAAGATTCAAACTATTATTTTTTTATGTTACCTGCAATATATATTCATATATTTTTAATCGCTTTTAGCATTGTTCTCTTTTACGTTGTTTTATAAATTATGGCGAAAAAGAAACGAGAGAAAAAAGTTGTTGGCTGGAAAGAACAAGTTGCTTTACCTGATTTAAAAATAAAAAGTGTGATTGCAAAAATTGATACAGGTGCAAATGTTGCAACAATTGATGCTGCTGATATAAAATTTGTTACAAGAAAAGATGTGAAATATGTAAAATTCACAGTTAAAAAAAGAAACAACACTGTAAGAAAAACTTCCGCTCCCCTGGCAGGATTTAAGAGAATAAAAAGTTCCAATGGAGATGTTGAAAGAAGACCTTATATAAAAACTGATATCTTAATGGATGGAATTACCAAAAATATTGAATTGACTCTTACTGATAGAGGCCCCATGGATTACACAATGTTAATTGGAAGAAAAGCTTTAGGAAGAAGGTGGATGGTAAATCCATCAATTAGCTTTATGACAAAACCCAAAGGAAGTAAAAAATGAAGATAGGAATCTTATCACAAGACATAAGGCTATATTCAACAAAACGCCTTTACGATACAGCAATTAAGAGAGGTCATGATACTGAGGTTGTAAGTTATTTAAGATGTTACATGAACATTGCAAAAGCCAAACCGAGAATATTCTCTGCTGGTCGTGAACTAAATTATGATTCTGTAATACCAAGAATTGCTGCAACGTGGACATTTTATGGTGCGGCCGTTGTAAGACAGTTTGAATTAATGGGTTCTGTTTCAGCTAACTCATCAGCAGGAATAAGTAGATCTAGAGATAAATTAAGAGCTTTACAGCTAATTGGAAATACAGGTGTAGAGATGCCAGTAACCGGTTATGTTCATTTTTCAAGAGACGTTGAGGCTGTTTTAAAAAGTGTAGGGAAACCACCCTTTGTAATTAAGTTACTTGAAGGAACTCAAGGAAGAGGTGTTGTCCTTACTGAAACAATGGATGCTGCAATAAGTGTGATTGAAACTATGAAAAAAATTGATGCAAACATTCTTGTACAAGAGTTTATCAGTGAATCTAAAGGTGAAGACATAAGAGCAATAGTTGTCGGAGATAAAGTTGTCGCCTCGATGAAACGAATTGCAAAACCTGGAGAATTTAGATCAAATGTGCACTTAGGTGGAAGGGTTGAGAATTATGAAATATCTCCAGAAGAGGAAGATAGTGCAGTAAAAGCGGCGAAGATTCTTAAACTAGACGTTGCAGGAGTTGATCTTATTCAATCAAACAGAGGTCCGTTGGTACTTGAAGTAAATTCCTCTCCAGGATTAGAAGGAATCGAAACTGCAACAAGTGTTGATGTTGCAGATGAGATTATTTCATTCTTAGAAGATAAAGTAGAAAATACAGACAAATCAAAGCCAATAGATATTTAGTCTTTTAAATATCGATATGTAATAGGATCTTAAGAATATTGTATTTTAGAAAATTTTTCACAATATTAAATTGACTTAAGATACCCTCATCTAAAACTTTTTTACCATATAAAACAACGGGTACTCTCAATAATAATTCTTCATAACCATCTTGAATATCAACTTTTTCAATATTAAAAAGATTGTTTAAAAAGCCTAAGCTTTTTAAACCTTTATCACATAATTCACAATTTTCGGTAACGACAATACGTAAAGTAGGCATATCTCTAATATAGTCAAATGAGACCTTGGACTTTAATATTTATCGTTTTATTGGCTGTAATTATTTTTGTTTCAGGTGCAATTGTTTTGAATATTATTTCTTAATATCTATTTTTTCACCATCGACTACACCTATTATTTCTGAAGCGTTGTTGTTTTTAGCAAAGATTGAAATCATACCCCACGAGTCAGTAATCAAACCAACTTGGTTTACACCATCATTTTGATAGGTTTGAGACCAAGTCATTTTAATTTCCTGATTTTGTATGTTTACGCTTAAAACATCTCCAATATTTTTTCCAAGATCATTAAGTTCATCCGGTGAAATGTTAGTTTGACAGTTACCGTAATGATCTATCCACAAGATTTCACCCTTTACCTCATCATCCTTTTTTTCTGTTAATGGAATCAAATATTGTTGAAGATTCATCAAATCAACTTCCTCTCCACAATCTTTGATATCAAGCTGACCTGACGCTATACCTGCAGCAAAAGGAGAGAATATATCTCTAGCATGAAAAGTATTCCCATCACTAGGGATAATCCAATTTTCATTTTCAAGGAGATATGCTTTTTTGGCTCCACCTACAGTTGCACATGCAAGATTTAATAATCCATTATCAGGTCCAATCATCACTCCCCAATCAGTTTCTATAGCAACAGGTTTTCTTTCTGTTCCTACACCTGGATCAACAACTGCTAGGAGAACACCTTGTGGAATATATTGAATAGCCCTCATGAGTAAGAGACTTCCATATTTGATATTTTGTGGTGGAATCCCATGAGAAATATCATTGACTTTGATATTGGGGTCGATTCTACTAATTACACCTTTAACAATGCCAACTGAACCGTCTGAAATTCCAAAATCTGATGCAAATGATATTATCTTTGTCATTAGACTAAGTATAAAAGTACTTGAAATCTTAATTAAATAAAAAGGGACAAGATGAGAAAAATAATAATCGGAGTTTTATTTTTTGTAGTTATTGTATATTTTGGAATTGGTTTTTATGTTTATGGAGAATCAGTAGCTGTCCCCTGTTCAATTGTAGAATCTGAAAAGGATAATAGACCTGATAACTTCTCACTTGGAGAAAAAGCAGATTGGGATCCATCAAAATATTTTGTTCAAGATTATGAGACTGTTCTAATTAATACAAATGATGGTGTTGTTTTAAGTGGTTGGTGGATGGAAACAGATAAAAACGCTCCAACAGTAATAGGTTTGCATGGTGTTACAAGTGGTAAGCATTCACCTGATGTTTTACTAGTAGGAGGCATGCTTGTTAGTGAAGGATTCAACTATTTAACATTTGACTTCAGAGATCATGGTGAAAGTACCTGTGAAGATGGTGTTCATTCTGCAGGACAAAAAGAAATTAATGATGTAAAGGCTGCAGTAGATTGGCTAATAAATGAAAAAAATATACCGTCTGACAAAATTGGTTTACACGGTTCATCCTTTGGTGCGATGGTTGCTTTGATGGCTCAATACGCAAGCGATGATATAAATGCTCTTTCAATTGTTGATACACCATTCGATTTTGCAACTCTTGTTAGAGAAGAATTAATTTATCAAGGTTTTCCTCCATTTTTATATGAACCAGTAAATCATTATGCATTGCTTTTTGAAGGAATAGATATAACTGAAGTTAGCCCTGAAGATGGGGTTTCCAAAGGAAAAAATCCAATGATTATTTTTAATGGAGTAAAAAGTGATAGAGTACTCTCACACCATACTGATGATTTGATTAATGCAGGAAACCAATACAATATTGAAATGTTAGTTAATAGATATCCTGAACTCTCTCACACAGAAGTTATGTTTATGTATCCAGATGAATTCTTGAACAAAATAGTCCCATTTTTTAAAGAGAAATTAAATTGATTAAAAAAATACTTATTGGGATAGGAGTATTGTTAATAGCTGTTCTTGTTGGTGCAGGCTGGTATTTTTCAGGATTGATTTACGAGATTGGATTTAATGTAAACAATAGGGATAATCTAAATGCTGGTACTTCTGAAGATATAATATTTGTCGAAGAGATAAAAGAAGATAGTGTTGTTTTAAATGTTCAAAATGAAAGATGGGGACCGTTATTAGAAAATGGTATATATGGTGTTATTGGAGATAATGGCTTCATAATCGTAAATGACATTATCAGCTCAAATGATGGAATTGTTGAAAGAAAAATAGAGTATAAAGAGGGTTTAATTGAAAATGGGGAAGGTGTAAGTTATTCCCTTTCTTTGTATGAAAGAGCAGATGGTAACTTTGTTCCTGTAGGAATAACGGAGACCTCTGGACAAGTCAGTGAAGGTGTATTTACGCCAATGTCTGTATCCCAAATGGAATATGATGAAGTATTTTACGATTCAGATTTCAGTACTTACCCAGCATATATAACTGGTGAAGGTGATGAGGGGTGGGTAATTTTTATACATGGCTTTAGAGGTGATCACAGAAGACAAACTTTTGCCTTATTAAGAGCAAAAGAATTGGATGAGATAGGTTGGAAATCAATGATAATTGCGTACAGGAATGGAGATGGCATGAAGCAAGATCCATCTGGTATGTACCTTTACGGAGCTACTGAATGGGTAGATCTTGACGGAGCAATAGATTATGCAATAAAAAATGGAGCAAAGAAAGTTGTATTATTTGGTATCAGTGGTGGTGGTGGACCTGAAGCAAGTTGGATAATGAATACAAATGAACCAGAAAAAGTAGATGGGTTCATATATGAGGCTCCTACATTTAATTTTATTGAAAGCGTTAAAGTGAACGGCCAAGCAAGATTTCCCTGGCTTCCAGTAAGTTTATTTGATTACTTCATATGGCTCTCAGAAATAAGATTTGGAATAGATTTTGATTCTATGGATTATAGAGAAGCGGTTATAAACGATGATACTCCTATGCTTTTATTTCATGGAGATGATGACGAGTGGATACCAGTATCTTTATCAGATTATATTGCCGAGAAAAGGACAACAAATATCCAATACTTAAGATACGAAAATGTTGGTCATGTTCAAGCTTGGAATGCTGATCCAATATTATATGAAAAAACTTTAAAAGACTTTTTAGAATCAATCAGTGACTAATTCTTTATAAATATTTTCAATCATCTGAGAGGTATTTTCCCAATCATATTTTTTTGACTTTTCAATGCATGTTAAAGAAACCTCTTCAAATTTTTTGTCTTCATTAAGTAAATTACTTACAAAATTGTTTACATCTTTATCTATTAAATTCTCTGATAAATACCCATTCTTATTGTTTTCAATAATTTCCATTAATGATCCATTGTTTATGGTAAGTACAGGCACTCCCATAGTGTTAGCCTCGATCGCAACAAGTCCAAAAGTTTCAAATTGCGAAGTATGAATTAATAATTTTGATTTATTAAGTAGTTCAATAATTTTAGTTTGTGGAAGGTTATCCAAAAACTCAACATGTTTCTCTAAATTAAAATCTTTAACAGTTCGTTTTAGCTCCAGTAAATATTCTTCTCCATACTTACCACTGGGACCCCCAATAAAAATACATTTGAAATCATTTTTAATTTTTCTAAAATTATTTAAAAATTCTAATGTTTGAAGTTGTCCTTTCTGTTCTTGTATTCTGCCAATTGATAAAAAAATATTTTCTTTTTTAACGGACGGGTTTGGAGAAAAAATTTCTTTATCCACTCCTGGAGTAATTTTTTTAATTTTATTTTCTCCAACTTTGTATGTATCAACAATCAACATATTTTCAAATTCTGAAGAAGCAGTAATTATGTTAGCTGAGGTCATTACAATTTTTTCACAATCAACTCTTTCTTTGTTATAACCATCTAGAAAAACCCCTAAACTATGTGATGTAAAAACAAATGGTATGTCGAATTCATTTGATATCTCTTTTGCAATAAGACCTGACAACCAATAGTGTGCATGAATTACGTCAAAACTTTTTAGGTCTAAAGATTCTTCAAGCTTGTTTTTAAATTCTTGTAAGTACACTTCTTTATCTTCGACATTAAGATTGGATTCAAAAATGTTCAATGAAATAAATTCAAGATTGTTATCTTTAAAGCTTTCTGCTTTTTCACCTGTTACAACAGTTACATTGTGATTATCTGATAAATGTCTTGAAATTTGTTGAACATAAATACTCATACCTCCGCCATCATTCTTTCCTACTTCATTAAAAGGAGAGGTGTGAAATGCAAGCTGAAGAATATTCATACTTTAATTTTTAGATCATATAATTGATGTACTTGACCGCCAAAATTAAATTTATATTTTTCCTCACCCTTTAAATAATCAAAATATCTTTTTTTATTATTTATACTGTTTTGCAATAACTGATCATTTAAATAAGTCCCCGTATTAAATTCTTCTAAAGAATGATCTCTGCATGAGTTATAAAGATAATCTACGATTTCTGACTCGTATACAAAAGCTGAGGAAATCATAGAATCTTTATAGTTAATATAATATATATACCAATTTTCTTGTTCGATTAGTGATCTATAGAAATCCTCAACTGTTTCAGTCATATACTTCCCTTTTGCACCTGTGGACTTCTTGTGTAATCTGACAAATTCATCAAAAATATCACTATTTTTGCTTTTTTCAAAAGAGATATCTACAAATTTATCATTAAATATTCTTTTCTTTCTCTTTAGCTCATGTCTATTTTTTTTAGATAGAGCACTTAGGTATATTTCATAACTTTCAGGAAGCTCAAGGTATACAGATATATCACTTTTGACAATTTCAATAGAATTAAAAGTGTTTTGGTTTAAGAATTCAGAAATCTGAAAGTAACTAAGAGAATCAAATTGAAAGTATTTTATTTTCAAGTCCTTGATTTGGTCTTCAGAAAAGTACGGTGTAATTCGATAGTCAGTAAAATCTCTATCAATTTGAAATTCAAGAGTGTTTGACTCCAACTTGTAGTAATCAAAAATAGCTTCTGATTTTGAATTGTTTAATTTTGCACCAGATTGTGTGAACCTGATGTCAATAAATGGAGAGTTTGCTACTAAGTCTTTAACCACAGATTCTAGAATAATCCATTAATGAGATTTAATACATCAACAAAATACAAAGCAAATAAGAAAGAAACTAAATAATCAAAAAGATAGATTTGGGTCGTTAGTGTTGAAAAATATTTATATTCTCTTCTATTTCTCTGAAAGAGAAAATTCATAATCACTGTAAAAATTGATATTAATCCTGCAGCAATCAAAACGTATTGAATGGTAAAGCCAGAGAACAAACTGACTGTTGAAACAACAAAAAAAGACGCGAAAAAATTAAAGAAATATTGATAATTACTAAATTGTATATTGAAAAAAGTTGCTAAAGTTTTTATGAAAAATAGTATAAGAAACAAAAATGTTAGATAATCTAAATTTTCACTAAATGTTTTTGAAACAAAAAAAGAAACTAGAAAAAAAGAAATAAATGTCACTAAATAAGCATTTCCGAATGTAGAAATACTTATATCTTTAAAAGTAAGATAAAAAATACCTATCAGTATCGAAATCAAAAAGATCATATTCTTTATTTCGCTGATTTCAAAAAATATTGTCATAACTGGTGAAAAAGAGGTTATGAGTAATAGAAGAATTAGTATAAATTCATTACTGGTTGTCCGTAATTCACATGCAAGTAGCTCTAATTGCCAAGCTAATATTAATCCAACAAAACAAGAGATAATTAAATTTTCGTTGTTTAAAAAAATTGTTATAAAAATTCCAAAAGTAAGAACTGTCTGGATGTATCTAAGTTGGGTTTGTAACATTATCCTCGCGAAAATTTTACCTAGATATGCTTGAAAACTAAAGCGATTTGTATATAATTAAAAAACACTACATTTAGTGTCAAAAACAGTGGCATATACTACATTTAGTTATAAAAAGGAGATATTGTGGCAAAAAATACAGGGCTCAAGATAAATAGGAAATATACCTCACCTGGTGATCCTTACAAAGATATAGTTTGGGAAAAGAGAAGTTCGAAGATAACAAACCCAGATGGTTCAGTAGTTTTCGAAATGAATGATGTTGAGATCCCTTCAACCTGGTCTCAAGTAGCAACTGACATAATGGTTTCAAAATATTTTAGAAAAGCTGGTGTCCCTCAGACAGATGAAAACGGAAATGAACTCAAAGATGACAATGGTGATGTTGTTCTAGGTCCTGAAACATCATCAAAGCAGGTATTCAACCGACTTGCAGAGACATGGCGACACTGGGGTGAAGAGACTGGATATTTTGCATCAACAGAAGACGCTCAGGCTTTTGAAGATGAATTAAAGTATATGCTTGCAACCCAGATGGCAGCTCCAAACAGTCCACAATGGTTTAACACAGGTTTAAATTACAAATATGGATTAACTGGGAAACCACAAGGATTTTGGTATGTTGATCCAAGTACAGGTGAATTAACGCCAGGACAAGACTCTTACTCTAGACCACAACCTCACGCTTGTTTCATTCAATCTATTGATGATGATCTTGTCAACGAAGGTGGAATTATGGACCTTTGGGTAAAAGAAGCAAGATTATTTAAGTTTGGATCTGGAACAGGTACAAACTTTTCAAACCTGAGAGGTGAGGGAGAAAAACTTTCTGGTGGGGGTGTCTCCTCAGGTGTTATGTCATTTCTAAAAATTGGTGATAGAGCTGCAGGTGCAATCAAATCAGGTGGAACAACAAGAAGAGCTGCAAAAATGGTTATTCTTGATCTTGACCATCCAGATATTGAAGACTTTATTGAGTGGAAAGCAATTGAAGAAGATAAGGCAAGAGCATTAATCAATGCTGGCTATCCATCAGACTATAACGGCGAAGCATACGCTACTGTGTCTGGTCAAAACTCAAATAACTCTGTAAGAGTACCAAATGAATTTATAAAAGCACTCGAGACAGATGGAGATTGGGAACTAACAGCGAGAACTGATGGTTCAACAATGAAAACTGTAAAAGCAAGAGAATTATGGAACAAAATTGCAGATGCTGCTTGGAGATGTGCAGACCCTGGTGTTCAATTCAACACAACCATTAATGAGTGGCACACTTCCCCAGCAGGTGGACAAATTAGAGCATCAAATCCATGCTCTGAATACTTATTTTTAGATAACACTGCCTGTAATCTAGCAAGTTTGAACTTAGTTAAGTTTTATGATGATGATAACCAGGTATTTGATGTCGCATCATACAAGCATGCACTAAGAATCTGGACTGTAGTCCTTGAAATATCAGTTGAAATGGCCCAGTTCCCTTCAAAAGAAATTGCTCAGGGATCTTATGACTACAGAACACTTGGTTTGGGATATGCGAACCTTGGATCTCTTTTGATGAGAAAAGGTATTGCGTATGACTCAGAATTAGGTAGAGCTATTGCAGGTGCTTTGACAGCAATGTTAACTGGTGAGGCATATAAAGCCTCAGCAGAAATGGCAAGCATAGTGGGACCGTTTCCAAAATATTCAGAAAACAAAGACAATATGCTTCGTGTTATGGGCAACCACAGAAAAGCAGCTTATGATTCTGGTGATTATGTTGGAATCAGTCATGATTTATTACCAATAGATCAAGACTTGTGTCCTGATGATTTACTAAAAGGTGCACAGGAGTCATGGGATGGTGCCCTTGAACTTGGTGAGAAACATGGATATAGAAATGCGCAAGCTACCGTACTAGCTCCAACCGGAACAATTGGCTTGCTCATGGATTGTGATACCACAGGTGTAGAACCAGACTTTGCTTTAATGAAATTTAAGAAATTAGCTGGTGGTGGTTATATGAAGATAGCAAACCAGTCAATTGGTCCAGCATTAAACGCACTCGGTTACAATAATCAACAAACTGAGGAAATAATTCAATATGTCATCGGATCAATGTCACTAGATGGTGCTCCATTTGTTAATAAAGAAACACTAAAAGATAAAGGCTTGAATGATCAAGATATTGAAAATATTGAAAATTCATTACCTGGTGCATTTGAAATACAACATGCATTTAATGTCTTTGTTGTTGGTGAAGAAACAATGCAAAGGTTAGATATCCAAGAAGAAGAATATACATCTTTTGATTTCAATCTTTTAGAAAAATTAGGATTTACAAAGACTGAAATAGCAGAAGCAAACAAATTTATTTGTGGAACTCAAACAATCGAGGGAGCTCCCCATCTAAAAGATGAGAATCTTAGCGTCTTTGATTGTGCTAACAAATGTGGAAAAGATGGTAAGAGATTTATTCACTACATGGGTCATGTAAGAATGATGGCAGCAGCACAACCGTTTATTTCTGGTGCTATTTCAAAAACTGTTAATATGCCCAATGAAGCGACAATACAAGACATAGAAAACTGCTATTTCGAATCTGCAGGTCTAGGTATTAAAGCAATAGCAATTTACAGAGATGGATCAAAAGCATCTCAACCATTGTCAGCATCCTCAGATGACGGTGAATCAGATGAAACTGATCCACAAGTCTCAGAAATCATTGAAAGCGAATCAATGTTAATGCATGGAAATTATCCTGCTGGAACAAGTCCAACAAAAGCCTATGCTGGAACAACAAGACCAAGGTTTTTATTACCTGAAAGAAGAGAGGGGTGGACTCAAGAAGCAAAAATTGCAGGTCATAAAGTATATCTTAGAACTGGAGAATATCCTGACGGAACACTTGGTGAAGTTTTCATCGATATCGCAAAAGAGGGCGCAACACTCAAGGGTGTCCTTGGATGTTTTGCCATTGCTGTTTCTAAAGGTCTTCAATATGGTGTTCCTCTTGAAGAGTTTGTAGATACTTTTACTTTTCAAACATTTGAACCACGAGGAATGGTTGAAGGACATGAAAATATTAAAATGAGCAACTCAATTGTTGATTATGTCTTTAGAGCCCTTGGTTTAGAATATCTAAACAGAACTGATATCGTACAGAACCCACCTGAGGAATCACCTTCAGCACCTGTTCAAGAATCACCTTCAGCACCTGTTCAAGAATCACCTTCAGCTTCAGTTGAGGAAATAACTGAACCAGTCGTTGAGATAAAAGAATCAGATCCTCCAAGTAGTTCTAAAACTTCAGAGGTTTCAAATGAAGTAAAAGAAGTGCAGTTTGTTACAAAAGTTAAAGAGGTTGATGCTTTAGACACAACTGAAGCTACTTCAAATTCAGTTACTACAGTGCAAGAAGTTCTTGGGGATATGATGGGAGACGCTCCTGCTTGTCCAGATTGTGGTCATATAACAATAAGGAATGGGTCTTGTTACAAGTGTTTGAACTGTGGAAACTCTTTAGGGTGTAGCTAAAAATAAATTAATATACCTAAAAAGAATTACTAGGACTTATATTATATATTATGGATTACATTTTGTTTAATAAAGGTGTCTTGCCCGAATATTTAAATATTTGTATAAATTCAATCTTAAGTGTTGACAAAAATGCAATAATTCATTTGATTACTGATCAAAAAACTCAAAAACAGAATATTAATATCGTAAATACAAATGACTATGAAGAGTTAGAATTTATGAAAGATTTTGTGATTAATTTGAAAAACCATGATATGTTTGAAAATCCCCTTTGGTTAACATCTCTTGAGAGAATATTTTACATCGAAAATTATCTAAAAGACACAAACATTAATGAGTTTGTTCATTTTGATAATGATGTAGTATTGTTCGAATCATTTGAAGCAATTAAGAATAATTCGACATTTAATGAACAAGGTTTTCATCTTACTCCCCTAAACATAGAAAATATGGTTTTTGGCTACTCATACATGAATTCAAAACAAGATTTTTCTAAAGTTTCATTAAAAGCTAAAGAAATAATTAAAAACTATAAACATTATTCAAATAAATTTAATCAAAATAAACCATTGAATGAAATGAAAATTATGTCAATCATCAATCGTACTGATAAAGATTTAATTAAGTCTCTAGATATTCTCCCATATGGAGACAAAAAACTTATTTTTGACCCAGCATCATATGGTCAGTATCTTGGTGGCACTCATAGAAAGCCAAAAACTTTTTTTAGAAACAATTTTGCAACACAAGCGCATTATGTTGGTGCAGAGTTGATATCAAAGAGGATAAGCGTCAAATTTAAAAAAAATATTCCTATAGTAACATCCGAATTGGGAGATGTATCAAAGCTAATAAATCTCCACATCCATTCAAAAAATTTAAAAAAATTCCTTCCAAACGTTTATAAAAATTATATTTCTACTTTCTAGTTTTATGAATAAACCCTGTTAGTCCATAAATAGAGTCAACAATTAGATAAAGCATTCGAATATAAATAAGTGATAGGATTTCTTCAGATATTAAATCTTCTGTTCCAAGTAAAAAAATAAAAATTGCCTCTCTTATTCCAATACCAGCAGGAATTCCAACAAATAAAAGACCTACATAACTTGCGATCAAGTAATAAATTCCTTGATTTAGAAAATTTTCGTAACCTAAATTGAAAAAAATAAAAAATGTTAAAAAATTTGTTGATAAGATTGTAACAGTCAAATAATTTGAAAAATTTAAAATAGATATCTCTTTGATTTTTTTATTAAAGAAATAAATAAATTTAAATAAATAAACTACCCCAAATTGAAGTAGTACTAAACCAAAATAAATATAGTCTTTATCTAAGAACAACATTCCAATTAAAAGTACAGGCAATGACAAGATTGGTACTAAAAATTGTTCTTCAAATAAACCAAAAAGTATTCTTTTAGATTTATCTTGATTGCCATCTTGATTAAGTCTTATTGTAATCAAACCTACACCACCAGGAAAATATTTGCCTATATTTGAATATGCCCAATCAAAAAAAATGTTCTTTTTATTTTCTTGAGTATTCTTTGTTGAAAACTTTACCCATGTAAGCCCAACAATAAAATAAATTATCATAAGGAGAATTATTTCAAAAAAATTGATCACTGCAATGTTAGTAATTTCTTCTTTGCTTGAATTAAATAGTACGCCAATATAGACAATTGAAATAACTGCAACAAATATATTAAATTTTTTAAGCCTTTTTTGAAATTTATCTTCATTTAAAAGTGAAAATAAATTGTCTAACTTATTCTTCATTTCTTATAAATTCATTTCTTATTGACTTCTCTTCTTTAAAAGACTCAACAAAAATAAAAATTGTAAAAAATGAAATTAATAAAAGAATTAATGCCCAGGAACCAACAAATGAAGTATTAAAAAACTGTATTGAGCTAAAAATGAGTACAAATCTTATAAAAATAAGAAGAGTTAAAAATAAAAATGTTAAAAAAAGAATATCGAGAAATGCTGAACGTTGATATTTTCCAATTAACATTTTGTTTTTGATTTTTAATATTAAGAAATGAAAAGTAAGTCTTATTAAAGTAAAAAACATTTTAATTGAGCTCAAATTGCTTTTTTGATTTCCATAGGTGATCGTATTATTTATTTGAAAAATTTTAAAAAATGAAATTGCAGATAATGATGAAAAATAAAATGGATAACCATATCTTTTTGGGTAAACATTTCTTTGTATATAATTTAAAACTTTTACATTTACACCAAATAAGCCATTCAGCGGGTCAAACAATTTATTTGTTCCTGATACAAATTGCAAGATCATTGTTGCAAATAAATTCCCAAAATAACGCTTATTTGGAATTTTTCCTTCTATCCCTTTTTCCCAGAATCTATTTGATTTGATAAAATCGTAGTTATCTTCATTAAATAAACGAATCATTTTTTTTACATCATCTAATTTAAATTGGTTATCGCCATCTACTTTAATTAAGTATTCAAAACCATCGTCTTTAATTTTTTCAAGAAGCTTTAGTGTTGATGATCCAGCACCTTCATTTTTAATATTTTCAATAATTGTGAATTTTAAATCTTTATTTAAATTTTTTATAATACTTGGTGTTTTATCAGTACTAAAGTCATCCAATACATAAAAATCGACATTTAAAGAAGAGATATCTTTTATTACTTTTTTGATGTGTGATTCTTCATTATGTGCAAGAATTCCAATAGCTATTTTATTTTTCATTATTTTTTTCCCAATTTTTTACAATTGATTCCTTTTTAAAATTATTTAGGTTGTCTATTACAAAATCATAATCAACATCTATTAGTTGACAATAATTTTTTATCAGGTCAAATCTTGGTTGATTCTCGTAGTGTATTCTATTTAAAGCTTCTTCTCTTGTGAGATGTCCTTCTCTTATTTGATTACTCCTATAAAAATCATTTTCAGTAAACCCTGCATAAATCCAGTAAATGTAATTATAAATCGGTGAAGTTCCATCGCCTATTCTCCAAGTAGTTGGAGTCGAGGGATCACATTCCCACATAAATTTTTCAAACAAATATTTATTAACTAAGTCTTCGTTGTATTCTTTATATTCAAATAATGAAACAATGTTTCTGGTTTGAAAATAATACGAGAAAAACCCTTTAATTGTATCAAAAAAAGATGAATTAAAATATCTTGGATTAAGAATAAAACTTTTTAAGTAAAAAATTCCTAATTTGAAAATCATATAATATCTGTCGACTTTACTAGAAATATTTTTACTTGAAAATACAGGTTTTACACCAGCAAATCCATATTTAAAATATGTATGCTCAAATGGACTTTGAAATTGAACTACATAGTTTGTTTGTTTGTTGCTTGCAGCATTAAATAATTGTTTTTGCCATTCTTTGTCACCAGCCATAAGTAAAGGGACAAGTCCGATGTTTGGTTTTGAAAGCCATGCTAGAAAGTTTTTTTTAATATTTTTCCTTTTTTTACTTATATTCGCTGAAACCCAAACATGCTCCACCCCTAAATTTCCAACTACTCTAGCTTGATTTCTTCTTGCTAAGTCAGTCACCATTCCCCAATCGTAAGATACAGCAACAAAATTTGAATCTAAACTATTCTTCAGGATACCTAGTCCATATGAACTATCTCTTCCTCCAGAAAATCCAACAACAATATTTTTCTCGTTTTTTAATATGTTTTTGAAAACTTCAAAGTTTTCCAATAATGGTTGTTTGTGTTGAGTACAATAGTTACAAATATCATTTTTATCAAACTCAATAAAGGGGACTGTTTGAGGTAAAATGCACTTTTTACATCTAGTCAAAACTGGTTTAATAATTTCCCTATTTTGATGTCTTTTTAATATGTCATCAAATTGCACAACATTTTTCTCAATTCCTAAACATTGTTCCTTAAACTTATCAATTATTTCAAATTCAGAATTTATAATCAATCCAGTATTTGCTTGTAGCTTCTTAATCTCACCTTTTATTGAATACTTTTCTTTTATTTTTTTGGTTATCCACTCTTCAGATGTAAAGAAGATAACTTTATTGTTTTCAATCACAAAATAAAGTGATCCAGTATTGGTGTATAAAAAATAATTCTCCCCATTATTTATACTCCCTGCAATTGATATTTCTCCAGAAAAAGCTTTTATTGCTTCTGTTAATGAAATCAGTAGATTATTTTTTTCTAAATGGTGACTTATCAATAATGGAATAACTTCAGAATCTAATTCGCTAACTACATTTAATTTATACTCTTCAACTAAATCAGAGTAGTTAACTAAAATCCCATTATGCACAACTGATATTTTATTTGAGATAACAGGTTGATTGTTTATCTCTAAACCCTCGTCACCATGGGTTTTTAATCTAGTATGACCAATGAGTGTATTTCCATTTTTGTTTAATTGAGAACTAAGTATATTTTTCTTAACTAAATTATCCGAGAAAGGAAGAGGGAATTTTTGTACTTGTTGTTTACCTTGGTTTATATTTATATATCCGGATGCTTCTTTTCCTCTAGTCTCCGAATATTTTCCAATATCGTAAAATACCTCGGAATCATTTAAATTGAAATAACCAAATATTCCACACATATCTAATTAAGCTTAATATTAGAAATTGTTAAAAAAATTAAATTATGATTAATAAAAAACAAATAATTTCATCAATTGTTTTATTTATAATTATCTCTTTATTTTTTCGAATAGATTTTAGGTTTAAAGATACAGTTGAATGTTGCTCCGATGATTTTGATTATTTTTCACATGCTGAGACCATAGCAATTGATATGGATTTTGACTATTCAAACCAACTACCGCCCAATCATTCATTCATTTTTGAATACAATGGAAAAATTTCACCTGTTGGATTTCCTGGAACTGGAATTCTTGCGTCACCTTTTTTGTATTTCGGAAATATTATTGATAAAAATTTAAATTCTGGAAATGGAGATGAAGTTTTAAATTATAAACTTTTGTTGTATTCACTCTCGCCAATTTTTTATTTATTTATTGGATACATATTAGTTTTTAAATCGCTCATTACTCTTAATTTTGACGTAGATAAATATAAACTCTTAGTTTTAATTAGCGGTTCGGGAATTACTTACTTTGCTTTTGAAAGATTTAGTATGACTCATAGCTATGAGTTTTTTACATTATCTTTATTAATCTATTCCACAATAATATTTTATAAAAATGGAAATAAATTACATGCATTCATAGTTCCAATTTCATTGATGGTTTCATTGCTAGTTAGGATGTCGAATTATTACATATTTTTGCTTCCAATAATAGTTAAGTTGATTTACAGCAAAGAAAACCAAACAAAATTTAGTTTAATAAAAAATCGCACATTCATATTTTCTACTACATTAAGTATTTTTATCTACAACTTTTTGTCAAGAAGCATTTATGGAAAATTAGTTATTAATCCTCAGGAAGTATATGGTACAGATATATCTGTAACAAATGTTGTTCCAAACAACAAGGGTTATGTAGATTTCTTATTAAAAAGTATTTTAGATTCGTTTAGAGTTATTTTTGGAAACGAGTTTGGTATTTTTTGGTTATCACCAATTATCTTTGCTGGTCTTGCTCTTTCAATATTAAATCTCAAAAATTATAAAAATTTTGGAAATATATTACTATTAATTTGTTTTGCTCAAAATTTTGCAATTTTAATTATTTGGCAATCTACTGGTGCATCATATGGGTTTAGGTATTTGTACTCTTTGGTCCCAATATGTGTAATTATTTTTTATTATTATAAAAAAATATTTAAACAAAAAATATTTTTTAATTTCATATTTTTAATGTCAATATTTTCAAATTTATCAATTTTATTTTTTGAGACCACAGAACAAACACAACTTTCTATAGTTGAAATCATAAATTCATTCGGAGCACTAAGAAATTATTCAGAGCCAGCATATGTAACAGGGGTTGTAAGATCTTTAACTGAGATTAACAGTTATTTGATAATTTTTACGACGAGCTTAGTTGGGGTCATTTTCTTTAAATTACTGTTAATTATGTTTGATGTATCTGTATTGATTAATTTCTTAAATACTCTTGGCCTTCCAACTGAAAATCAAGATTTTATATTATATTTAGAAAACCTTGAGATCATATCAGTCAATAAAATCTTATTAATCATTTTATTTCTCTTTTCATTTTGTTATTACGTTGTCTTTAGGCTTAATGAACCAAAAAAATAATTGGGATAAGTTATTGTAAAAATTAAAAAAGTAAATAAATTATAAAGCTTTATATACTTTAGAAATTAGGGCGCTTAGCTCAGTCCGGCAGAGCGCTTCCCTTACAAGGAAGAAGTCACAGGTTCAAATCCTGTAGCGCCCACAAGGGTTTTTCAGAAATCTTTACATATATATGTGCCTCAACCCCACACCAACCCCACATTTTGCTTAAATTTTTGTAAACTTTAAATTATGAAATACAAAAAAAACTTAGGTGCTTTATTAGTTTTTTTAGCTTTAACCGGGCAAGCATTTGGCTCTCTTAACTCTAGCTACACTCCAACTCAAGCAATCCTTGTTGTTCTGTTTGCGTATCTTGGACTTCAATTAACTTACTTCGTTTATTTTAAAAATAACAAATGAAAATCAAATTAATTTTATTACTTGTTTTTCTCATTTCTTGTGGTTCAGAGACTTCTACTGAAAATCTTAATCAGGTTGAGAATGATGAAGATGAGTACCTGGAAGAAGAGTATGAAGAGGATTCAGATGAAGAAGAGTATGAAGAGGATTCAGATGAAGAAGAGTATGAAGAGGATTCAGATGAAGAATCATTATATGATGAATACGGAGAATGGGATAAAGGTACAACGTATTTTGATACCTCATCATCAACAAGTACTGGATGGTATATGGGTCAAGGAACGGATCGTGAAGAACACGTCCATGAAGGTATGCAGACATTAGATGGAGGATTTATAGCTATTGGTCATCACTGGGAAAAAGAAGAAGACCCAACTGGATTTACAGATATGATCATTTTAAAAACCGATTCTAAAGGTAATGAGTTGTGGCAGACAATTATTGGAACTCCAGACAAGTTTGATGTGGGATATGCAGTGAATGAATTATCCGATGGATATGTTGCCGGTGGAGGTCTTTATAAAGATGGATTTCAAAAAAGTGCAATTGTAAAACTTGACTTTAATGGAAATATAGTTTGGCAGAAAATATTTACGCATAATGGTGTTGGTGGAATTAGAGGGATAGAAGTTATCGATAATGACGAAATCGTTGTTACTGGTTACAAAGAAGGAGATGAAGAAGGGTTTTTATT
Source organism: Acidimicrobiaceae bacterium (assembly GCA_028404505.1). Classification (GTDB taxonomy): domain Bacteria; phylum Actinomycetota; class Acidimicrobiia; order Actinomarinales; family Actinomarinaceae; genus Actinomarina. Next base: position 19,092 of record JAOOBM010000004.1, read on the forward strand.
CATTTCTGATGGATCAAAAGGTTTTATAAAGAAAATGTCAACAGATGGTGAGGTAATTTGGGATAAAGACTTGTCTGCTATGCAAGGTACAAAAGTTAAGCAAACATCTAAAGGTGGATTCGTAGTCGGATCTGTTGAGTGGGTTGATGAAGGTTTAAATGCATCAATGCATTATTTAGACCCAAATGGAAATACACTCTCAACTAAATTATTCGGAGGCAATAATAATGTGCAGTTGTTTGACATGGACATTACAAGCAATGACTATGTTGTGTTTACAGGACATACAACGGGATACCAGACTGAAAATTGGGATTGCATTGTCATGTTAATTGATGATCAAGGAAATGAAGTTTGGAAAAATATCTTTGGTAATCCAAGAGGTTATGACCCAAAATTTATTCTTGATGAGTGTTATGGGGTAAGAGAGACCCTTGATGGAGGATTTGTAGTGACAGGTGGTACCGGTGATCATTCAGATTATTCTGGCACAGGGCATCCAAATGGTACATCTGATGATTGGAAAATATTATTATCTGAGTTTGATAAAGATGGCAATATGACATCAATTAATGTTTTTGGTGGTGGTCTTGATAAAGGAAATGATGCTGGAGAATTTATTGATGTAACCTCTGATGGTGGATATATTATTTTTTCAGACACCGATTCCAAGGGTTTAAAAGGACCAAATAATTTTGGTTTTTTATATATTAAAAACTCATAAGTAAATGTTCTTCTCCTGTTGACTAATCAATCTTCTGAATCAAATATGAATCTGACACGCATTCGAAACATTTTTTAAATAAAATGAAATTATATGAAGAAAGTTATAATTTTTTTTCTATTAATTTCTTTTTGTGGAGGCTCATCGGAATCTACGTCTACACAACTACAACAAGATCAGAAATTATCACAAGAAAAGGTAAGTGATGAAGGTTCTCAAGATTCCAAGCAGACTGATTCTAATGAACAATCTAGCTCGTCATCCAATCAAGAATCTGGGAACCAGAGTCAAAGTAGCGGGTTGACAATACAAACACTTCCAGACATAAAAGAGTTTATAACAAATAAAAGTGATAGATTTTTTGTTGATTTTGAAGACATTATTGCAGGACATCCTTATGTAGGTAAACGATCACCAAGACCACATAATGATGCGCAAGTTTATTTTTCAAATACAGATCCAAGATGGAGAGAGGCAACAAAACCATCGGATTTTCCACCACTCTACGCAGTAGCAGATGGAATTATTGAGCTGGCACAAGGAAATGGGTCATATTATAACGTTGTGGACCATTCAGACTCAGACCCTCCCTGGTGGCACTCTGCTTACTTATTCAAATTAAAATTTGCACAAAACGATGGCAATGTTGTGAGCTTTCTGTATCAGATGGAAGGATATGTTATTAAAGATGATGAAAACTTCTTCAGAGATTATATTTTAGTTGAAAATGGTCAAGTTGTTAAAAAAGGTGACATCTTGGGATATATGTATGTTCCAACACTAGAAGAGATGGTTGGAACCATGCAGGGCTCAAGCCATATTGCTTTTGCCCTTATGGAGAAAAGAGGTACAAGTAAAGAACAAGAAATGGCACCAGCAATTTTTACTGAAGAAATCGTTGAACAGTTTTCGAATTTATACAGAAATCCAAAAGAAGGTTGGGAGAGTACAAGTTATGGTAACGACTGGGCGAGAGGAAGAGGACTCCCAAGTTCGATGGGTTGGTACATCGGACCAGAAGAACATCCATTTGGAGGAGAGTACCTGGATGTAGTCTTATATGGTGACGAAAGAGACGCTAGCCTGGATCCAAAACAAGAAATACTATCCACAGACCTTGGGTTTCAAACAGATAATTATATATTTAACCAACATGGACATGGCAATGCAACACTTGATTTACCATTCTCTGATAACTCAAAAGTTGACTTTGTAGTTGTAACCAATGGGTCTCCTGTTAATTTAAAATTTATTTTTACAGAGAATAATGGAGACAAACGAGAGGCAGGTTTTATCAATAAACGAAAAGGTATGGGATATATGTATCAGTATTATGAAGGTTTTGGTGTTAACTCAAATACGAAATTAGTTATTGAAGATCCAGAAAACTGGGGATGGTCTGTTGCATTTGTTGATGCTGGAACATCTGTTATTATTCCAGGTCAAACAAGAACCGTTCAGCCTAAATGTCCCCCAGGGTGTCCTCCCTCACCCAATCCTTATAAATTAAATCAATCAAAAGACAAATAAAATATAATCTTTCTTCCCTTACAAGGAAGCAGTCACAGGTTCAAATCCTGTAGCGCCCACAAGGGTTTTTCAGAAATCTAGGTAAAAAATACTTTTTCGCACACACATTGAACACACATTTTGAGATAATTTAATTATGCGACGAATATTTGGAATAATTTTAATGTTTTTAATTTCATTTTGTGGCGGAAGTGAAGTTTCAAATAATGATTCATTGGTATCATCTACTATTACAACTGTTGTAGATTCAACTATAACAACTCAAGAATCGTCCACTACTTCATCTACAACGACTACAAATATTTCTGATGCTACTTCCTCAGATAATAAAAATAAATACGAAAACATTAATTCAAAATTTATTTTTGATAAAGATAGTTATCCTAGTGTGGAATGGAGTCAAAGTTTTGAACTAATTGAGCTGGATAAAAGTTGTATCAATAATTCTACATTCAATCAAAATATTAATTTTTCTGTTGATACAAAAATTAACTTTGAAAAAATATTTTCAAAGTCTTTTGATGAAATAATGCGTGATGATATTTTTGACATACAGAAATTAACTATTGATGAAAATATCCAAAGCTATGAAGGATTGGAGTATTTAACTTGCTTGCAATATCTTGATGCAGGACAAGGTTTTAAATTTTGGGGAAGAGATTATAGGTTTTTGTCGAACCTAACAGAGTTAAGATATTTAAATTGCAAATTTTGTACTCACTTAAGAGCTGAGCATTTATATCCTTTAGATAAGTTGGAATACCTTATTACTCCAGCTGGATTTAAAAATACAAGTATGCTCCACAAATTATCAAATTTAAAATACATTGATTCGCAAAGGAGTGAAGGTAGCTGTAACGATTACGACTCTTTAAATAATTTAGAAAACTTAAAAGAACTATATTTAGGAAACTCTGATCTTTCTTTTTACTTAAATAATGATTATGAAAACAGTAATGAAGATTTTGTATTCTCAAAAAGTCCTACAGGAAAATATATAGAACTTTTAATCAAAGATGGTTATGATTCGTTTTTTACTGATTTTTCTAATCCTGACTGGACAAGTAATCCAACCGGATTCTACAACAGAAACTATATGGCTAAATTAATGAATGCTTTATATAAAGAAATTAGTGATGAATATGAAGTGGTAATTTTTGTTGGTAACAGATTAGACAGTATTCGATCATATAATGGAATGGCGCAGTATATTAGCAACAATGAACCAGGACTTAGTTTTCCTATTTACTCATCTGCAGAATGTTTTGGATCAAGTGGTAAATTAAGAGGAAATCTAATCTTTCCATCATTAAATTCTTTTTTTAATTCAACCACTACAACATATGATTGGGGTGATTTTACATTTGTCAATGCTCCATTACTTCATGAGCTATTCCATCTTTGGGGTGGTGCTGATATTCTTCCGTATCATCAAGTTTATGTAGACGAACCAGGTGCAGGTACTGGACACTTTGGTTTTTCAACAGGAGGTATTTTAGGAGGATTTAACAATGAATCACTTAAAGAACTTGGAAATAACGATTACCAAGTAGATTATTTTTATACAGATGGAAATGGTGCAGATACCAAAATGGGTAACATTGAAAAATATATTATGGGGTTACTTCCTAGTAGTGAGCTGGGTGATCTATATGCATTTATAGGTAACCCTATTGTAGTTGATGAATATTGTGAAAAAACTTTAGGTAAAGAAGATGTGTTTTCGATATGTTTCAATGCAAATAAAAAAATTACGTATACTGTCGAAGATTTAGAACAATTATATGGAAAAGTAGAAATTAAAAATACAAGAAGCGTATCGACATTAGTAGTTTTTGTAACTGATGAAAAAGCATCTGAAGAAGCTTGGTCAACACTTGATCAAAAAGTGTCTTGGTATATTGAAAATATTACAAATGATGATGGTGGATATAATATTTATGAAGCTTCTGATGGATTATTGGAATTAAATTTTCCAACTCCATAAAAAAACGACTCTTACCTTACAAGGAAGACGTCACAGGTTCAAATCCTATAGCAAGCAGAATAATCATAAATTAATTTTTATAGATATTTAATCTAAAATCACCTCTGTAAGATTGTCTTATGGAAAATAATAAAGATATCCATGCACTTGAATCAATTGATGAACTGGATAATTATAATAACTACATATATAGAAAAATATTAAGACACATACAAACTGGAACAAATTTAGATTTTGGATGTGGGTTTGGAAATTTTTTAAAATTTGTAAAGAGTGAGACTAATTTAAGTTTTGAAGGTTATGAAGTTAATAGTACTGCAATAGAAAAGCTTAGAAAAGAAAATATTCCATATGTCGAAAACATTAAGAATTCAAAAAAATATGACAATATTGTTTCTATAAATGTTTTAGAACACATCGAGAATGATACAAAGATTTTAAAAGAGTTAAGTAAGATTATAAAACCAGGTGGCAAGCTAATATTGTATTTGCCACACTCTATGATTCTTTGGACAAAGTTAGATAGTTTGGTTGACCACCATAGAAGATATACTAAAAAAGACTTGTTTGAAAAGCTTAAGAAAAGTAATTTTGAAATAGATTCTGTTGAGTATGTTGATTTTATTGGTTCGTTAGTTCTTATAATTTTTAAAATTTTAAGAATCAATCCTAACTACAGTAAAAATCGTTTAATTTTTTATGATCGTTTAGTGTTTAAAATTTTTAAATTTCTTGATATATTTACAAGAAAAATTTTTGGAAAAAATATTTTAGTTGTTGCAAATGCCAAAACGTAAAGACATAACACTCACAGCAATAGTGCCTGTATTTAATGAAGAATTATTTTTAAGAAAATCCATAAAAAGACTATTAAATGAGAATGTTGTTGATGAGATCTTTATTATAGATGACTGTTCGACAGATGGATCGAATCAAATTATTGACGAACTAACTAAAGAATACAATTCAATAAAAAAATTTCAAACAAGTCATAACATGGGTAAGGGGGGTGCAATTAAAATGATTCAAAATTCAGTTAATACAAGTTACTCTATAATTCATGATGCAGATCTTGAATACTTTCCAAAAGATATTAAATATTTACTATCTGAAGTAGATCAAGATAAGCCAACTTTTGTTATAGGGTCAAGATTTATTAATAATATTGAACCTCAAAATTATTACAGAACTTATTTTGCTAATAAATTTCTATCTTTTTTATTTTCATTTATACATAGAAGAAAAGTTACTGATATTGCCACATGTTACAAATTATTTCCAAATGAGTATTTTAGGAATACAATTTTAGAATCCAATGGTTTCGAAATTGAAGTTGAACTCGTTGCTAAATATTTAAAAAAATTCAAAAATATTAAAGAGGTAGGAATAGATTACGAATCAAGGACCTACGAGGAAGGTAAAAAAATCAAAACTCTTGATTTCTTTAGATATATATATGCAATATTGAAATATAGATTCTAAGTTCGATTTAAAAATTTGATTAATACTTTTATACTTATTTAATGATTTCAAAAACAATTTATCAGACTTGGAGTACTCAAACTTTACCTGATAAGCTTGAAAAGCTTCATAACAAAATGAGACTTAAAAATTCTTCGTATGAGCATATAATTTATACGGACAGTCAAATGAATGACTATATAAATGCTAACGCTGATAAAGATATCAAAGATATTTATTGGAAAATGAAACATATTGTTGCAAGAGCTGATATTTGGCGATATACGATTTTATTCAATAATGGTGGTGTTTATCTTGATATAGATTCTCAGATAAATAATTCATTAGATGATTTGATCCAAGATAACGATAGAGCAATTATCACACCAGAAATTCATGAAAACTTATTCATACAATGGGGGCTTATTTTTGAAAATAATCATATTATTCTTGAAAAAACTCTTAACAATATTCTTGAAGATGTAAACAATGGTATAAATAGAAACGATCATCATGCTTTGACTGTTAAAAATTATGCAAAAGCTATTTTTGATGTTGCCAATGAAAACAATTTAGAATTTGAGTGGATTCATCCAGAAGAGCAGATAGATAAAACATATGAGTTTAAAAATTCTTCCTTCAAAATTGTTGGTAATGATTACAACAGTCACTTCTCTTTTAAGCATAAATTTAATCATTTATTAAGAAACCGTCCAAAAGGTACTGTAGCTAGCACCCATTGGACACAACATGAAGGGTCAATTTACTAATTTCAAACTTCCACCCTTAAACTATTTTGCTGTCAGATGGTTTATTTTGTAAGCAAGATCAATAAAATAAATATTTATGAATGAGAACAAATATCTATAAGCAGAGCCAAGTTCTACATTTTTCCAAATTGAAATATAAAGATAAAAAACTAATAAAGAGTTTAAAATAATAGTTGAATTTAGAATGTTGAAGTTTTTATAATATCCTTTGGTAAAAATAAAAATAAATAAATAAAAACATAAAAATAGTGTTAAAACTCTATCGATAAAGATTTGTTCTTTAAAAATTAGAATTATATTCATAATGTTAAAATTGGTTAATTGACTAAAGTTTTCAAATAGAATTTGTAGATAAAAATTTTCTGATAAAAAATTATCTTCATTTTTAATATTAAGTGATAACACACGACTATAAATGTTATTAATCATAAATCCAATTAAAGGTAGAAATACAATATACGGTTTTCTAAATTTATAAAATAAATAAATTGGAACAATAAAAAATATAAATGAAGAAAAAGGTTTTAAAAAATATAAAAAGCCCAATATAAGAAAATATAATTTATTATTTATAATATTTTTATCTTGGAAAGCAATAATAAGAAAAACACTAAATAGATAATTTACAACTACCTCTCCCATTAATGAATTTATAAACAAATAACTCAACCAATCGCTATTCAAAATTATTGGTAAATAGGTTAAAACTAATATTGATTTTGTAAAATTTGATATTTTTAGCTCTAACAATAATAATAAATTTAAATATAAAAATATATTTGGAATTGCCTGATTAAAAATAAACATATCACCGCTAAAAAATATAAAATGAATTTTTGCGTAAATAAAATTTATCATTAACGAATATCCAGGGATAATGTTATCTTTTGTGGCAATTGATAAGTTGGTATCATAGATTTTTTCAGTCATTGGCAGCCAGAACTCTGTTACATCGCTGTTGTACTGAATATAAGTTGGATTAAAGATATCAATGTTCATCAAAATTAATCTGATTACTATCAATGACGTTAGGAAAATTAAAATATTTTTATAATTTCTACCTTTGATGAATAAGATAAATAATAAGCAAATGTTGTAAACCAGAGTTGTTTCTTTAAAATTTAACAATGATCCTAAAACTGGAAGTACAGCAAAATTAATTATGAAAGCCCCCATAAAATAATAAGTTATTGCCAACGAAATTGAATTTAGATTAAAAACTGAGCTAATTTCTTTACCTAGAAGATAAATAAAAATAAAGCATAAAAATGATACAAATAAACTATCTAAATTTAGATGTTTCAGATTCATTACATTCAAAAAAAAGTTTATTAAAAATGGAATAGGAATTAGGAAAAAATAAATTTTAGAAATTTTAATCATTTAGAAAATTAATTACTTCAATTAATCCATATAAAACAACACAGATAATTATATAATTTAAATCAATTAAATCATTATTTAATATTTTGATAAATGTCAAAATATTTAACAATAAGAATATCAGGCTCCCCATAGAAAGATTGTGACGTGTATTTAAATAATTTTTAAGATATAAAAGTTTTAAAAAAACTGGAATTAATTTTATTGAACCTATAAAAATTGGTATGCTGCTTTTTTCTTCACCATAAATTGTTTTGATGGGTACTTCAGAAATTTTGAATTTAAATATAACTAAGTTAAGAAGTAACGAATTCTCAAAAAAATAATCATTCCTAAGATATTTGAATTGAATACGGTCAAAAATACTTGCTTTGAATGCAATAAATCCGTTGTTTGGATCTGAAACACTAAAATTTCCTGTTACGATTTTTTGTAAATTGGTAGATATAAGATTACCAAGAATTTTAACTGCTGGCATTTGAGAAATTGACGACTTAAATCTATTTCCTTTTATAAAGTCATAATTTTCTTTTTCAATCAAATTTATAAACTCAGGAATATCATTTGAGGAATGCTGTCCATCCCCGTCAAATTTTATAATAATTTCTGCACCAATTTCTAAAGCTTTTTTGATACCAACTTTTGTTGCACCTCCAATTCCTAAGTTTTTTTCATTTGTCACAATTATTAAATTATCATTATTTATTGACTCTAAAATTTCTTTTGATCCATCGGTTGAACAATCATTAACTACGATTATTTTGTCACAGTGATTAAATACTTTATTAATTATGTCAAAAATTGATTTTTCTTCATTAAAAACTGGTATTACAACAACTTTCACAACCTAATTATAAGTAAATATCAAGTTTTAAAATTCAATTATCTTTTTTTTGGAAATTAGTTGTGGATTGTTTGAATACAAACATTAGAAAAGTTAAAAAAGATATTACAGTTAGGACATTTATTTGGGGGCTATCTAGTGCTGTGTTGTAAGGTTCAAGGTAATATATTGAAAAGTTGTAAAATAAAAGTGAAAATATAAGAGTTATATCTTTTCTAAAAGTAAATACATATACAATACAAGAAAAGAAGAAGAAATAGCCAATACTATAATTTACAAACCTAAATGGCTCATACAAACCCTGCAAAGACCAAAATATGAATATAACAAAATTTATGTATAGTGATAATTTAATTATTTTTGGAATGTCTATCTTTAAGTAGTTTATAAGGACTGTCATACAGAAAAAGTAAAAAATTAAAATTGAAAAATATCCAATATAGCTAAAAGTAACAACATTATTGCATTTTAAAAATGTCGATAAAGTTTGACAATTGGCTGAATTTTCAGGATCAAATGCTGAAAGTATCCAATAAAATTGATTATAAACATCGCGATTCCAATCAAAATAATCATACGGACTAAGGTAAATAATAAATCTATAAAAACTTTGAAAACCTAGAAGAAATATTAAATTAAGAAATACATCTTTGAACTGAATCTTTTTTTGATTTATAAATATGTAAAATAATATTATCAATCCGTAAATTATCGATGAAAGATGAGCAAGAGAAAATAATCCATAAAGTAAAAAAATATTGGTTGTATCTTTTTTTTGAAAATTACCTCTCATTAAATAATCTAAAGAGATTAAAAATAATAAAAAAGGTAAATTTCCAACAGAAGCAAGAAAAATGTTCCATCTTAAGCTTGGTATGCTAATTAATAATAAAATTAATAAATATTCTCTATTATCAAAAGACTTAATTTTCATAAGAGAGATAAAGATTTTTATAATCAAAAAAATAATTGACACTTGGACAATAAGCATTGATAGCTTATAAATCTCATAGCTTGAAAGGTTTAAAAAATTAACAAAGCTAAATAGATTATTGAATGATGATAAGATCAAAATGAATAAAGGCCTACCTTGATAAGGGTTTGTTTCATTAAAAAAGTTGTCGATTGAAGTTATGGCAAATTGATATGGTCCTTCATCACAATGTATTGGTAAACGAATGTTATTTAGGTTGTATATTTTAAAATCTTTAATAATTTCAACACACCAGAACTGTTGGTTATAGTAATTTTCAAGAAAATAAAAGTCTATAAAATACACAACTACAATTGAGAAAAATGTAATCGTTAATACTTTTAAATTATTTTTCATAATAAGAGGTATATGTAGATTATAACCTACAATGTTATTGAACAATAAAAGCAAATTTATACAAATTCATAATTTAATTTCTAGATAATTCAACAAGGTTTGGAATTGATACGAAGTTAGACTGTTAGAAGTATATGAAAAAAATAATTACAAGATTGATACAAAGCCCTTTTGATATTATTTATAGGTTAATTTTTTATTTTATTTTTTATTTTTCTTCTATTGTTATTACATTAACTTACAGTGTTATTAATTCTCCAGATTTTGCAAAGTATTACAGATATTTTGAATTTTACTCTGGAAATATAGACAATCTAAATTTAGAGCAGGGTCATTTTTACTTTTTCATAAATTATTTATTAGTATTAGTTTTTTCAAACTCTATGGAGTATTTAACTTTAAATGAGATTGTCAATTTTTCTGTTCATCTAGGTAACTCTTTTATATTTCTAGTTGGCTGCTTAGGAATGAAAAAGTACCTATCAAGATATTTCAATTTAAATAATATCTATCTCGTTTTGTCACTTTTGTGCTTGCTTCCAACATCTTTTGAGTTAAGAGTTACTCTCAAACCTGAGATATTAGCTTTTTCATGCATAGGTTGGTTGCTATATTATCTTGATGAAATATCAGATGAAAATAGTACTGGAATCAACATAATTAAATTCTCTATTATCTTTAGTATTTTGGTTACTTCAAAAATTTCAATAGGGTTTATGGTTGGTTTATTTATTTTGTTAGAAATTTTTTATAACAAAAGGGGTTTAATAAAAAAAATTAACACAAAAAGGGTTTTAATTGTTTTAGGGTTAATCGTAATTTTATTAACAGAAAATTTTGCTTTAAATAACAGATTTATAACTCAGGTCGAACATGAAGAAAAATATAATAATCAAGCAGATGTTGAATTTTTTGTAAATTTTCCGACAAAAGATTTAAGAGACAATCCAAATAAGTATTTTTTTTCTGAGTCATTTCTTGGCATAACATTGTTCGATTCATTCAATGATTTTTTTGGTTTTTATGGAAATTCTGAACATACATTTCTGAATAAAGATAGAAAAAAATTTTTTAAGGTTGTTTTTGCAAATAGTGAAATATTTCCAGTCAAATTAAGATTTGATAAAGTACAAAAAGAATTTACATTTTCTGGACCTTACGATAGGGGCTGGAACGAGAGTAATTATATAGATGAGACAAGAATGCTTTTTAGTTTTGCTTTTTCCTCAATCTTTTATTTTTTACTTTTATTATTTATCTTATTCAAACGAAAACTAAGAATTATAATGTTTACACCGTTTCTAGGAATCTTAATTATCTCTATTTCTGCACTTGGTTTTCTTGGAACAAATAATTTTGATCCAAATACGGGAGATAGTTTTAAGTCTTTTTATTATAGTTTTTTCATTCTGTTAGCATTTGTAATTCTTTTTTTAGAAATATTTAAATACAATATTTTTAAGAAAACGCTGTCAATATTTTTAGGTATATTGTTTCTATTTTTCTTAGGTTTTCCCTTTGCATTCGATCAGGCAAACCAAGAATTCTTAGTTTATTGGAACTCATATTTTCCAACATGTGAACTTAATAGATTTGCTACTGATTTTCTTTTAAATATAAATTTAGAAGCATATTGTGATACTAGTTTTGAGAGTAAAAACTTAATTAGTTCAGAATCTGAAATAGGAAATCTAGATTTTAGTCTCTATAAAGTTCCTTATTTTAATATTTTGTTTATGTTTTCATTTTTTGCATTGCTTGTACCTAAAGTTAAAAGCATTATTGAAGAAAAAATAATATGACGAAAAAGAATCTTAATCAAATTTCTGATGATGAAATCATAAATATATGTGGAGAATACCCCGATGGTTTTGTAGTAGCCGATATTTTGAGTGATCCAAACTTTGTTTTTACAGTGGATGAAAATTATGAAACTGTTAAATTGTTTGATGTCGATGGAAATTCAGTTTTTGTAAATTCATTTACTGAATGCCATCATTATGTAAATGGTGGGTGGAATTTTACCTCTACAGAATTAAATGAAAGTACACTTCATAATTATTTATCAATTTTTTCAATTTTGTTATTTTCAGTTGGCTACCTCTTTATAAAAAAATTTTTTATTGGAACTGAAAAATGACAAGAACAAACTTATATTTAAAAATCATCCTTTTTTTTCTAATTATATTTATACCTTTTTCATTTTCAGATTATCGTGACAACATAACCCCAGAAAAAATAACATCAGATTTGAGGTTTTATGAGATTAATACTTGTAGTATTTCACTTTCAGAATTTTTGATTCACAATCCTAATGTTATTTATCAAGATCATTATAAAATAAGGTATAACAATTACTCTTCCTTAAGGTGTTTTGGTCAAATAACAGGAGTTGATCAAATTGACCATACTTTTTATATTTCTATAGGTACAAATACGTTTGTTAATATTTTTTTACAATCCATATTTTGGTTATTTCTAATTACTTTAATTCCAGTAGATAAATTTAAAAACTTAAAGATCAGTAACTATATTTCTATTCTCTTAACATCATTACTGATTTGTTTGTTAATTTACTCAGAACAGAGATTTTATAATAATGTTTTTTTTGAATTAGATTTTTTGAATAAAAGATCTTTGCTGCATATATTTGTATATATATCTACAATAAACTTTTTTAGTTTTCATATTATTAACAGTAGATCTAAAGAATTGATTAATTTTTTGCCCTTTTTATATATATTTATGGGTGTTTATAGCGGAATGAATATTTATTTTTTGAGTTTATTTCTTTGCTTAATTGGAATAAACAAAGTAATAAATGATAGAAAAATTAGAAAAACATTTAATATTCTAAATTTATTAATTATCTTTTGGTCTTACAACGCATCAGGTCTTTTTTATTATTTAAAACCAGATAAAATCCGTGGCCTTTCGCATGGTGATTACAACTTTCTATCAGTTTTAACCTGGAGTTATTTTTCTATATTTTGCTTAATCGGAATATATTATTTTATAAGTGATAGAAAATCCAATTTAAATTTTAAAGTTTTAACTAGAAATTTTCTTTTTGCAAGTGTTGCTATCATGTCCATTGGTTATTTAAGTTCATCGATGCCTTTTATAAACTTTATGAGTTACTATTACTTTGGATTAACAAAGTATGGAACAGATAATCAAAATTTATTTGGTGTTGATATTTGGGGAACAACCGAAGCTTGGAGAGGTTTATTTCCAAGTGCCGAAAGTATTGGTGAATTCTTTGCCTTAGGGCTATTGGTAATTTTTCTATATAAAAAAGAGAAATTAGAAAAAATAGAATATCTACTTATTCCAGTTTCAATTTTAGGATTGCTCTTATCAAACAACAAAGCTTCATTTGTCTTATTAATATTTTGTATTGTATTAAAACTAAATTTTGAGAAAAATTTCAAAACTCAAACAAAAATATTGGTATTTATTCCCGTTATATTTCTACTTTTATATTTCATAAGGATTGAAAATTTATTTTATTCTTTGGACTTTTCCGCATACAAGTTCATTGGTATGGGACAAAGTTACAGTCTGGATTCAAATATATCATCTTCTATTCAGTACTTATCTGATTTGAGTAATAAGAATTTCATTATAAGATTCTTAATTGTAGCATTTGGTTTGGTGGCGTTTTTAATAAATAGATCTGAGTTGTGGGGGATATTTTTTGCAAGATATAATCCTACAGTAAGTGAATTTTTCTTTGGAAGTGGGCCATTCATTCTATCGAATCACTATGGTGAAATCGATATTTTTAATAAGAGAGTTTTTACAGGGACTGAACTTGGATTCCTTTTACCTCACTCATCACTATTGTTAATACAATTATTTTTTGGTTTAACAGGGGTCATAATTTTAACTGTATATGTAGTAAACTCGCTGAAAAAAATAAAAAGTGTAAATTATGACCTGTACTTAATCGGTATTTTTATCTCAATTAATCTTATTAAAAGTGATTCCTTGCTTTATTTACCATCATTACTTCTCTACGGAATGTTTTTTGTATTAATTAATAATAAAGAACATATAAATCTCAAGAAATAGGTTATTACTTTAATTTTATAAATTTACTATTTTTGAAGTTAGACTTATTACTTTTCACAATTGAATCAAAAAAATTCCAAGCTAAAACAAGTATGTACTCATAGTTATTAACATTTATACTGTCTTTGGATTTAATTTGTATATTAGTTTCAGGTATAAATTTATTATGTTTTATTTCACTATCGTCTAAAACATACTTGAAATGCTTATCGCTAATTCCAAAGTAATTAAGTACTGTTGTTGCTTTTGCAGGGGCTCCGTAACCAATAATATTTTTTTCCTCAGATAAAATTTTATTTATTTTATTTAATGAATAAACCTTTATTTGTTCAACATCTTTTGCAAACTTATAATAAGTTTCAACTTTATCAAGTTTTTTTCTTTTTTCAATTTCAATAAATTCTCCAACACTTTTATGAAGTCTTTTTTTCTTGTCCTTACTAGCATATATCCTTAATGAACCTCCATGAGTGTCTACTTCTTTAACTTTGTAGACCTTCAATTCTGAATTTTCAAAAAACTTTAAAACAGAGAGAACACACCAATAATTTACGTGTTCATGATAAACATTATCAAATGTAAGATCTTCAATAGTTCTTAATATATATTGAACCTCAAATATAAATTCTCCACTGTCGCTTAAAAGCTCTTCAATATTATCCAATATCTCCCTTAATCGATCATTGTGGGCAAATACATTAAATGCTGTAACAACATCTGCTTTACCATACTTTTTTTTAATTTTATTTACAGTTTTGTTATCAAAAAATTCAGGCAAAGTAGTAAGGTTTTTTGAATTTGCAATTTTTGCCACATTTTTTGCTGGCTCTACTCCTATCGCATTAATTCCCAATTCTTTAATTGGTTTTAAAAATATTCCATCGTTACTACCGATATCAACTACTAATGAATCATTTTTCAAATTCAACTTAGTTTTTATTTCTTTTGAAAAATCAATAAAATGTTTCTGGAATTGTTGAGAAGTTGAAGATAAATATAAGTAGTTGTTAAACATTTTTTCTGGTGGCACAACAACACTAAGTTGTGAATTTGAACATTGTTGACAAAAATTTAAATCAAGAGGATAAAGATCATTAGATTCATTTTTTTTACTATTGAGATTATTTGCAAGTGGAGAAAGGCCGAGGGATAAATAATGAACAAATCCACCACCGCAGACTCTACAACTTGTTTTATAGTTGTCTATTAAGTTTTGAGATAGATTATCGTCCACAAGTTCATAGGGAATTGTATGTGTAATTCCAAAATTTTTATGTTCCCTTTCACCAGTCACAAGATTCAAAAGAACTGAGTCTTCCAAGAATATCATCGTATGAGCAACGTTTGGAGGGATTACAGATAACTCACCTGAATTTATTAATCTAGTTTCAGTAATAGCATTATCTTTATTTAAGTCTTTAGAAACACTTATATAGCTTCCAGAAATTAGTAAACACTTTTGTGTTTGTATAGGATGGAAGTGATTCCCTCTAATGCTGCCTTTAATTGATTCAACTGCACCAATCATATTTATAGGTTCATCAAAATAATAGTTTGAGATAATCCCACGTCTATCTTCATAATTATCCTTACCCTTGATAATTACCTCATTTTGAAGCTGGATAGGTTTATTTTTCCAATCTTCATACATTTCAGAAATTGAATTTGGTAAATTATATAAATATTTAAAACCCATATTTTTTATTTTTTTACTCGAGAGTCCGTAGCCTAAATTTGGAATCTCATCATCAGTCAATTTTATTGTTATATTATTATTGACCCTCTTACATATATCAGCTACTTGCTTAACGGTAAAAGTCTCATTGGAAATATGAAAAATTTCTTTTTCTACTTTTTCATTATCACCTACAAATTGCATTGCTCTTGCAACATCAACAACATTTACAAGACTTTTAAGTTGCTTACCGCCCCCAAAGAGACTTAATTCACCATCAATAGCTGTAATTTTTGCAAATAAATTAGGCATTATATTTAATCTTGTTGAGTCATCAGATTTTCCATAAACTGAACCTAATCTTAAAATAATGTAATTTTTTCCAGATTCCATCAAATCAATTTCAGATTGATATTTTGTTTTTGAATATTCTAAAACTGGTTGAGGAATATCATTCTCATCAATACTTTTTTTGACAGACGTTAATCCTTCAAATACCACATGGGTTGATGGAAAAATAATTTTACAGTTTGGATTTGAAAAATTAATAATATTTTTTGTTCCTAAAACACCAACTTCGTTTATCTCTTTATTTGCTGAATTGTTAGACTCAGAACTAACTCTTGGAACTTCTGTTATTCCAGCTAGATGATAAATTATATCAAAATCATATATAAATTTTTTCAATTCGCTTTTGTTTAAAATGTCTAGTTGTTTGTAATCTATTCCCCAATTTTTTAAATTTTTAATACGAGATGAATAAAAAGCTTTATCAATTACCGTAATTTTATGTTGACGAGAGTAACCAGATAAGATTTTTGCAAGTTCTGTACCTATGTAACCAAGACCACCAGTGATAAGTATTTTTTTCATATTAATTTAAAATATTTCATAACAAAAAACTTTATAACTTTAATTTATAAGAATAACTTCCAGAATAGCCGTACTCATCAAACCAGTTTATGAATTCTGAAAGAAAATTTTCATACTTATCAAAATATGAAGCACTTTGTATTTTCTTTAAACCAATCTTGCTTGATACATGATGGTTAAATTGTTTATTAAGATTATTGTATTCAATAAAGTAGGTGTCGTCGTGGAGAATAAAGTTTTCAAAAAATGAATTAACTTCTTTTTGTAACTTTACTGGGTAATTGACCATGGTAAGTCTTGGTTTTTCTTCTATGTTAGGAAAAAATGGAAGACAATTATTTTTTAGAATTTCGTAATGCCTTAAGCAATCCCAACCTCCTTTTCTTGTTGTAGTTGCAAAAAGTGATCTAGAGTATTGTTCGTAATATTTTTTCTCATCTTCATAAATGTAGCTATTTGCGAATCTTGGATCATTAGGTGCCAAAATATTATACTTTTTAGTATTTTTAGAATCAAAGATATTGTCTTTCAATACATTAGGTTCTTTAGTATCAATTATTGGTGAATAGTAACTTGGAAAGGAAAAAGATATTGGCTCACAATAATTTTTATACTTTTCTATAAGTTCACGTTTAAAATATCTAACCTTTTTTGCAAGTTTCACATTTACATCTTGATGATCATGGCCGTCTATAATTAATATTTCATCTTTCTTATAAACACGTTCTAATTTGCTAAAAAAATAAAGTTCATCGTTTGAAAGTAATTTTTTCGCATCAGGATTTAAATAAACTATAAAGTCAAAATATTTGTCAGAAATTCTCGCTTCAATTTCATTATCCTCTAGCAATTTAATGTTCTTTTTGAATCGATCGTCTAATTTGAAATAAACTGTGTGCCCTGCTCCATATGCAAGATAATTTTCTTTATTATTTTTAAAAAAATTATTAGGGAATTTGTTTGTATAGAGCTCATGTTTATTATCAAAAATATATTGGTTAAGTACTAAAGATGACAAAATATCATGGTTTTTTAAATCGTAATGGAAGTAAATTTTCATAGACCTAACCTAAAATTTATAAATTTAGAATTAATAATATATCTAATATCTTTAAAGTAATTTAAGTTTGTTGAGGTTTTGTGATTTTTTTCAGTCGTTATAAATGTTGGTTCGGCCCAAAAAGAATTTATATTTAATTTTCTAAATAAGTCATTCATCCACATATCAGGTGCATGATTAAATGGTAAGTAATTTTGATATAACTTCTCAGCAGTTTCATAATTTAAATAATAAAACTGTGCTGAACGTGATCCCCCGTGAAGAAGAATGTATCCATTTTTATCATACGTTACTTCATTATTTTTTTTGTAAATTAATTTACTACTTTTGACGGTTTCTTCGCCTGTATAGTCAAAATTCAAATATTTTTGATCTGATTCAAATACAATATTCCAATCATCAGGAAGTTCGTTATGATACTGTTCTATTCTTTTATAAATATTACCTTTTATATGACCAACATTATCTTCCATTATTATGGCGTGAGAATATTTATTTTTTACAATATCTTCTAGTGCAAGATAATGTTTGTATGATACCGCAATCCATCCGTCTTTAATTACTTTGTTGTTGATTCTAATTTTTTTTTGCACAGCAACTTTTTTTATATCATATGTAAGTTCGTTTTTATTAGGATGATTTATGAATTCTATATCACTTGTTGGTACTTTACTATTTCCAAGTTGATTTAGTATATTTTTTTTTCTTTTTTGCTCAAGGTTATGAATGATATAAAATTTTTTTGGATACATAGTCAATTAAAATATATGATTCATAGTAGTTTTAATGGCACCATAAAAAAATTTCAACTTATTAATTAAATTGATATCTTTAGATTTAATGATATTAATTATTTGTGGTATCTCGTGTTTTTTAAATTTTAAAGTTACATGGTACGAATTTTTAAATAAATTTTTATAAGCTTTTTGATAGTTATTTGAAATTTTATTGAAAACAAATCCTAGATACCATGGTTTTTTGCTTCCTGCGTAATGAAGAAAATAAATCTTCTCATTGGTTAAATTAATACCATCAGAAGATGTGTAGTTTAAGCTACGTGGAATCTCCAAATACTTTCCGTCGAAATACATGTTCATTACATCTTGGTCCCAATATTTTATATTTTCATAATTAACTTTCATAAGATCAATTAACTTTTCTCCGGTATTTTCACTTAACCATTTTTGATAATCTATCACTATCATTCCAGCATTAAAATATCTTTCGCCCTTTAATGACAGAGTTTCAAATAAAGTTGAAGTTGTTCTTGTTCCTTCAGTTAATCCAGCTAATGGGAGCTCATTACTTTGTAATTCTTTAAAGATTAAATCTAATTCATCTTCTGGATTTTCTAAGCAAATAATGTCAGCATCTACATAAACAAGAAAATCTAAATTTTCAGGAAGATAATTATCTATGAACATTCTAAAGTAGGTAGCATATGTGACATGGGAATCATTTAAATTTGGAAAGTCATATTCGGTATTATCAAATCTATAAATATTCAAACTGTTCAAATTTTTCTTATTTTTCAATTTTTCTTCAAATTTTTTAAATGAAGAAGGGTTGTCATGAACTATATAGATATTTATATCATTATTAAATTTTTCTAAAATCGAATGTATTGATACAGCTGCCTGAACATTGTAATTACTATCAAAGCAGTAAAGAATATTAATCATATTAAATTAACCTTAGTATTTTTATATTTCTAATATCTTCATTAGATTTTGATTAAATAATTTTGTGTTGTAATGATTTAAAATTTTAGCTTTTGCATTTTTTGCAGTCGCATTTAATTCTTTTTTTGTTTCTAGTAAATTATTAATTTTTACAATCCATTCATTTAAGTCTGAGGGAAGCAAATAAAGTTCCGAACCATCTTTAAAATTGTTTGGATTCCAGAATCCTTCTGTATCAGTAATTATTACAGGGGTTCCACATGCCATGGATTGAAGACATACACTTTGACCAGATGGTTGAATTGTATTTTTTAGTGGAATAATTGTTAAGGAAGAGGAGTTATAAAATTCTCTGATCTTTGTATCTGGAACCAGATTAGAGTGCCAATCTCCGTTAAAAATTTCAACATTATCAAAATTTAATTCCTCATTTGTAATTCTTTTTGAAACAACTTTGAAATTCAAATTTGGTAAAGCTATAACTAGTTGTATTAAAAAAGAATAATCTCTATTTAAATCATTACCAACAAATAATAAGCTCTTATTGTCATCTTTAGTGTCTTTCAAATCACTCCAAAAATCTATATCAACCCCAAACGGAATATAAAACAATAATTTTGTTTTATCTGGATACCTTTTAATTGCAGTTTCGTACTCTACTTCGCTAATAAAAATAATTCTTTTTGTGAATTGAAATAAGTACTTCATTACTAATCCATAAATGAAATTATTTTTCCCACTCAGTAATCCCATTGCAAATACATTTATATTTATATTTTTATTTTTTAATTTTGGAAGTAAATACAAGAAACTTAATAATATTTGTTGGTTTCCAAAAAATAATTCCTGACTATCAAAAATTCTCTTCCTTCCTGAATTTGAAAATTCATTTACGAAATGAATACCGAGTCCTGAAAACTTAGTAAAGATTTTTGAAAGAAATAATCTAAATTTATTTTCTATTCTTTGAACTTCAATTAATTCTGTGTCATACGATTTTTTTAATTCAAAATATCCATAATACATTTCTTCTGCAAATGTCTGATTGTCAGTAATTTTACTTAATCTTCCATCTCCAAATATATATGTAATTTTTGTATCTTTCATTTTTAAATATTCATATTTTTAAACAAAGTAATCTCCCTAAATCCAGAAGATATTAATGGTTTGAAACCAATATTGATTAAAAATGAATACACTTCAGGTGTAGTTCTTGCATTGTCAATACCTTTTTCTGCACCATGATCAACAGATACATATTGCGTATCTAAAAGAGTTTTTTCAGCTCCTCTCAATATTTTTTCCTCATGTCCTTCTCCATCAATTTTAATTAATTTTACGTTTTGAAAATTAAACTGATCAAGCCTTTTTGTTTTTATCAAATAAGAATTTTGTGAATTATTATCCTCAAGCGAAGTATCTGCACCAACTGAATCAATGTATAATTCTTTATCCTCTTCATTGTCAGACAATGCAACGCAGTGTTTACTACCATTTGCAAATTTATGATTTTTTTCTAGTGCAGAAAAAATTTCCTGATCTGGTTCAAATGCTACATAGTTTATTAAGGGGAATTTTTTTATAAAGTATGGACATAGTTCTCCAACATTTGAGCCACAGTCGATTATGGTGTCTTCATTTTTAAAATCTAAATCTTCCAATACGTATTCTTTAGCTAATTTCTTTGATGCATTTAATATACCACCAAGCATTCTTGTAAATCTATGATTTGTATAATAAAACTCACCAAAATCATCTTTTACTATAAAAAAATTGTCTTCATAACTAACTTTTACTTTTACAAAACTCAATTTATTAACAAAAAAACAAAACTTTTTTGGACTTAGAATTTTTTCTAAAAATACAAAAAGTAAACCAATAAATAGATAATATAACTTTTTTGATTTACTTAAAGATGAAATATCTAAATTGTTAAGAATATAGGTTGGTGTATTGATTAAAGCTGGCATAATTCATTCAATTATAACTGTAACCCAACAATTCAATTAAAGACTATAAAATAAATTTGATAAATATAATATATAGCTGTGAAGGTATTGCTCATATTTACCTATGAATATTCTTTAAAAACATGGGAAGATTCTGGAACTCTTAGTAGAGAATTATCAATCTATAAAGAATTAGAAAATACTTATGGTCACAGCTTTACTTTTTTGACCTATGGGGATGAAACTGACTTGGACTGCAATCTTGAAGGAACAAACATAAATGTTGTCCCGATTTATAAATACATTAAAAAATCAAAAATAAAATTTATTAATTTTATAAAAACTTTTTATTTTGCATTTACTTATAGGAAAAAATTTAAAGATATAGATCTAATAAAACAAAATCAGCTTTTAGGATCTTGGGTTTCAATTATTCTAAAAGTTTTAAATAAAATTCCACTGTTTACAAGGACTGGATATGACATGTATAAATTTAGTCTCGAACAAAATAACAAAAAACTAATTCATTTTCTTTATCTTTGTCTAACAAAATTTACAATAAAATATTCAGATCTTTACTCACTTTCAAATGCCGAAGATTTAAATTTCTATAAAAAACAATACTCACTAGATAAATTCATCCTCAGACAAAATTGGGTTTTATCTGTGGAAACGAGTGATTTCGAAGATCGTAAAAAAAATAAAATATTGTCAGTTGGAAGGTTAGAAAAACAAAAAAATTTATTCTATACCCTTAATGAGTTGTCAAAGTTTGACTTTGAAGTAGATATTGTAGGTGAAGGTAATGATTTAGATGAATTAATAAAAGAATCAAAAAAATTAGATATAAAGGTAAATTTTTTAGGAAAAATTTCAAATGAAAATCTTATAAACTTATATTCAAATTACAAATATTTTATATCATCTTCTCTTTATGAAGGCCACCCTAAAACAGTAATTGAGGCTATGTCATCAGGATGTATAGTTTTTTTATCTAACATACCAAATCATGTTGAACTCGTTGATGATGGGGTGAATGGATTTATTTTTGATCTTGAAACAAATAAATTAAGCAACAAAATTAAAACCGTTTTAGATAACAATTATGATTTAAAACAAATATCTAATAATGCAATAAATTCAACACGTGAAAAATTTAATCTTCAAAAAATATCTAATCAAGAAAATGAAGATTATAAATTTCTTAAAAAATTATAAATAGCTTTTATTTTACAGAATTTAAGTAGCATTGTAATACAAACATTTTCCAGTATCTTAATGAATTTATCCTTGATTTATACTTATATAAATTGTTAATTTTATCTTTTTTGTCTTTAAACAAATCAATCCCTTCAAATATTGTTTCTTGAAAAATATTTAAATTATTTTTTATATAATTTTCTACATTGAATACAAAACCCATTTTTTTTCTACCTAAAAATTCATCATTAAAATCATCACTTAATAAATTTTTTAAAATTTGTTTTCGTCCTTTACCTATATAATCTTTTTCATCTGTTGAAAATATATATTCAATTAATCTATGATCAACAAATGGTGACCTTACTTCAAGAGAGTTGGCCATAGAGGTTCTATCTACTTTCATCATCATTTGTTCTGACAAATAAAAACTATACTCAGTATGCATTAAGTTTTTATAATCGGTGAAGTCCTTAGAAATAAATTTTGAAGAAAAATTTAAAGAATTTTCAATACCTAATATATTTAACAATTTTACATCTTCAAAGAAAGATGCATAAGCAAAAGATTTATTTGATGAGTTTTTTGCAATGTTTGCACCTGTTCCTAGATATCCCGGGTAAAGAGAAAAAATTAAATTAGTTATATTCTTATTTAGGTTTAAAGAATTCATTACCTGATCAGTTCTTACATAACCAAAAGATAACTCATCTCCGCCATCCCCCGAAATTGCAACTTTGTATTTTTCAGAAATTAGTTTGGATATAGTAAATGAAGGAACTACTGATGGATCTGCATATGGCTCATCAAAAGCGTCTAATGAATCTAAAACAAGGTTATTTAATTCATTTTCATGAATATTTTTTAGGAAATGATTAGTTGAATATTTTTTTGAAACAACATTTGCCCAGATAGATTCATCGTATTTTTTATCATCATATCCTACTGTAAAAGTATTCGTCTTACCCTCAATTAATGACTGTAATTTAACAATTAGGGTGGAATCAATACCGCCCGAAAGAAAATTCGCAACAGGGACATCTGAGATATTTCTTAAACGAACAGAATCAATTAATAATTCTTTAAACTTATTTTGGTTAAATTTATCATTTCCATAACTATCATTTAAAGACCAGTAAAAATTTTCACTTTTTTGGAAAGAATTTGAGAGATCAAAAGTGATTACTTGACCAGGTTCGACCTTGAAATAATTTTCAAAGATTGTATTTGGTGAGGTAACAACACCCAAATTTAAATATTCAAAAATTGCTTTTTCACTAATAGAGTCTTTTTGGATCAACTTATTTAATGATTTTAAATTTGAGCTAAATGCAAAAGTTTCATTATCTTTGTAATAAAACAATGGTTTTTGTCCTAATCTATCACGTATTAAATAAGCTTTATGATTCCTTGAATCAAGAAAGAATATTGAAAATTGACCTACAATTTTATCCAAAAAACTTAAACCTTGGTCTGATAATCCATTAAGCACAACTTCTGTGTCCGAGTGGTCTGTAGTGAAGGTTATATTTTTTAGCTCTAGGCTCTTTCTTAATGAAGCATGGTTAAAAACTTCACCATTGAACATAATTAAATTTCCAAAATGGTTTGATAACATTGGTTGATTGGCTAAATCTGATAAATCAATAATTGAAAGTCTATTAAAAATAAACGAAAAATTTAAATCTAAATTCATATTTAATTGTTCACGGGTAGTGCCTTGAAAATTTGTTTTTTGATCTGGACCTCTACAAATAAGGCAATGGTTTGCTTCGTCTATTAAATCAGGATCAATGTTTAATTTTGAAAAACTACCAATAAATCCACACACAATTAAATGTTAATTTGATTTAAATGTAAAAACTAAATTTTATTTTTTAATTTTGTAATTAAAAATTTTATAATTAAATAGTTTTATAACTTAAAATTAAAATGAGCGTATATGAAAAAAATTCTCATTTTAGGCAGCAATGGAATGGTAGGAAAGTCCGTTGTTAATTCTTTTGAAAATAGTACACACTTTCAAGTAATAAAATCAAACAGAGATGATACTGATTTATTTAATTTTGAAGAAACAAATAAATTAATATCTGAAACAAATCCGGATATATTGGTTAATGCTGCAGCAAAAGTCGGTGGCATTGTTGCAAACAACCAACAAAGAACAGAATTTTTAATCGAAAATTTAAAGATTAATATCAATATTTTAGAATCTTGTATCCCATTTAATAACATAAAAATAATTAATTTAGGAAGTAGCTGTATTTATCCATTAAACGCAAATAATCCAATCTCTGAAACTGAATTTATGAATGGAAAGCTAGAACCAACTAATTCACCTTATGCAATGGCAAAATTAACTTCGATAGAGCTTGGTGATGCAATGCATAAACAATACGGTCACGAAGTTATAAATTTAATGCCAACAAACTTGTATGGGCCAAATGATAATTTTTCAGAAGTAGATAGCCATGTAATCCCCGGTCTTATGTTCAGAATGGAAAAAGCTAAGAAAGAAAATAATCCTACTTTTAGTATTTGGGGAAGTGGAGAACCGTTGAGAGAGTTTTTACATGTTGATGACTTATCAAACGCTATAAAATTTATTGTTGAAAATGAAATTAACGATAATTTAATAAATATTGGAAGTGGTGATGAAGTCAGTATTAAATCAATTGCTGAAACAATAAAAAAAGTATCTGATTACAAGGGGAATTTAAGTTTTGATATTACGAAACCAGATGGAAATCCAAGAAAACTTCTTGATTCATCAAAAATTTTAAAGTTAGGATGGAAACCAGAAATATCTTTAAATGATGGTTTAGAAACTACCTACAAATGGTTTAAAGAAAATATAGTAATTATTTAGTAGGACTTTCCCAAGTTGGAGAGATTAAATTGTTTTCTAGTAATACTTTCTCCTGTTTTGCAAGTTCAATATCAGAATCAACCATCATCTCAACTAAATCAGAAAAACTTGTTTTTATCTTCCAATTAAGTTCTCTTTGAGCTTTAGAACTGTCCCCAAGTAAAAATCCTACTTCATTGGGTCTATAATACTTTTCATCACTAACTACATAATCTTCCCAATTGAGATTGACTTTTTCAAATGACAATTTTAAAAACTCTTTTACAGTATGTGACTCTCCAGTAGCGAGAACCCAGTCATCTGGTAAATCATGTTGCATCATTAGCCACATTCCTTCAACATAATCACCAGCAAATCCCCAATCTCGAGAAGCTGACAAATTTCCTAAAGTAAGTTTACTTTGAAGACCACAACTTATTCTTCCCACTGCTCTTGAAATCTTTCTTGTGACAAAAGTTTCTCCTCGATGTGGTGATTCATGATTAAATAGGATTCCATTCACAGCAAATAATTCATAGGATTCTCTGTATACTTTTGTCATTTCATGAGCAAATACTTTTCCAACCGCATAGGGACTTTTAGGTATGAATTTTGATTCCTCGTCAAGCTTATTTTGATCAACACCGCCGTACATTTCAGATGATGAAGCTTGATAATATTTGATTTGTTTATCAGAGTTTTTAATTGCTTCAAGTAATGCAACCGGTCCCACTGTGCTAGTTTGAGATGTGTAAAGAGGGTTCTTAAATGATACTGCAACATGAGATTGTGCTGCCAAATTATAAATCTCATCAGGTTGAATATTGTTTATCAGATTAGTTAACGAGGTTGAATCTAACAAGTCTGAATAATGTAAGGATAATTTCTCTTCTTTTACATATTGGGATATTAAATTATCAATTCTTGAAGTATTTATTGAAGATGATCTCCTAATTGTTCCATGGACCTCGTAGCCTTTTTCCAGAAGTAGTTTAGATAAATAGTATCCATCTTGACCAGTTATTCCAGTTATAAATGCTTTCATATACTCACTCTAATTAATCTTAAACTCTATTATTAAAGAAATTATCTTTATGAGAAATCATGCCAATAAAGAAATAAAAGATTAAAGGGAAGTGAGCATTTTCCATAGACGCATCAAAAAAGGAAGCAAGAAGTATCGGAAAAACTATACTCATAAATGAATAATTTTTATAGGTTGCTTTGAGAAAACTGATTATTGATAAAATTAGAAAAAAGTAAATTGTAAAGTGAAAAATGCCACCTCTTGCAAAAACATTTAAAAGAAAATTATGAATATTTTCGTTGAGACCATCATCACCAGCTCGTAGAGGATCATTCATTGCTGGAATTTTTTCGTTAAATCCGTATCCACTTAAGAAAAAATTTTGATTATTCATGTCAAATATTACATCTTGCCAAATTTGGAACCTCCAATTTAAATTCGAGTCAGAAGAGTATATTCTTCCATCGGAAATAAATATTGGAATGAACTCAGCTTCTTTATCAGGTATTCGATAAGTCGCTAATTCTGTAACTGTGCTTCCAACCTGGTCAATTTGAACCTCGTTTTCTGTAACAATAAAGCTTGAAATTAAAAATATAATTACTGAGACAAAAATGATTGCAAAATTTCCTAACCAAGGTTTTTTAAAACTTTTCCTTAGTCTAAATATTTCAATTACAAAAAAAATCGAAAAAGCTATAAACGCGCCTCTACTTTTATAAAGTAGTAATGGTAAAAATAAAGAAGATGCAATAAGACAATAAATTAGGCTATACCTTCTATTTTCAAAGAAGCGATTAATAAAAAACAGCAAAACTATAGTCATTATTAAAATGTCTGAGCCTTTATGAGGCTCATACTTATCAGAAATAGAAAGAAAAAAATCCATAATTCCTTGAGGAAAATCTAATACTGCGTAAGTGTAGAGATATATTAAATAAAAACCTACAAATAGAGGTAGAAGTTTACTTACAGACATATCCTTGCAAATAAGAATCCCTAAATATAAAAATCCAATTGACCAAATATATGAACTAGATTTAAAAGTATAAGTCGATGTAAATGAACCATTATTTAAGAAAGTTAAAATAATAAAAGAGAAAATTAATAAAATGTTTGTGTAAAGTAAACTTTTAGGTACGAAGCTCTCATTTTTATCTTTTCTCCAACTTAAAAGTATAAAAAATAACATTGTAAACATTGAAAATACCATTGATAATTCACCAACTCTAAATCCGAAAAATGATATTCCTACAAATGATCTGGAAAATAGAAATACAAAAATAAAGAAAGAAAATATTCCATAAGTTAATATTTTCATAAAATATTTACTAAGTTCATCTATAGATTTAAGGTTTAATAATTTGTTTTTCATTATCTAATTCACCTAAATTATCTAATATCATATTTAGTGCCCATAAACATAATAGTGTTCCATGTAAATCTGGAGTTTTTAAAGAATTTGTAATCTTAATTCCATAATAATGTGATTGTGACTTGTCCTGAAAGTATGAAAATCCACCTTCGTCTTTATATCTTAATCTAATAATATCAACAAGAATTTCATTTAAAATTTTGTTTATTTCTTTCTTTTTATAATCAACTTGTTGTGAACATTTGTAAATTGTATAAACATAGTCAACTATGTCACATCCTTCAAGGATTGGACGATTTTGAATACAATAATCGATTAGTTTTTCAGGGTAATGGATTTCCTCTTCTAACCAATCAAGACCAGTAATAACTTTCATTGCACCATTAATTATTTGTCTTGTTGTTGTTGGTTTTTTGTCAAAATAGGAACCTGTGTTTCTGTCAACTTTTTTATTAATAAAGTTCACTAGATTTTCATTTATATCAAAATTTTGAGTTACAGAATAAACACAAAACGAAGAGTATTGGGCACCTGCATCCCAAGGAAAAGACCAATCAAGGCTATTAAGATAATATTCTAAATTTTCAAATTTCTCAAACTGATTTTCTACTAGATTTTTATTTGGTAGATTTACTTGATAAAGAGTTGAAATTGCTTGTTTTGTTTCTGCGTTTATAGTTTTCTTGAATTTTATTTCATTTGTCTCATATTTTTGCAGTTTCATAGGTGTGTATAAAATGTTTAAAAATGATTTAAGTGACTCCTTGAATAATAATTTCATATCAATATTCTCATAGCCTTCTTTTAAATATGGATCAATATATGAATTATTTGGTAATCCAGATTCATTTCTTTGAAATGAATTCAAATAATCTGCCCATTTACTTATTTCATTTAAATTTTTATTAGTATTTCCCAACATAAAATTTATTTTTAAAGCATAGCAACTAAACCCTAAAGATAAATTTTTACCTTCTTCAGTTAACCCTTCTAATGCTGGGAAAAAAGAGAATTCACTATTAGGTTTTTTTAAATTGTTTAAAAAATAATGAATCCCGCTATAAATATCTTCGATTTCTTTATTTAATTTCATTTCTTAACTTTATTTTTTATTATATTTTTAAATTTTGATAAAATATCTCGCCTCATAAATTTATTTAGTTTGTTTCTGAATAAAAACAAATAAGATATAACACCTAGATTGTTTGATGGTTTATCGTTCTTATGTTTTACTAAATTCGAAAATATAGTAAAAAATTCTTCACACATTTTTTCTGAATTAAATGGGTAATCTTTCATTTTTTCTTTGTAAATATCAAAATCATCAATAATAAGTTTTAATTTTTCCTCGAAGTTTTCATTAAATCCAACTCCGAAACCATAACAATATTCTGGTATTCCCCCACTTTCTAAATACAAAATAGGCAAACCACATTGAGCTGCTTCTATATGGTGATTTCCTGAGGGTTCGTTGATTGAAGCCGTAATGTATATGTGATGTTTTTTCAGCTCTTCAGCTAACTCTTTACCTGCTAACGGTGGAATTATTGTTGTATTGTTTAATTTATAATCTTCTGAGGTATTGCCAATATAGGTAAATTCAATAAGATTTTTCCATGAATTTTGTATTAGCATTTCATCTAATTTTTTATATATTTTAAATCCTTTATTTTCGTGAGAACTCCAATGATGGGTGACGATTTTTACTTTTTTATTTTTATCAAAAATATTAGAATTTTCGTCATTAAAAATATCTACATTGCTTCCTGCAAGTACGACTGAAGTTTTGCTTTTTTTCATTCCAATATTCAAATACAAATCTCTCAACCAGGAACTAACGAATATTACGTGATCTGCTGTATCACTAGCTTCAAGATATATTTGATTGGTACCTTTTGTATTTTTTCTTTCATCACACTCATTAATTCTTTGTACAACAGCGACATCTTTGTTTATATATTTTTTATAACTCTGAATATCCTGATGATTGAAAGTAGATGAAGATTCTTTTCTGCTCCTTGGATCGGTTAAAAGAATAAGGTCTATATCTTTATCTCCTAAATCATATATAACTTCGTGGCCATTTGATAACAGAAAATTACTTAAATTCTTAACAAAAAGATTACCTCCCCCCCAAGGTCCATTTACAATTTTGGATCCAATACTAACTTTCATGAAGATACTCAAACATTTCTCTAAATTTTTCCATTCCACTAGGTATTTTAAATTCTATGCTCTTTTTATATGCATATTCAACCATTGGTTTTGCATTTTCAAAATTCTCAAGTGTATATATTGAGTCACTATGAAGAATCTCGCTAGCTACTCCTACATCAGTTGAGATAATAGGCGTTTTTGTAGTTGCACATTCAATTATTGCTTGAGGACCACCCTCTAATCTTGAAGATACTATGTACAAATCTAAAATATTGTAAAGCTCATTTAATGTATTAATGTTTACCATTTCGTAATATTTATAACTTATTCCTAGCTTTTCGAGATTGCTGATAATATATTGCCTTCTAGTTCCGGCAAGTAATACTTTTAAATTTTTTGACTCATTTAAATTTTGAACTACCTCTAAAAATATATCCGGACCTTTAATTAGCTTTGGGCTTACTAAATCACTTCCTTCGGTATCCCTTTGAAAACTTCCTACTATGAAGTCATTTTCTATATAATCATACTTTTTTCGTAAAGCTGATTTCTCTTCAATATAGAAGAGGTTTTCTTGATTAATCCAAAATGGAATTGAAAAAACTTCTTTGTTAGTTAATTGTTCCAATTGTTCCTTAGTTTTTTTAGAAATAACATGATAAAAATCTACGTATTGATCCATCTTTTTAAAATTTTGTTCTTCTTTTTTATCAAACTTATCAAAATCAATATGGTAAATGGATGCAACTACCTTATTTTTTTTTAAATATTTTTTTGGAATTTTTTCCCATGTCCAATTTGAAATAATCCAAACTATGTTCGATTCTTTTATTTTATCAGTGGATATATCTTTATTATTTTCTTTCCATTCAGAAATTACTCTATCTATAATCCAGGATTCATTTATTTGATTAGTATAAATTTTCATAACAATTAAATTCAACTATAAAATAATGATATATATCCATTTAAACTAGCTTATATGGAAAATATTCTTATTACTGGAATAACTGGACAAGATGGAATTTTTTTAACAAAAAATTTATTAGAACAAAATCAAGACTGTGTCATACATGGAACTTCTAGGAATAAAGATATTAGCTCTTTTCAAAAAAATCTATCGAGCCTAGGTGTTACTAATTTTGACAACATTAAAATTTATAACTTAAATTTAGAAGAAAAACAAAAAGTTGAAAATTTGATAACTAGTGTAAGCCCCGATATAGTTTTTAATTTAGCAGGACCTAGTTCTGTATATGAGTCATTTTCTAATCCTAAAAAAACTATTGATCTTATAACAAATATTTTCAATAATTTAACTGGAGCCCTTATATCCCAAAATATATTTTGTAATTTTTTCCAAGCTTCATCCTCAGAAATGTTTAACTCTAAAGTTAATGAAATAATTAATGAAGATAGCCCTATCAAATCTAATTCACCTTATGCAGAGGCAAAAATAATAAACCACAATAAGGCTAAAAATTTAATAAAAACATATGACTGGAATATTACTTCTGGAATTATGTTTAATCATGAATCGGAGTTTAGAGATGCTGGTTATCTTACTTCAAAAATCATTAAAAATGTATATGAAATATACAACAAAAGGGAGCAGAAGATAGTTGTTGGGAGTTTAGATTATGTTAGAGATTGGAGCTTTGCTGGAGACATAATGAATGGTGCTTTGTTACTTTCGCTGAATGACGCTAGGGGCTCTTACATTATGGGTTCAGGAATTGGTACAAGTATAAAAGAATTAATTCAAATTGTTTTTAATTATTTTGATTTAAATTGGGAAAAATACACGGATGTTGATGAATCACTTTTAAGAAAGGGTGATCCAAAAATAAAAATTTCTGATCCAACAAAAATATCCAATGAGTTTGGGTGGAAAACAGAGTTATCATTTGAAGACTTAATTATCAGATGTATTGAAAAAAAGATAAATATTAATTAAAAATCCTGTTTGGAGTAATATTTCCTCTTGCACACTTAAAGTAATAATCTTGTGCTTCTTTATTTTTTTCACTTATATTATTTTCCATATTCAACTCATATAAAACTTTGTTGATAATTGAAATACTATAGCCCGCTTTGTAACAATCTTTATATAATTTGTAATCTTGAGAAAAATAAAAATTTTCATCATACCCTCCTATGTTTTCAATTACTGATCTCTCCATCATAAGAGTCCCATGAATGAAAGGGTTTTTATACTTCATAACAAACCTATTAGGTAAAAGGTATGAATATCTTGGTATTTTCTTGTTTGAATTTTTAATTATTGCTCTGGCAGTAACAATTTTTACTTTAGTTTTCTTAATATATTCCAGTTGGTAACTAAATCTATTAGGTAAACTTATGTCATCGGCGTCCTGTCTTCCAATAAAACTTCCTTTTGCAACTTTTAAAAGTTTATTTAAAGACCTGGTTAGTCCAATATTTTCATTATTTTTATATATTTTTATTCTGTTATCCTCAGAAGCACACTCTTCAATAATTTTATGTGTTTGATCAGTTGAGCAGTCATCAATAATTAATAATTCAAAATTTGAATAATTTTGTTTGAGTATGCTTTTTATACTATTTCTAATAGTTTTTTCAGAGTTATAAGAAGACAGTAAGATGGAGATTAAATCGTTACTAGTTTTCATAAATAACCTGATCGAATTCCTCGATAATATTATTTTCATCTAGCTTAGATAAGATAAATTCTTTGGCTTTTTTTGAATTCTTTTCTCGTAAGAGATCATCGTTTAAAAGATTTAGCTTATTAATTAAATCTTTGTAGTTGAATTGATCAAAAACAAATTCATAATCTTTTGGAAGAAACTCTGTAATCCCTCCTGAATTTGGGAAAAGTGAAGCTTTACCACATAACGAAGCCTCACAAAGTAAAGTTGGCTGGCCCTCATAAAGTTTTGTAGCAGATAAAACTCCTTTTGACTTTTTAATTAACTTAATTGTTTCCATGTTTGAAGTTTGTCCCAAAAATTCTACATTTTGTTCATTATATTTCTCCTTTATCTCTTTTAGATGAGGTCCGTCGCCCACTATTTTTAAAATATTACTTTTTAAATTAGAATCGAGAAAAGAATCGATTAATGTGTTGAGCCCTTTTTCTTTTGAGATCCTACCTGCATATATAAAATAATTTTCTTCTAATTCCTCATTAACATTTTTATTTAAAAAGTTTGGAATTACCAAAACATTTTTTTTGCGAGAATAATTTTCTTCAAGAAACTTTTTATGGAAATTAGTTAATACTGCCAAATAAATATTTGTATCTTTAATTATTTTTAAATACTTCTTTCCGAAAAATATAGCATAAACCGATTTAATCAAAGATTCTCTATAGTACTTGTTAAATAATTTACTTTCTGATTTATTGAATCCACATGCAGGACAAAAATCTTTATTTTCTAAGTGAACTTTAGCTCTAAAACTTTTTGTACAATGATATCTAAAGTTATGTAACTTTATTAATGTTTTGATATTTTTTTTTCGAAGCTTTTTAAAAATACCTAGAGAAACTTTAAACCAATTATTATGAAAATATACTATGTCAGGCTGAAATTCATCAATAATATTTAAAATTTTTTTATTAGAAGTTCTATTGTTTAATGTAAAAAAAGAAATAAGATCATTAAAACTTTTTATTCTATTTTCAAAAAAAATTGATTTAACTTGATATTTTTTTTCTAAAAGTTTTAGTTCATTTTTTACTGCAATATCTTCTCCGCCTTGAAGTCTATAATTATTATGAACTAACAAAATTTTTTTCATTTTAGGTTTTTAAAAGAAATTTTTCTTTTCTCGTTTTTTACATTTATTTTTAAAATACCATCAGCATTTGGAAATTTTGATTGATCGTGTGTTGAGTTAATTATTGTTACATTTTTTTTGTTTAAAAGTTCAAATATTTTTTTGCTAGATGCATCATCTAAATTTGCAGTAGATTCATCAAGTAATAAAATTTCAATATTAGATAATAATGCTCTGATGAATGCAATTTTTTGCATTTGACCTGAGGACAGAGTTTTATTTGTTATTTCTCTTTTTAAATCATAACTTTTTTCCTCTTTAAAAGTATCCAAGTCTTTAAGATACTTAATTACTAAATCTTCATCTAATTTGATATCATTTCCATATTCAATATTAGAAATAAGCGAACCATCAAAAATCAGAGGATTAGGTCCTATAAATCCAAACTTTTCAGAAAACACTTCTACTTTTCCCTTTGATGGAAAATAAATACCTGAAATTAATCCAAGTAAAGTACTCTTACCAGAACCATTAGGACCCATAATCAATGTATGAGAATTCTTTATAATTTCTAAATTTATATTTTCAAAAATCGACTCTTCTGAATTAAAATATGTAAACGTTACATTTTCTAATTTAATTTTTTCTGAATTTTCAAATACTTTAAAGTTGCTACTAAACATTATATTTTTGTTATTTTCCATTTCATAAAATTTCTCAATATGAACATGTGAATTTATGATTTGATTTAGTGCTGTTGAAAGAGTACTGACGGATTGAAAAAGCCTTAGAGCAACTCCTATGAAATCTATAGTTAAGAATTTTACAAATCTACTAAAGCTTGCAACGATGGCTAAAGAAAATAATGTAAAAAAACCAGGTAAAAATGAATTCAAAATATTATATCTGAAGTTCTTCAAATCGTTTTCGAAAAATTTTTGCAAAGTGAAACTAAAATTACTTATCTCTTGTTTTTCTTTTTTAAGAATTTTTATTAAGAATAAATTGTCGACTACTCTTTGTATCTCCTTGTTTGAAGTTTGACCTGCTTCATATACCTCATGCATTGCAGATCTAGCTTTAAGAAGAAGCTGTTTAGCTGGATAATATAGAATTAATACTCCCACTAACAAAACGAGAACAGAGCGCGAATCAGAGATAATTAGATAAGCCAGGTAAACGACAATCTGCAAAAAACTGTTTAAAAAATTTGCAAAACTTGAGTAAAAAAAAGATATATGTGTTGTCAAAATATTTAAGTAGAAATAAGAATCTGCAGTCGAATAGTTTTTTTGTTCCAGTAATTCACCTAAAATATGAATTTTTAAATTTTTATTTACATTTATTTCTATATTTTTTAAAATCATTTTTTGTAAATATTGAAATACAAATCGAAAAATAACTAGTAGAGGAAGTAAGTAAATATTATTGACAAATAATTCAATTAAATCATTTAATAATTTAATACCAGTATATTGGTCTACTATTATTGCTGAAAATATTACTATTATTCCAATATCTGTGTATGCAGCTACTTGAGTTAAGATTACCGAAGCAAAAATAAGAAGCTTCTTGTTTTGGGTTTTCGATATCTTTGAAACGTATAAAATATCCCTAAGTATATTTCTAAAATTTGACATTCATTAGCTATTATAAATTTCATTGAATTCTTAATGGTGAATTAATTAATAAAGTAGAGTTAAATATTTTTATTAATTTTCTTAAGAAAGATATTCTTTATTACTATACATAAATAGTGGTAGTAAATAATATTAAAAACAAAATAAGAATTCTAACGATTGATAGATACCCGAATTTATTTAGACCTTCAAGTTATCCTTTTTTATCGGGAGACTCACTTCGAAAAATAGCTGATTTTATATTTGATGAATCAACATCTTTTAATCCAGAAAAAGTCCAAAAAAATGATATTGTCTTTTTAAAAACTGACCTCTTGGAGATCTTTTTTACTTTCTATCATCCTTACATAAATGAAAAATATATTCTTATTACACATAACTCTGATAAATCTCTTAACGAGGAAGATCTAAATTATTTTGATAATAAAATAATTCACTGGTTTGCAGCTAAGCTGAATGCACCATCAACAAGCAGAATAACTGCAGTTTCCTACGGATTAGAAAATAGGAGATATTTAAAAAACGGAAGGACAGGTCTTTACAAAAAAATAATCAAAAACACAAAAAATAATCAAAAACTTGAAAGAGTTCTTTGTTCATTTAATCCTTCTACAAATCCTACACAAAGGGAGCCTTTACTTGAAATTGCAAAATCTAGAAAAAATTTTATTGATATTAATAATTTTTCAAAAAGTAAAGACTATCTTCAGACATTGTCAACATATTTATTTAATCTGTGTCCTGAAGGTAACAATTTTGAATCTCACAGGATTTGGGAAAGTTTATTATTTAATTGCACACCAATTGTTGAAAAAAATAATGTAAATGATAATTTTTACAATATGGGTGTTCCACTTATTATGCTTGATAAATGGAAAGATCTTGAATCATTAGAGATTAAAGACTTAAATTCATTGAACCAACATAACAAAAATAAAAATTATGAAACATTTAGCAGCTTAAATTTTTGGATTGATCAAATTAATAATGCAAAACGATAAACAGATAGCCTATATTTTAGGTACTAAAGCACAATTTATTAAATCTAAATTCATTCTCAAATATTTAATTGACGAGGGTTATGAATTGACAGTTTTAGACACGGGTCAACATAGACTGATTACAAAAAAAGAACTTGAATTGTTTAATAAAAAATATTCGTATTTTAACCTTATTGAAAACAATAAAAATATATCTTCTATTTCAGCAATGATAGTATGGTTTTTTAAAATCATTTTTTTTAAAAATGTGAGTTTTAAAAACAAGGATATAAAATATTGTCTTGTTCATGGTGATACTGTGAGTACACTACTTGGTTTAATCATTGCCAAAAGAAACAGATTAAATATTATTCACATAGAAGCAGGATATAGATCGAATAATTGGTTTAAACCATTTCCTGAGGAAATTATAAGATCAATTGTTTCTAAATATTCAAATATAGTTTCAGTAGATAATGAGCAATGCTTTAAAAACATAAGAAATAAAAAA
Source organism: Acidimicrobiaceae bacterium (assembly GCA_028404505.1). GTDB lineage: Bacteria > Actinomycetota > Acidimicrobiia > Actinomarinales > Actinomarinaceae > Actinomarina. Next base: position 55,940 of record JAOOBM010000004.1, read on the forward strand.
GACAAAAAATTTATTCGTTTACAAAAAAATACAATATATGACGCAGTGTTAAATAGTTTAGAAAAGGTAGTTTTGGATAAAAAAAATACACTTACTGTAACTGTGCATAGAACAGAGAATATATATGATAAAAAGCAATTAAAAAAGTTTGTAGATTTACTTATTTCAATTTCAGATCTAAATCTATTTGAATCAATAAATTGGTATTGTCATGATATTACTAAAAGTGCAATAGAAAAATATAATTATGAAAAAAAGTTAATCGAAAATAAAATAAATTTGAATGCTTTAATTCCTCACAGCGAATTTGTAAATGTATTAATAAATTCAAAATGTGTAATAACAGATGGAGGTTCGATTGCCGAAGAATGTTCAATAATGAACCAAAATACAATTATATGGAGAGACGTTATTGAGAATTTTAATTATTTAAATGATCGTGTACTCCTGTCAAAATATAATAAAGAAAACATAATTAATTTTCTTAAAAATTTAGACACTTCATATCCAAATCTAAATAATGATTACAGTCCATCAAAAGATTTTGTAAATCAATTAATGGAAATTGATAAAGCTTGATAGTTAAAAATGTACATTTAACCTTTTTATCTTTTTGATTTAAAATACAGTATGAAAGTTTCTCTTTTTGACACAAAAGTAAATGAAAGTGAAGAAATTACAAAGCTATTCAAAAAGTTATTGAAAAACGGTCAATATGTTCTTGGTAATAATGTAAGCAGCTTCGAATCAAGTCTTGGATCCTACTTAAACAGTAAGTATGTAGTCGGTGTAAATTCTGGAACTGATGCAATTGAATTATCACTCAAAGCTCTTGGGATCAAAAAAGGAGATTATGTAATTACTTCTGGATTCACATATTTTGCAACAATTGAGGCTGTGCATAATGTAGGCGCAATACCTCACATCGTTGATATTGATATAGAAACGCTACAAATTAATTTAGACTCTATTGAGAAAAAATTCTTAAATAAAGCGAAATTTATAATTCCAGTTCATTTGTTTGGTGGATACGCTGATATTCCAAAATTAATGGAACTTTCGAAAAATTATGAACTAAAAATAATAGAGGATGTAGCTCAGTCTTTTGGTACAAAATATAAAGATAAACACCTTGGTACTTTTGGTGATGCAGGAGCATTTTCATTTTATCCAACTAAAACCTTAGGATCAATTGGTGATGCTGGAGCAATAACAACAAATAACAAATCTGTTTATGAGGATCTCTTGATGCTAAGAAATCATGGTCATATAGATAGAGATAACTTTAAATTTGCTGGAAGAAATTCGCGTTTAGATGAAATTCAAGCAATGTTCTTAAACCTTAGACTTAAAAATATAGATGAAGAAATTAAAAAAAGAGTTGAGATTGCAAACATTTATATGAATTCTTTAGACAGTATTAGCAATATCACTTTTTACAATTCAGTCTTAGAAACATTCAATTATTTCCCTATCACTGTGCAAAATCTTAAAGAGAGAGACGATTTAGTAAATCATTTAAATTCAAGAGATATAGACACTGCTATTTATTACAGAAAACCATTAAGTGATTTAACGTTTGATTGGATAAGTAAAAGTTCGAATTTTACAAACATTAACTTTGTAAAAGATAGAATTTTATGTCTTCCATTATATCCATCATTAAAAATGAATAAATTAAAATATACGATAAATACAATTAAGTCATTTTATAAATAATCAATTATCGACAGTATATTTATTTCTTTTCGTAAAAAAATCGTAGATGAATATACAAATAATTGTAATTATTAGTAACGAATCAATTAAATTTAAATCTAACGTATATTCTTGGAAATTATTTCTTGAAAGTGTATAGGTTGCAGTAGCAATAACAGACAATATAGAAAGTAATTCTGAATCGATTTTTACAAGAAAAAGACAAGTTAATAAAATTACACCGAAACCGATACTGTAGTACACAAATCTGTATACATAAAAACCTTGTAAAGAGATGAAAATATAATTGAAAATTGTGAAGCTTAATATGATGGAAAAACTTCTATAGTTAAATTTCTTTAGTCTTATCAAAGTAAAAAAGAAAAGTAATAGACATAAAGAAATATAAAATAAAGAAATAGAAAAATATGTAAGAGTTATATCAAAATAACATGGAATAAACTCTGTCAAAGTATGACAATTTTGAAATGGCTCATAGGATCTATTAAACAATGTTTGAATAAACCAAACGAATTGTTGATACTCTTCTGCTTCTGCTGCGTGTATATACTTTACACCATATTCTTTACCTTGGAAAAACCCTAATAGAACTCTTATCAATTCAAAACCTATATACGGTATTAAAAATAAAATTATGTTTTTGATTATTGTTTTAACACTTTTTTTTCGTTTATATATCGTAGTTAATAATTCATACAAAAATCCAATTATTCCATACGCTGAAATTGTAAATAACAAACCATACATAAAACCACTTAATTTTTTATTTTTTATGGAGTAAATTGAAAATGCAAATATTAATAAATAGGTTGTTGAATTTGTTGGTAAGAATAAATAAAGCCGATATTCAAAACTAAAAATGACAAGCAATAAAAATATAAGAAAATAGAATCTATCAAAATTTGCTTTTAGTGTCTTACAAATTACATATGCAATTAGATTGACGATTATTATTTGTAAAATTAATGAAGATAGTAATAACAGCGAAATTGGTTCAATTAGAAACCCAAACAATAAAGAAAAGATAAAGAAGAATCTGTAGATTATAAAACCAATACCTAAATATAAAGGCCTGTCTTGGTAAACATAACCATTCTCATAAATGTGATTAATCCATTGAAATCCATGAAAATAGAAAGATTCATCACACATTTCTGGGTATGGAATGGAAATAAAATTATTAAATAAATTAAAATCTCTAAATACCACATTCGTACAGCCTTCATAGTTAAATAAATTTTTATAACTCAAATAAACTGCAATTATTTCGAAAATTAAAATAAGAAAAATATAAAATTTAAAATTTATATTGTTTAAAAATGATTGAAATGACAGTTTGTTTGTTTTCGTAAACATAAATTAGTTGTTATCTTATGTTGAATTACTTTCTATAGTCTTTCGACTTTACTTGTGCTGGATTGCCATAAACTAATGAATTAGGTTGAACATCTTTTGTAACAACACTTCCAGCTCCTACAAGTGAATACTCACCAATTATTATGCCAGGTAGAATTGTTGAATTAGCTCCGAGTGAAACATGATCTTCAATTTCTGTTTTTAAAACCATATCGTCTGACCATTTTTCAGAAATCGGATACATATCATTTGTAAAAACAACACTAGGACCAACAAATACATTTCTTCCTATCTTTACACCTTTGTATAAAGAAACATTGTTTTGAATTTTGGTGTTATCACCAATTACAACACCTTCATCTATATATACATTTTGACCAATGGTTACATTTTCTCCTATTTCAACGTTTTCTCTAATATGAGAAAAATGCCATATTTTTGTTCCACTTTTTATCGTACAAGAGTCAGAAACTTCAGAACTTTTATGAATAAAGACAGATTCATCAATCATTAAACTGATTTTACCCTAGAACAAATTGTATTTTACTGGAAAAAGGCCTTATTTATTATGATTTTTGTATTGGTGCTGTCCTGCCTGTTGATGCTTCTTCGTGGTAATCTTCTTCTACATTAATTGTCCAAATATCATTTTTTTCATTCAATATAATATTTCTTACACTTTTTACTGCTGTCATCATTGAATGATCTTGGTTGTTATATCTGTGCATGCCGTTTCTTCCAATCGGAAAAATATTTGGATGATCTTGATTTATCCATTCAGATATATTGTTGACATTTTCTGAATAATTTAAATCATAAACAGGGTAAGCTTTTGGCATTCTTACAACATAGCCTTCATAAACAGAATCTTTGTTGATTAAAGATAGTTTCTCTAATTCATTTTTTGCAAGTTTAATTAATTCTTCGTCTTCCATTGTCCAAAGTCTATCGCCGATATTTACAAAATATTCGAGACCAAGACATGTCTTTCCTTCTTTAACCATATAAGGAGACCAACTTCCATAATTTTGAACCCTACCAACTTCGACATCAGGCTCATGAATATAAATCCAATTATCTGGAAAGGCGTTTTTTTCATCAATTACTAGAGCAACTGATAAAAAATCTCTAAAAGCTAAGTCAGATCCAGATTTGTTTACTTCTTGATTAGGTTCAGGTTTTATTGTCGAAGGTAAATGTGCCAAAGGCATACTACTTAAAATATTTTTTGCATAAAAGCTTTCTCCGTTTTTGGTAGTTACTTTATAAATATCATCTTCTTTAATAATTTCAGAAACTCTACAATTGAAATATATATTATGACCTTTATCAATGAGTTTTTTTGAGGCAGTTTCCCACATCATTCCAGGCCCAAACTTAGGATATTTAAATTCGTTAATAAGAGTAGTTATTATTTCTCCAGATTTATTTAGTTTAAGTGAATCTAGAATAGCTTTTAACAATGATAAGTTTTTTATCCTTTGGGCAGCCCAGTCAGCACCAATATCTTTTGCATCTATTCCCCATACTTTTTCAGTATAAGTCTTAAAAAAGATGTTGTACAAACGCCATCCAAACCTTGCGGCAACCCAGTTTTCAAAATTGCTTTGATCCTTTGGGGGTTTGATTCTAACGTAAAAATATGAAATTACACATCGAATAGCCTCAAAAATACCAAGGTTTAATAGTGCGTTAGATGCCTTTAGCGGATAATCGTAAAATTTTTTATTATAGTAAATTCTGCTCATTCTAGGCCTTAATAAAAAATCATCCTCGCCTAATATTTCATCCCATATTTCGTATACCTCTTCTACCTTGGTAAAAAAGCGGTGACCTCCAATGTCAAATTTCCAACCATTACGTTCAACTGTTCTACTTATGCCACCAACAACCTTGTCACCCTCAAGAATTGTTGTTTTTATTCCGTGTTTGTCTGCTTCCCATGCTGCAGTAAGTCCTGCTGGACCTGCTCCAATAATAAGTATTTCTTCAATTTTCATTTTTTTTGAATATATTTGATTCGTTTGTAATTTCATTTTACATTAATCATGATTAAGGATAAAACGTAGTTCCAGACAAAAAAGTGACAATTAAATTTATTTCAATAAATAACACTATTCTTATATATACTTTTAATGAGAACTTTTCATATTAAATGAATTTAAAAATTGCCATAATCGCGTTAACAAGGGGTTACCCCAATAACAAATCAAAATACGATACCTTAATTAAAAGAAATCATGGAATTTATGAAAGAATAAATAAACTTCGAGATATTCCAGCTGATTTAATACTCTTCCATGAAGATGACTTATCAATAGAAGATCAAAAATATATTCAAGAAAATAGTCCTGAAAAAATTAAATATATAAACGTATCAAAATATTTCAAATATGAAACTCTTAAATTAGAAGGTGAGGAAAAATTTAATCTTGGCTATAGACAAATGTGCCGATTTCATATGTTTCATATATGGAATGAAGTAAATAATTATGACTACATATTAAGAGTTGATGAAGATATTGAAATATCAGATTTTGATCCTTATATCTTTGAGTTAATGAATTTAAAAAAAATTACATATTTAACTGGAAGATTCACAAAAGACACGCATAGACTTACTAACCAAACTTTACCTCCTTTTTTAATTGAAAACACAAATTTAAATGTAAAACTTATATACAACCACAGGAATCCTTACACAAATTTATATGCTTCATCAGTCGATTTTTGGAGACAAGAAGATATTCAGTATTTAATAAAGAAAATTGCAAAATCTGACCTTCAACTTATCAATCGATGGGGCGACCACACTGTTCAAGGAATTATATTAAATCATAAGAAAGAAAGAATTAGACTTTTTCCTAAATTAGAATATAGACATATTTCCCATAGCCTTGTAATTAAAAATAACTTTCTAAGAAATATGACAATAAACTCAAGACTTAATCCAGTATCTGTATCTGGTGGGGTGTTGAATCGGATAAAACAAAGAATTAAAGGTAGTTTAAAAAATAAAAATAAATTTGATTTTGATAGAAACTAAATAATAAATATTTAAGAAATTATATTCTGTACAATACTTGTTACTACCTCATCTTTGCCATATAAGAGGTCCGAATTTTTTATGTTTGAAATTAATTTTGATTCACCATTTATTAATTTAATTGATTCATCCGTTACATTCTTAGGCGTTGGAGTGAGTAAATTAAATTTTTCAAGCATTTCAGGTCTCTCCGTATAGTTTCTTGGGATTAATAGAGGTTTTCTTAATATTGAGGCTTCTTCTTGAACACCCCCTGAGTCTGAAATAATAAATTTAGAATGATTTATTAAGTTTAAAAAACTTTCATAATCTTGAGGATCAATAAATGAGATATTTTCATAATTATTTTCTTCTGAGTTAATCATTTTTTTTGTTCTTGGATGGATCGGGAATATCGTAAAAAAATTAAGAGAATTAATAGCTTCCATAAGTGAATTTAATCTATCTTTATCATCTACATTTTCAGGTCTATGAAGTGTTAAAAGAATATATTCTTTATCGTTAATTTTTTCTTTATCTAAATCTATCTGCATGACCGATGAATATACTGTACTTCCAGTAACAATAATTTTTTGGGGGTTTATATTTTCTTTGATTAAGTTGTCCTTGTTTAGATTATGGTTACAAAAATTTATATCAGCAAGATGAGATACTATTACCCGATTGTATTCTTCTATCTGTCCAACATCATATGACCTCATTCCAGACTCGATATAATAAAGAAATTTATTTTGCAATTTAGAAGCAACTGCTCCAGCTAAGGTCGTGTTTGTATCTCCTTGTACAACTACTTTTTCGATAACTGTTTCTTTCAATACTGATTGAATTTTTTTTGACATATCTTTTGTATGATCAAAAATTCCCTTCTGGTCAAAATTTAAATTTATAAACTCGTCACATTTAATCAAATTAAAAAAATCATCCGACATATTTTTGTCGTAATGCTGTCCTGTGAAAATTACAACAGCATTCATTGAATTAATAACTGGTGCGAGTTTTATTAATTCTGGCCTTGTGCCTGCAACAAATGCAATTCTATCTTGCATACTTATATGCTACAAAGTGAAATATATATTTGATATGATCAATTATATTGCTATAAATATCAAGTTTTGACACTCCATAAAGCCTTGTTGATAATGTACATGGAAAATCTATTCCATTGTTGGTGATTAACATACATTTAGTGAATAATTCAGTAACTGCAATAAAATTTTTTCTGGTAATTGGAATTTTCTTTATTATTTCTGTTTTGTAAATTTTACATATTGAGCTAGTTGTGTAAAAATCTTTTCCCGAAATAATTCTATACACACGATTTACAGATTTACTCAGAAAAAGTCTTATCTTTCCTACTCCTACAACTATTCCTTTCGGATGATACGGTGAAGCGTTTACAACTGAAAAACCATCCATTGATAAATCATACATTTCATTTAAAAGGGTTGGATTGTAGGTACAGTCACTATCAAGAAATGCTATAAAATCTCTTTGGCAATCTTTAATTGAGGTCTTAAGAAATCCCCCAAGATTTTTATTTTCAGAATGAGAAATTACTCTGTAAAGTTTTTTATTAAATTTTTTGTTCAGTAACTCTAATGTATTATCTTTACTTCCATCGTCAATAAGAATTATTTCATAATTGCATTTGTCTTTCAGCAGTAATTCCAGCTTTGCTAATTCTGACTCTAAATGGTCAATACCTTCTTCTTCATTATAAAGAGGTATGTAGATTCCAAGAGAATTTTTCATTCTTAAATATTATAGATGATACATGTAAGTTTGATTGCTACTATTTAAATGTGATGTACAAGTGAAGACCTTTCAAAGAGTTAATACTTTTTTTCAAGGTTTTACTGCAAAATATTTGTACCTAATAAATGTTGGGTTAATTATATTTCTATTATCACCATTATTTTTATTTTTAAATAACCAACTTTCTCAAGATCAAATTTTTATAGAGAATACTTCTATAGATGTCATTGTTGAAGGTTGTGGGATTAATTTACCTCAAAATGAAATCTATAGTATTGAAGAGACCTTATTTCCAAGAGATATTTATGTTTTTCCACAAATTAGTAACCTAGAGTGCCTAGGAGTTCCAAATAAAATAATTTATTCAACGGATGGTGATAAATTATCTGCAAATCTTGAAGTAGGTTCAAACTATAAATTATTTAAATATATAAATTTAGTTGGAAATTATATTTTGATTTTTCTTGTAATAATAAATTTAAGAAAATACATTCCTCACATAATTTTGCTTTATTTGTTATTTAATTTTGGAATTTACAAGTTGCTTATACCGATAGAACCAATAAGTGAGATAATTCTTCCAATTGCTCCATTTGAAATAGGTGATCAATATGTGAGGTTTTTTGTAAATAATTTATTTTTAATAGTGCTTTCTTTAAAGGTAAACAAAAATAATATCTATTTACTTCTTTTTATTTATTTTGTATTTATTTCAATTGACTATCTTGGGATATTTGTTGTTTTATTATTTTTAAAAAATAGATTTAGTTTCAATTTTTCAAAAAATGAAGAAAATATATTTTTAAGTATTCCAGTTTTCTTTTATGTAATAAGAATAATTACAGGGATATTTGTATATTTTGATAACGTTTGGATAAATTTAGCTCAGACAATGTACAGAGGTTATACAAGATATGCCGATTCTCAAAGAACATTCTTTTTCCTAAAATGTATCGGTGATCCAGATGCAAAAATGACTGATGGTTATTTCTTGGACATAGAATGTGACGCAATGGGTGGAGGACCACTTGATGCTATTCTTCCTTTTTATGGAAATGTAAACACCTGGTCCAAAATTACTGGATCAGTTTCTACATTTTTGCTAATTCTTATTTACTTTAGATGTTTAAGGTATTTTAAAAATAATAAAGTATTATTACCCTTATTTTTCTTAAGTCCACCTTTGGTTCATCTAACTCATTATGGAAATGACGATTTTGTAATTCTTCTTATTAATTTATATGCTCTTTGGAATATTAGAAAATATACTTTTTTTAAACTTTTTTTAATTCTGTTAACTGCATTATTTAATTTACATCCCACGAGCATATTAGTTGGTATTGCAGTTGTAGCCGTAAAGAAGTCCGATTATAAAATATTTTTTAATACATCTTTTCTTTTAATGATTTTTACTGTTATGTTTTTTTGGGATCAAATAACCAATTCTGCACATATTGCAGGTATGCCCTGGTATGATTACGGATTTGGAATTTACAATGATTTAATTAATCTAAAATCAAAATTTTCAATTTCATATAACTATGGTTTTATAATTATTTTCTTGATTGTATCTCTTGTTCTATACTCTAAAAAATTTAAATCACTTTATAAAGATTTTGATTTTAATAATTTAATAAATAGCAAGGAAAAATTTAATACCAAATATGATGAATATGCAATTATTGGGATAAGCTTCTGGTATGTAATTAGCTTTTTATATTCAAATGTTGCCTATAGGCTTCCTTCTTTCTACCTTCTCTTTTTAATTATGTTTATTATTTCAAATAATAAAATCAAAGCACTCATTGTTGGCTTAATGTTTTTAGAGCCAGTTATTTTACATTCAGAATTATTTGTAAGAAATATATTTGCAACAGTCAACAATATTTCACATTACATTATATTTCTAATTCTTCTTAGATATCTTTATGAATACACATATCCACAAGTAACTAAATTATTTAGGGATTTAAAAAACAGAAATATAAGCTACAACAATTCATAAGAAATTGTTATATATTTTATTTCTATTATTTGTATATGATGTTTGGATTCGAAAAGTTAATATAGAAAGTAAAGATTTAGGTAATTTAAAATGAATAAATTAAATTTAGTTGTTGTTGGATTTGGAAATATGGGAAAAATTCATCATAAATCTATATTAAAAAGCTTAATTTGCAACAGGCCAATAGTTGTAGATACTGATAAAAAAGTCTTAGATGGAAGTAATGATGTTGAATTTTTTAGTAGTTTGGAAGAAATTCCTAAAAAGAAGATTGAAAAACTTGATGGTGCAATAATTTCAAGCCCATCGAGTATGCATTTAGAGCAGGCGGATTTCTTCATTAATAAGAAGATTCCAATTATGGTGGAAAAACCACTCACAGAAGATTTTGATAAAAGTATGGAGTTGATAAATAACGCAAAAGATGCAAAAGTTTTATTAAAATGTGGACTTATCGAGCTATACAATCCAATTGTAGAAGAGCTCTCTAAAATCAACTTTGAAGAACTTAAATTTGTACATTTTAAAAGACACTCCCCGTCAACTTCGTCGGATAGAAAGCTTGAAAATATAATTTTAGATCTTACATTACATGATATTTCAGTAATACTAAAAATATTTAATCCGGACACTATAAAAATAGTTGGTAAAGAACTTATTTATAATGAAGAAGTTGCCGAAACCGCTCAAGTACTATTAAAAATAAACGACTCATTTACAATTTTCTTAAGTACATCCAGACAAGATCAAGAAAAGATTAGATTATTAGAAATAGTAGATGATAAAGCGAGCTACTACTGCGATCTTAAAAATAAGTATTATGAAAAAAGACAAAGTGGTGAAGTGTCACCTACGGGACTAAAATCCATAACTGAATCAAATGTTTTAAATAAGATTGATATGTTGGATAAACCAGAAACTGCTGAAATTCAATTGGAAAGATTTCTTAATTCCATTATTAATAATGAATTAGACGAAGATCATCTTCAAATTGTTGAAAAGACACACAGACTTGCCTACGAAATATTAAATTCTTAAATTTAATATTTTGATTTTGAGATTTGCCCTAAAGATATAAACAGAGGGTTTAAATACTTTTCTCTATAGCCCTTAACAAAGTTTCTTGCTGGACGCTTTATGGAATTCTTTAATCCAAAAGCATCGTAAGAAAATTGCTCTTTAGTAACATTAAGTAACCGATCTTTAATATATATTGGATGATCATTATCATTTAGTTGAAATGTGTGTTTTTTATATCTTTCTTCAATCATGGAAAACCAAGCATCAAATGCTTCTTTTTTGGTTTCACCACCCCTAGAACCATAATTATTAAAATACCTATACCAAGCTCTTGCAAATCTAGCTCTGTCTTCAGATATTATTTCTTTTGTTCTAAAACTTGATTCATATTGATAAATTGGGATTCTGAGATTAGGAACCATTTTAGGTTCTATTAGCTTGCCATTCAGAGTAGCAAGAGTTAAATCTCCCCCTCCATTTAGTTTTATTTCAGGAAACTTTTTTTTATTGAAAGCGAGACAAATTCGTGTTTTAATTTGATATCTGTCCCTTGTAAATATTTGATATTGTGGAAAAGCTAATGCTGGATAATCATCATATTTCTTTAAAAAATAAAAAAGTTTATCTTTATCCTTTTCGTGAAAAAAATAATCTAAATCCATTCGAATTGCCCATTCCATTGAGGATTTTTCTAAACCTTCATGAAAAACTTTTCCAATAAGATCCCACTCAAATTCTTCTGGCCAATCTTGGCCAGTAATTATTACTTCATCAGCAAAATCCTCATAGCAATTTAGTGCTTCTTTCCAGGGATCTTTTCTTGTTTCTGGATTTGTCATTGAAGTAAATATGGATAAAGTCGTCATCAATATATTTTACTTAAAAAAATAAAAAATAAACTTTGAACATAATGAAATGTCTATTTAGATTTAATTACTATATAAATAGGTAAATTTTAAATATGTTAAATAAACTGTTTTCCAAAGTTGTCAAGTTTTTAATTCTTATCTTTTCAGGCTTCAGACGAAACCAAAAAATAATATCTGATTTAATTGTATGGCTAAATATTCAACAAGGTAGAAATGCTCCTGTCACCAATGAAATGGAAGTACGTTATGTTAAAGAGTTTTTGAACGTTAATGATGATAATGTAATACTTGATGTAGGAGCACATAAAGGAAAATATAGTGAGGAAGTTTTGAAACATTTACCAAATTCAAAACTTTTTTTATTTGAACCTTTGAAAAGCAACTTTGAATATTTATGTGAAAAATTTAAAAATTCAGAGAACGTAAAAATTTATAATTACTCACTCTCTGATACAGTTGGAGAAAAAACTATTTACTTTAACACTATTGGTGATTCTCAAGCCACACTTACAAAAAGAGAAGAGCCACATAGAAATAAGTTCTTTACAAAGAGTGAAGTTGTAAAATCAAATAAATTAAGTGTGTTTTGGGATTCTGAATTGGATAATAATAAGATTGATTTACTGAAATTAGATATTGAAGGTGAAGAGTTTGCTGTATTAAGTGATATTGCAGTTAATCTGAATAAAATTAAACTAATTCAATTTGAAATCGGTGAGGCAAATATAGCAACAAAAATATTTTTTAAAGATTTTTGGGAAATACTTCAAGAATCAAAATTTAAGATATTTAGATACACCCACTTTAATCAACTAATTCAAGTAAAAAATTATTCAGAATATGAAGAGTTTTTTAGATATTCGAATTTTTTAGCTGTAAATCAAAATTTTTAAAAAGTAATTTAGTCTATTTTTTTGTACAAGTAGAAGTCAACTTTACTGAGAATATTTTCATTTCTTATAATTTGAATTAAATCATAGTTTGAGATATTTTTATCAATCCAATCTGTAAATTTTCTGTTTTTGACATGTTGTTTTGCGTAAAAGTAATCATTGAAATTCGTCGAAAAGATTATTACATATTTTGAAGAATAAAATAGTGTCTTCATATGTAAATCAAAAACTCTATCTTCAACCAAGTGATAAATAACATCCAAAGAAAGTGATAAATCAAAAAAATTTTTATCTTTTACTTTATCGAAATCAATAAGGGTATAAAATGTTTTACTTTTTTCGTTAGAGAATTCTTTTTTACATTTATTGATAATCGTCTCAGATACATCTACTCCCACATAGTTTGGATAATTTGCTAAAGATAGTTGATTTCCATCACCACATCCAAGTTCTAAAACAGTTTTAATTTTATTTTTGTTCACGAAATTGTTAATAATTTCTGACTTAAATTTCGCATTAGACCCATAAGATCCAGCTCCAGAAGATTTGTTGCCTTTATATCTATCTTCCCAATATTTCTCTGATGTTGAAAAGCTATTTGTTACAAATATTGACTTTAAAAGAGTATATAACTTTGCAAAAAATGAATTTTTAATAAACTCTTTCATATAAATACGATACCTTAATTATCGTTAATCTACAGTTTTCCATAAATGAATACAGGCTACAGACCTATAGGGGCTCCACTTCTTTGCGTAAGAATCATACCTTGACCAATCACTATTTTGATTTACCATATTAAAATTATTCATTGCTAACCTTAACCCTGCGTCTCTAGAAGAAAAAATATCAAATTTACCTAAACAAAATATTTCAAACATATTTAATGACCAAGGTCCAATACCAAAAACTCCAAGAAGAGTATTTCTTAAATCATCCTCTTTTAACTTTGATAAATCAACAAAACGTTTATTTATAAAAAGTTCAGAAATCTCTTTAATTGTTTTTGCCTTATTTTTGCTTAAACCTAACATTTTTATCTCACTTATTTCCATGTTTTTAAAGTGTTTTTCATTTAAATATTCTGAATTAAAGTTTTCTTTAATTTTTCTAAAAATAGAGTTTGCAGCTTTTGTAGAAATAAACTGTGAGATCACTATGCCTACCAAAGTATCAAATTGATTTTCTTTGACAGGCTTAAAAACAATATGCCCATTTTCGTCAATTATTTTTTTTAATTTTTTATCTTTTTGACGTAAATACTCTTCTTCTTTTGAAAATCTCATAAGAGAATTTTACAAATCTAAATTATTTTAAGAACTCTAAGTACTCTAAAGACTACAAAGATTATTACAAGAGAGATACTCCAACCCAATATTATATCCCCCAAATCAGCGCCTACACCTATCTGATTTGCGCCACCTGCACCTCCAATAAGAGCACAAACGGACCAGCCGAGTACTTTATAAAGTTCTAATTTTTGTTTTTTATCTAAGTTTTTAAATCTATCAAACATATATATACCTTAATTATTTTAAATGAGTTTGAAGTATTTTAGAGCCCGAAATACGACATATAAAGTTATAAAAAGAATTCCTAGAGCATAAATAACTTCACTAACGCTTACATTTGGAGGTACATGAAGTCCGCCATATCCTAAAGCAAGTACAATGCCAAAAACTATTTTGATCCATTGTTTTTTTCTTTCATCCGAATCTTCTGTTTCTTGAGCGGTTTTAAGATTTTTTTTAATATAAGCATAAATAAGCTGAAAAAAATTCATAAATAAATTATATTAATTTGGACGACATATCGTACGATGTTTTAATTGCTTAAATTGTATAAGCTTTCAATAGCTGAACTGTATTTAGAAAAACTTTCTGGATTTTTAAACAAATTTTTTTCAATATCTTTATTTACTTTTTCAAGAATTTTATACTCAATTATCTTAAAAGGGTATTTAATTACACTCCGAATTTTTGTTCTTTGTGCAGTTGGTCTAAATACTATTCCTTGATCAACTGTAATTCTTGACTCATAAAATTGAAAGTATGACCTACTATAATTTACAAAAGCTGCAGGGACTAATTTAAGAGATCCAAAATTGGTGTATTTAATATCATCGAAACTTTTAAATTCAGTTTCTTTTACTTTTTTACTTCTACCATCTTTAGTGTTGTATTTAATTTCTTTATAAATAGTTTCGTTATTTGAGTACTGTCGAAAACGAAGTTTAAACTTTTCAGAATCATATGTATGAGAAGAGTTGTAAATATAAAAGTCATGTGTGTCCATATACAAACTCATAATTTGTCTGTCTGGATGTAGCTTGTTTAATCTTGAGCTAAATCTCTCCATAAATTTACTTAGCTCTAAGCTTGTAACTTTAAATTTATATTCTTTTCTTTTTTCATCCATTAGTAAAGACAGATCCTTCTTGAATAAAATTATATGAGTCACCAAGACAAGTAAAATCTTGAGTATGAATTTTACTTGGCCCAAATTCCTGCTTTTTTCTGTATGCGCTTAAACATATTTTTGAATTTTTAACATTTAATTTTTTTACTTCTGCTTCTGAACTATCTTTTACAGCAATTCCTATAAATGTATTTATCAAATCTACTTTATTAGCAGAAAAAAAAGAACCTTCTCCGACTGATATGCCCTTATCTTCACAATTTTCGACTTTTATTAGCTCTATGAAATAATCGCCCGACGACAAGTCTATGCAGTCATTTTTAGAATTTAAAATTTCAATTTTATCAATATTTAATTTTGAAAAATCTAAATCCAGTGCGTCTGATGCAGAATTAATTATCTCTATGCTATTAATCTGACCGGTGGTATTCATTATGTTTAAAGCATCCTCACAGTGAAGATTTTCTAAAGATAATTTTAGATTTTCTGCCTCTATTTTATACAAAGTTAAACATCCTGTTAATAAGTTCTCATCATACCTATTTTGACTCTGTTCCAATTTTCGATTACCCAACACATTAATTTTCCAATTATTTAAAAAACCAGGTCCAACAAAAATTACTCTTTGATTAGCTTTTGAAATTTTTATAGTTATAGATTTTTCATCTCTATTAATATCAAAATATGGATCGCCAATTAATCTGACCTTAACCCCCTCATTGATGGATATATAACTGCTGTCAGAAGTTTTGGTTTCATATAAAAAGCTTTTTTTAGACTTTCCTAAAAGATAACTCTTTGTATCCAAGGAGATGACTTTTTTGGAAAACAACTCTTCAAAATCTATTTTTTGCTTATGATTTTCACATATGCTTAAGTTCCAATTGCAAATTTCAAAAATTTCACTCTCGGGATCATAAAAGGCATATGAAAATTCTTCTGGATATGAAATTTTTTTATTGTTTTGAAAAAAGTCTTGGTAATTTGGCTCTTTTTCTTTTTGTTCAGATTGTATTCTTAATAAGTTTTTTTTAAATCTCTCTACGTATGAATCTGATATTTCAGAACTAATATCTAGCCCTTTCTCGAGTAGTTTTTCATGGAAATCTTTTTTATTAATATCAAAATTTAAATATAAACTATTGGCACCTTCATAAAGATTATTCAGTTCCTGATAATCTGTTCTCCAAGCAATGCTATCAGAAATTAAAAATTCTGAATTTCCATCATAATAAATTGGATAAAACTGATCTTCAATTTTATTGTAAAAAAACTTGAGCTGATGTGTCATCATTGCATGGTCTGCAAGTAGTGCTACAAGTGCTGCATCAAAATTGTAGAATAAAAATTTATTGTCACCCATATATGAATAATTAACATGTACAAAAGAATCATATGAATTAAAAATTGCTTTATTAAATTTTTCAAGAGCTTCAATTGTTATTAAAGCTGAAATGTAATTGCTTCTACTCCAGTATTTATTTAAAACTTTTGCAATTATTAAAGGAAACTCATTTTGAAAGTCAACTTTTGCATTTATTACGGAATCCCAAAAAAAACTTTCATTTGCCTCTAATAAGGGCCCTTCTCTAAAGTTGTAATACTCAACCATTTCTTTTGAAAATTTCTCTTGAAAAATAAATTTTTTCTCTTGATACTTTGAATTTGAATTTAACATTCTCACATTTACATATGCAGTTCTTGGGCTTAGAAAACCTAATTGCTCTAAAAGAGTAGTAGTAACAATTTCGTTATCACTTTTTCTGGTTTCTGGAAGAAATAATTTAAATTTTGTTATCTCTGAAATATTTCCTTCAAGTAACTTAACGTCCATAGAAGCCATTAAGTCTTTTTTATCTAGGTGATCTTTGTAATCCCCGGAAATTCTTATTTCAGCTAGAAAAGAGCATTGAACATTATTTTTATAATTTATTACAATTTGGGAGTCATATTTATTCTTATACTGTTCATCAATTACACGCTCTGAACCAAAAGAAAGATTAAAAATATTTTCAAACCATGAATTTCTATCAAAAATTTCAATATCCAAAGAATTGATTTGATCAAATGTTAAATTTTTATAACCTTGAAATTTTACACCCTCACAATAGGGATTGATCTCATCATCAATATTTGGGTCAAAAAAATTATTATCATTTATCTCTATAGTTTCATTTTTAGTTTGACTTGTTACATTAGAAATAAAGGAAGCCAAAAAAATAACAGCTATAATTGAAAAACCTATCTGTATGACAGTTTTAAGTTGTAGGCGCATCTACAGACAAAGAAATAATATCTTTTGATGGAAATTTTTCTTCAAAAGCCATGAGATGATCTAGATCATTAGACCTAAACCTGTAAATAGTTTCACCACCCTCTTCTGTTGAAAAGTTGATCAACTCAGAAAGTTTTTCTACTGATTCATTTCTTAACTTACTAACAATAGTTAAGTAATAATAATTTTCATTACCATAATTTAGAGGTTTTATATTCAACTTGATTACAAGAAAGTAGTATGTTTCAGTTGCGATGACAATAAAGGTAACGAAAATAATAAAATTTAGTGCAATATTTGGGCTTACATTCACAACTATTCCAAGTGTTATTAGAACAAAGTAAATTACCAATTCAGATGGATTCTTTACTGGTGTTCTAAACCTAACAATTGATAGCGCCCCTACCATTCCAAGTGATAAGGCAATATTGTTTGAAATTACAGATGTAATTAAATAACCAGTGATTGGTAAAAGTGAAAAAATTAAAAACTGTGAATAGCTTTTCAGCCAAATTTGATGTGAAATAATAGATAATAATAAACGTAAATACAGTCCTAAAGATGCACACAGCAGCAAAAGCTGGTGAAGAGATAAATCAAAAGTGAAATCAAATCCAAAAATTGTGTAAATCATAAGCTAAGTTTAAACTAGGGATTATTTATTTCTAATTTATTAAAGAAAAGTCCTTCTTCAGAATCAATTATTTCAATTATTGTGTCTTCATCAAAATCTCCAATTCCATTTGCAATTATTGTTATTCCTTGATTACTAGATTTACAAAAAAAATTTTGGTTCCATGCACCGGAATCACCAGAAATAATGTATATTTTGGATTTTGTATACTTAATCCATTCCAAAGGATTTTTTTTCTGATCATTTTCATATAGTTGATAGCCATTTGGCCTTATTTCTTCTTCAAACATTTCAAACCAAAACAATTGATGAGAAAAAAGCACGATGTTTTCAGTTTTACTTTCCTCTATAGTATTATTAATTTTTTCTTGGTCTTCTATAGATGGAAGCCAATTCGAAGTATTAAAATTTGCTCCAATAATATGAGTGCTTGTTAATAATTTTTCGAAAAAATCTTTTTTAAAAACTCTATAAAAGTTTGCACTCTCTGAAAATTCGTGATTTCCTGGAACGATATAGTATTCGTTAAAATAAAATTCCACCTGTTCCTTAACTTTTTGAAGATTTTCTAATGTAGCGTCTCTAACAAAGTCGCCAGTTAACACCAAGATAGTTTTTTCATTTATTTCTGTTCTTGAGAAAAAATCTAATAAATTCTGTGACAATCCAGTATTATTTCCTCCAACTGAGCCATATGCGTGACCGACAACAAGAATCCTGTAATCATAAATTTGGTTTATTGTAGGCTTTATATTATTTAAAATTTTACATGGTTGATAATCCATTGAATTATTGCTGTATGTTATGACTTCTTTATTAACTTGAACACATGTAATGATAAAAAATAATAATATAAAAGGTGCTTTTTTCATAAAGAACTAAGTATATAAAGAAATAACAAAACCCATACAGTTATTTTACTATTCGTAAAATAAGTCAGCTATCAGTGATCCCAGAAATGTACCCACTTTCTACAAGTGTGTTAGTGAATTAGAAATAAGCCTATGTTTATTGTGGCCAGAGGCAGAATCGAACTGCCGACCCCTTGTTTTTCAGACAAGTGCTCTACCGACTGAGCTATCTGGCCTAATGCGGGGACGACGGGATTCGAACCCGCGACCTCCTGCGTGACAGGCAGGCGTAAACTCCAGACTTTACCACGCCCCCATTTAGATAAAGTAAATTATAATCTAAAAAAAATTTCTTCGTAATGAAAATTTAATCAATACAATATAAGTGATGAATATAAAAAGTATCTCAAAATATTTTTTAAGATTTGTTATTTTGCAGACAATCTTAACAATGATATTTATCTCATACTTTGATAATTATCTTATTTCAAATAAAGAATTTAAAGAGATAATTTATCTAAATCTGATTGAAGATGTTGAGAGATTTTTGCCATTATTCAATACCGAAATTATTTCTGTAGACCTCTTTCTGTCAGTAATGATGTTTATCTTTTTGATTATTCTCTACTCAACAAAATTTTATACATATGTAAATGAGTTAACTTTTTCCCTAAATCGAAACTTGTTAGACGAGTTTTTTCAAATATATTTACTATGGACAAGTTATCTTTTTGGTGTTTTCTATATTTTTAGGTTTGAAAATGTTTCAAGAGGGTATACATTTATTTTAACTTTTTTAGTTCCTATAATTTTAGTTATCTTTAGAAATCCTGAATTTCTATCCTCATTACTTGGTAGATCTGTGACTAATGAAAATTATTTATCTATAAATTTGGATGAAAATTCAAATTTTAGAAATTTAAGAATTATTACTTTTAGAAAAAATTTAGAAAATTTATATAAAAAAGATATAAATAATTATCAAGAAATAATCGAAAATATAGATGAAATAAATAAACTAAACAAAATTAATTTAATAGTCATAAATCTAGAAAATATGAAGAAAATTAATCCCTATTTTGAAGAGTACTTAATTGAGACAAACAAAAAGATTCTGCTTATTAGTGAAAATAAACCAGAATTTAGTACAAAATTTATTTATAGACAGGAAGTCTTAGAAGAAAATTACTTTACATATTTTAATAATGATATTCAATATGGATCAAAATATATTATCAAAAGAACATTGGATATTGTTCTTAGTATTCTAGGACTCCTCTTTTTTTCACCAATAATGATCTTGTTGGCTACTTATATTGTAATTCTTGATGGCTTTCCTTTTTATGTAAGGCAAAAAAGGGTTGGCCTACATGGGGAAATATTTAATATGTACAAATTTAGAACTATGAAAAAAGACTCTCATGAACTTAGGAAAGAGTTGGATTCTCTAAATGAGTCTGACGGTCCTTTATTTAAAATTGAAAATGATCCAAGAATTCTAGCTAAATTAGGCTTTGTAAGAAAATATAGTCTAGATGAGCTTTTGCAATTTTTTAACGTCATTAAAGGTGATATGTCTATTGTTGGCCCTAGACCTCTTTTCGATGACGATACCCAGTTATTTGAAACAAAATATATGAGAAGATTAAACGTAATGCCGGGAATTACTGGTTTACTCCAAATTAATGAAAGAAATGCTGGAGAGTTTGAAACTTGGTATAAATATGATATTGAATACATTGATAACTGGACGCTGTTTCTAGATTTTAAAATAATTCTAAAAACACCATTTGCATTATTTTCAAAAAAGATAAGAGGAATTTAAGTGGGTCGGGTGGGAATCGAACCCACGACCTTGAGCTTAAAAGGCTCCTGCTCTACCAATTGAGCTACCGACCCTGATTAAATATATTACTGTAAATATAAAGTAATCTTTAGTTATTCTTCTTCATGAATTATTTTATCTTTGTATGATTCTATCAACTCAATAATTTCACTTGTATTGAGAGAATTTTTATCAAAAGATTTTATTTTTTCAGTTAAAGAGTCTAAAACGTTCTTTAAATTTTCAGAAAGTAAATTAAATTCTCTATCTAATTCATTAAAGTCACTATTTTCGTTCATAATTCTTTAATTATATTTTAGATTTATCAGAGAATTTTAAATCTGGATATTTTGATAATCTCTGTTTTGCCCATCTTGCTGGAGGAATCAATCGAAAAAATGGTGGTAAAAGTGGTCTGGTGCTTTTAAGTAACAGGAGATTAAATCTTAAGATAAGTAATTTAAATTTTGATGTTTTTACACCATAAATTAATTTAAATTCTTCAGGTAAAGTATTAAATGCTGTAAATGAGATAAATGGCCAAATTGGTTTTATATGTTTTGGAACTGGTCCACCAGAAATAATATCTTGCACGTCTTTTGCAACATCTGTCAACAATAAGTACTGTTTCTCTTTGCTTTTATTGATAACCCAGTTTTTTAATTCTGCATGAGTTTTAGGCATATTCTCAATGTCAATTAAAACTAGTTTCGCAGACAACATATTCTCAGTATGGTATTTATCCTTTTCTTCATCAGAAAGTTTCTTTACAGTTTTTTCGTAGAAATAAATTGATGATAGTTGTAAACATGCATGTACCCAGAGAAGTTGTTCATGATCAAGTGCATCATAATATCCACCAGTAACCTCATCCTCTCCATTAATAACCTCATGAAGTTTATTTATTCTTGTTGCACTATCGTTAGCTTCTTCAATAGTTCCGAAAGTTACTGAGTTTTGTAATGATAAGGTCCTTATTAATCTCTTCCAAGGATCGCGCTGATAAAAGGAAGTTTGTCTTGCACCTGCCGCAATTAAAGGATGAGCAGCATGCATAAGTAAAGCCCTTGCACCACCAAAAAGAACAGTTATCTCTTTGTTTATTTTCCACATCATGGATTCTGGACCAAAATATCCTGGATCAGCATTCATGTTTAAATTTCTTACTTTTATAGTTCATAAAAAATTAATTTTATAACTACTTAGAAAATATATACTTATCGTGAGTAATGAAATCAGAATTAAATTATGTAACTTATCAGACATTTCCAGCCAAAACTGCAAATAGTCTTCAAACTATTACAAATATAAAATATTTAATTAGAAACGGTATAAAAGTTAATTTATATTTTCCAATGAGAGAAAGAGAAAGCTCAGATAATCTTTCTGAAATTCAAAATTTTTACCAAATCAATGAGACTTTTGAAGTGTTTGGGTTGAAGCATAACCTTCCTCACGGTAGAGTCAAAATCTTTAAGAAGTATGCTTTTCAATATAGCCACTACATATGGGCAAGAAAAACAATTAAAAAATATTTTTACAATAAAACTGAAAATTATATTTTTACTAGATCAGATTGGATAGCCTACTTTGCTGCAAAAAAAGGAAATAAAGTAGTTTTTGAATGCCATCAAAGGTCTAGGACAAGAGACTTTGTAATTAGGAGAATAAGTAATCTTCAAAATGTTACAATCATATTTTTAAATGAAAACTTGAGAGATTCTTACCCATCCATAAACAATTCAATAGTTTTACATAATGGGGTTGATCATGAATTATTTGATGTACAAAATTTAGAAAAGAGAAAATCTATAGTTTTTGTTGGAAGTTTAAGCAGATTTAACGAATCACGGGGTCTTCCTGATTTTATTAAAACTTATAAAAACGAAAAATTATATGAAAGTTACAATTTGGAAATAGTTGGTGGCAACATAGAAGAAATAAAAGAATTAAAAAATTTAGTGAATAATCTAAAGATTACAAATTATGTAACTCTCCACGGCTACCTTAAGAGAAAAAGTGCAATAGATATAATTTCCAAATGTTCTATAGGTTTACTAATAAATAGTGATGAGAATCAACACTCGACAAAATATACGTCACCATTAAAGTATTTTGAATATTTATATGGTGGTCTTTTTGTGATTGCTTCTGATTATCCTTCTCATAGAAGTTTACCTTTCAATAATATGATTTCTTTTTTTAATCTGAAGGAAAAAAATAGTCTCTCAAACGCACTACGTAACATTCCAAACATTGATTTAGAAAAAAACTATTTGAAAGAAATTACAGTTGATAAAAGAGTAAAAAAAATAATAAAGTTATTTAATTAGCACGCCTGGAGGGACTCGAACCCCCAACCCTCTGATCCGAAGTCAGATGCTCTATCCAGTTAAGCTACAGGCGCATAAATAGTTTTTAAAAATATATTTAAAGATATTTTTATTTATATAATAGTTTCAATAATGGATAGTGTTCGTGTATTAAAAACAGAATTGTCGGTCACTAACATTGATGAAGTTACTGAAAATTTAATTTTCAAGAATAAAATTTCAGTTGCTGTATGTAATGCGAATACATTAGTCAGATGTTACAAAGATAAAGACCTCAACAATATTATCAATTCTTTTGATGTTAAATGTCCAGATGGATTTCCAGTAGCAAAAGCCTCAAAATTCCTTTATCAAAATAATCAAATGAGAGTTGATGGATATAAATTATTTTTGCAAACAATTGAAAAAGGCTTAAAGAATGATGTATCTCATTATTTTTTTGGAAATTCAGAAGAAATAGTTTTAAAAATGCTTGAAAATATCAAAACTAAATACCCTAATGTAAATATCAAAGGTTTTACTTGTCCTCCTAATTTAAGCTATCAAGAACTTTCTAATGACAAGTTTGTAGATGATATAATTGCAAAAAATCCTGACATACTCTGGGTTTCACTTGGTTTTCCAAAACAAGAAAAATTTATCAACTTAATAAAGAAAAATAATTCGATAAACATAAATATGGTTGGTGTTGGTGCAGTTTTTGAATGGGTAGCAGGAACAAAAATAAAAGCTCCAGAATGGTTAGCAAATATTGGTTTAGAGTGGCTAATAAGGTTAATTCAGGAACCAAAAAGATTGTTTAGACGTTATTTGGTTGATAATTTTCTATTTATAATTTATTTTATAAAACAATATATAAGAAATTAGATGTACCAACTTACAAAATTAGAAAATAATCTAGAATCTGTATTGAAGAATTTCAATATAACTGAAAAAATTGATATTAAATTAACAAGAAATGAATCTTTTGATCTGCAGATAAATAATCTTGTAAAGTTTAAAGATAATCCAAATTTGATCGAAATTATTGATAATTTTCAAAGAGAACTCGACAGTGAACCATTTATTAAAAAATATGAAATAAGTGAAAAAAACTTTATAAATATTGAAATTAACATAAACGAGTTTTTAAAAACTGTCGGGAAGATTCGTAATTTTATAAAAGTATCAAGCCCAAAAAAAATTATTTTTGATTATGGCGGTCCAAACATTGGAAAACCATTACATGTAGGACATTTAAGATCATTAAATATTGGACGAAGTTTATATAATGTAAATAAATTAGCTGGCAATACAGTTCTAAGTGATATTCATATGGGTGACTGGGGTATGCCTATTGCTCAAATCATCCAATATGGGATTGAAAAGAAAATTGATTTTGAAAACATAACAATAGAAGAATTAGAAGAAATTTATCCAATTGCTTCAGATTTGTACTCAAAAAATAATGACTTTACGCAACTAGCTCAAAATATAAATAAGAATTTAAACAATAATCAAAAAAATTTAATAAATAAATGGAAAAAGATAAAGGGTACATCCCTCAGATCTCTTGAATCAACTTTAGATCAACTTAACCATAAATTTGATTTATGGAGAGGTGAGAGCGATGTAAATGATCTAATACCGGATATGATAGAGGATTTAAAAAGTAAAAATAAAATTTCATTAGATGATGGAGCATATGTATCAAGTTTAAAAACAGATCCAAAAATATTAATAACAAAATCTGATGGTAGCTATCTTTATCTAACAACAGATTTAGCTACTGTTCTTGATAGATTAGATAGTTTTGAGTTCGATAAAACCCTTTATATTGTTGATAAAAGACAAAAACTCCACTTTGAACAATTATTTTTATCTTTAGAATACTTTGATTTTCCCACAAAAGAATATGAACATATATCATTTGGAACAGTCAATGATGCTGATGGAAACCCTTTTAAGACTAGAGAGGGTGGAACAAAAAAATTGACCGATCTCTATGATGAAACTTATAAATATATAAAGGCAATAAATAATGATTTGGATGATATTTCTTTAGGACTTCTCAGTAACACTGTCCTTACATACAGTGATCTAATTACTAATAGGAATACAGATTATAAATTTGATTTAGAAAAATTTACAAATGTAAATGGTAAAACAGGTATTTATGTTCAATATGCAAATGTAAGAGCAAAAAAATTAATCAATGATTCGTCACTTGAAGTTTCAGACTTTTCGATTGTGTCGGAAGAATTAGACGGTAATGACAAAAATTTGCTTAGATCATTTATAAAATTTGAATTTTATTTTGAACAAACAATTAAAAACAATGAGCCTCACCACTTGGCAGATTATCTCTACGAAATATCTCAAAAATTTAATGGAATGTATCAAGGAACAAATATTCTCGAAAATGAAAATACTGTATTAAAGGAAAATAAATTAAAGATTACAGATTTGTTCCTTAAATACTCAAATTTGTTAATGGAATGCCTAGGCATTTTACCAGTTGAAAAGATGTAAAAATTACAGAAACAATTGTGAAGATAACACCCAAACAAAAAGGGTAAAGCTATATGAAAATTTTTCAGGGAAACCAATGGTTCTTGTTAAGTTATGTACGAGAAACAAAATCAATGGTACGGTAATAAACCCGGAAAAAGATACAGCTTTTCCTAGGTCAATAATATCGCTTACAATCTGATTTGATGGACTTAAGAAAAATTGAAAGAATACCAAAAAAGACAGCGAGGTAAAAATTACTAAAATTACATTAGTTAATAAATCCTTAAATGAAATATTGTAAATCTTAAAAGTGTTAAGAAACTCTACTGGAATAAATAAAATAAAAATTGCAACACAAAATAGTATTAAAAACCAAAATAGACCTTGTGCATTCCATGTAATGGTGCTTCTTTCAACAAGATCCGTGGTTTCAAGAAGCAAATAAAAAGAATAGCCAAGAACTAAAGAGCCTAAGGAGAATAAATAAAGTCCAAATATACTGTAAAAATATTTTTTCTCAAATGAAAATTGCATTAAAGGATTGTTTATATTTTCATAATTCATACTGTCATATATTAATAAAATTTATATTAAAATTAACCTTAATTATGGAATTAATTGATACACCAAACCCAAATGCAAAAAAAATAATGACTGATTTGTCTGAAAGTATTCTTTTGAATGATTTAAATAACATTGACGGTGTATCATCTGTATTTTTTGGTCCTGGTTTCATTACAATATCTAAATTAGAAGATAAAGAGTGGGAGACAATAACTCAGGAAATTAATAACATATTTGATAAACTGTAGTCATGGAAACATTTAACGAAGACCCTAAACCAGGAAGACTAGTTCTTCCATTGGTGTTGATAGGGATGATTGCAACTACTTATACTTTTATTAATCGAGTCTCTACAAACAATAATTTAGAAATAGAACCAGTTGTTGAAGATATTGTCGAAGCTGTAGAAGATGAGCCTGAAGAGGAAACTACCACTACAACCACTACAACATTGCCTGATGAGGTAATCACATACTTGGAGGAAATTTCGTCAGAAAAAATACAATCTATTGATCTTGCAACAAAAGTTCTTGAGGCAAATGATAGATGGGATAACGAAGAAGTTACTTATCAAGAAGCAAAAGATGAGTTCGCAAACTTTATTGAGGATGCAGAACAGTTTGTTACTACTGTCTCCGAACCTGGTCCTCCTTCAACATTTGCTGGATTAGTTAAAAGCCATGAGGAACTAAAAGCATTAGTTGAACTTATCTATATTGATTCCCAGGAGCTTTTAGAAGGTTTAACTTCATCTGACACTGGAGAGCGTAGAGCTTCAGCATTAGATTCATTTAACAATAACATAAATCAGTTCCAAGAAAAAATAGAAGAAATAGTAGCTATTAATACCTCTGGTTAATTAACTTGATGCTGCAGAACAGACAGTATCAATCATAACCGTTGCAATTACATAAGGATCTGCGTTTGCGTTTGGTCTTCTATCCTCTAAATAGCCTTTTTTATCTACTTCAACTTGCCATGGAATCCTAATCGAAGCTCCTCTATCGCTTACACCATAAGAAAAAGTGTCAAATCTTTGTGTTTCGTGATCTCCAGTAAGACGATCTTCTATCCCAGCGCCATAGTTTTGAACATGAAATTCAGCATTTTTACCTAAAGCCTCACATCCTGCAACTATTGCGTCATATCCACCATCTTCACGCATTTGTTTTGTAGAAAAGTTTGTATGCATACCAGCGCCGTTCCAGTCTCCTTTTACTGGCTTTGGAGTTAGAGTTGCAGAAATATTGTAATCTTCAGCAATCCTGTACAAAAGCCATCTTGCAATCCATATTTGATCTCCAATAGCAGGTGCACCTACAGGCCCAATCTGGAACTCCCACTGTCCTGGCATAACTTCTGCATTTGTTCCTGATATGTTTAAGCCCGCTTCCATACAAGCAGTTGCATGGTCTTCTGAAATTGAACGACCATATACTTCATCTGCTCCAACTCCGCAGTAGTAACCACCTTGGGGGGCTGGATAGCCTGAAGGAGGGAATCCTAGAGGTTGTCCATATTTCAAGGAATCGTATGACTGTTCATAAAATGTATATTCTTGTTCTAAGCCAAACATTGGTTCAAACTCAGAAAAGTTTTCTGCAGAAGCAACACATGCTGCTCTTGTATTTGAAGCATGTGGTGTCATATCTACATTTAATACTTCACACATAACTAATATGTTATCTCCCCCTCTTATCGGATCTGGGAACTGTGCTACAGGTTTTAAAACACAGTCAGACTGATCTCCAGTTGCTTGTTCAGTACTTGATCCATCAAATCCCCAAATTGGAGGCTCTGTGCCTTGATCCATAATTTTAGTTTTACTTCTTAATTTTGCAGTTGGTGTTTTACCATCTATCCATATGTATTCAGCTTTAATTTTCATTGTTATTAATACCTCTTTTAATATTCTCGTTAATAATGTAGTATTTATTTAAAATATTGGTTACTCGGAAATATTAAATATTTGTTTCAAGATTATGGTAAAAGCGTATATAAATGTAGAGAAAGAGCATGAAAAGGTAATATCATGCCTAAATTCTTATGATTTAAATTCAGTTGATTTAGATAAGATAGCTACACAAAATGAAGTTCACTTGGTATGTACGTCTTTTTCGTTGTATGGAGAAACCAAAAAAAACCTCTCTGACATAGAAACAGCTTCAAAACCTATTCCTGAACTAATAATTGCTAATGATGAAGAATTCAAACAGAGTATCGATTTAATTAAAAATCCAAAAATTGAAGTAATATCAAATGATTGTTTGGAAGAGGAAGTAATTGCAAGATTTCAATCTTTAATTGGAGATAGTTCATCAGAAAAAATTGAGTTTAATGATCTTGTAATTAATTTGAAAACTTATGAAGCTAAAGTGGATGATCAATTATTAGATTTAACTTTTATGGAATATGAATTATTAAAATTCTTTGTTGAAAATCAAGAAAATGTGTGGTCAAGAGAAGAGTTATTAGAAAAAGTATGGGGATATGATTATTTTGGAGGGGCTAGAACAGTAGACGTTCATGTTAGAAGACTTAGGTCAAAGTTGGGTGAAAAACGGTCTGACTGGATAAAAACAGTACATTCAGTTGGATATAAATTTAACTAAAACTGTCTCCACAACCACAAGTTCTTGTTGCATTCGGGTTATCGATTGAAAATCCAGTCTCCATTAAACCTTCTTTATAATCTAAAGTTGATCCCTTTATATGTTCAAGGCTTTGTGAGTCAATACCAATATCAACACCATCATATGACTCGAAAATATCATTTTGAAGTCTTTCTGTGTCGAAGAACATCTCATATGAAAGTCCAGAGCAGCCACCTGGCTTAACTCCCATTCTTAAAAAGCTGTCCTCGCTAGATTCCTCAGCTTTCAATTCAACAAGCTTTTTTACAGCACTATCTGTTGCTAAAACTGAGCGTGATGATTTTATTTGTATATCCATAAGTTGATTATATCGTATATCAAATTATTCAAAAAATTTATTGTTACATGAAATTTTTTCACTTTAAGATATAAACATGAGTTTTAAACCAAAAAAAGCAGCGATATATGGATAAAATATCTGTAAATAAGCTTGTAGAGGAAGTGAAATCTAACCTTCCTAGAGAAATAATTGTTTCAATAGCTCAAAGTTGTCTTAATGAAAACACAGACAGTCAAACTACTATTAAGAATTTTGAAAACGAATTATATAAATATACATTAAAAGTTCAAAAAAAAGTTATCAACTGTACTGGGACATTGTTACATACAAACCTTGGAAGAGCACAAACTGATATTAACTTTAATGGGGGAAGTACGAATATCGAATATGATATTTTAAATAACAGAAGAGGAAAAAGAAATGAATTCCTGAATCAATCTATGAACTTACTTCTAGGTTCTGAGGATGTTTGTTTTGTCAATAACAACGCATCATCTCTCTATATAACACTTAAAACATTAAAAAATATTTATGGTAAAAAATCAGTAATTATTTCTAGAGGAGAAATAATTGAAATTGGTGGATCTTATAGACTTCCTGAAATAATACAAGAAACAGACTTGAAGATGGTCGAAATCGGAACAACAAATAAAACTAAAATAACTGACTATGAGAAGGCTCTAAAAGAAAATGAAGACTCTTTAATTTTAAAAGTCCATAGATCAAACTTTTCCATTAATGGTTTCGTAGAGGAAGTCAATTTGAAGGATCTAAGATCTTTGACAGAAAGTCATGATAGTATTTTGATTCATGATCTCGGAAGTGGTTTAGTTGCGAGTAGAAAATTTCTAAAGAAAGAAAATATTGATATCTTTGATGATGAGCCTTCTGTACAGGAATCATTAAGACAAGGTGCAGATTTAGTTATGTTTTCAGGTGATAAACTATTTGGATCTTTACAGTCGGGAATAATTGCTGGAAATAAAGAAATGATCCAGTCTATAAAGGAATCTCCACTATTTAGGACATACCGCTGTTCTCCTTTAACTCTCTTTGAACTACAAGAAACTACAAATAAATATGTATCAAAAAATGAAATAGAAATACCATTATGGAAAATGATTGCGATGAATTATGAGGAACTTGAAAATAGAATCAAAAGTATAACTGAAAATCTTAAAATAAAACATGAAGTTGTCCATGATAATTCCGTAATGGGTGGAGGTACTTTACCAAATAAATTTATAGCTTCACCAGTAATACAAATAAGTGAACTAGAAAATACAAACCTTATGAGCAAACTAATTCATAATGAGATCCCAATAATTCCTAGAATTAATAAAAACAATATAATTATTGATGTAAGAAGCACTTCAGAAAAAAACGATATACCTATTAAGGATTTTTTAACTAATTTATGACAGTCATTGCTACTGCTGGACATGTAGATCATGGTAAATCCACGTTTGTAAATTTTTTAACTCAACAAGAAACTGATAGATTGCCTGAAGAAAAAAAAAGGGGTCTCACGATAAATTTGGGTTATACCTATTTTACAATCGAAAAAAATACTTATTCAATAGTTGATGTTCCAGGTCACAAAGATTTTTTTAAAAACACAATAGCTGGTTTTGCTAATGCAGATGTAATTCTTTTTATTATAGATTCAATAGAAAACTGGTCCGAACAATCTGAACAGCATTTTCAATCATTAACTTCACTAAATAAAAAGAATTTTATATTTGTATTTACAAAAATTGATCTACTTGAAGGCGATGTAAATAAAGAAGTCTTAAGTGCAAAATTATCTAGTCATGAAAATATTAATTATAAAATTATTGAGTTCAACAAAAAAAACTCAAACAGAAAGTCTTTGTGTCAATCTATTCATAATTTTATTAAAACCTGTGAATTTAAAGAAAAAACACCAACACTGTGGGTCGATAGAAGCTTCATAATTGATGGAACTGGAAAAGTTATTACCGGTACAGCAAGTAAAAATCTAGATTATGAAAATCTTATATACAATTTACATAATGAAAAACTACAAATAAAAGAAGTTCAGAGTAAACATCAGAAAAATCATGACAATGATGTAGCAAAAAGAGTGGCATTATCTTTAAAAAAAACAAATAAGAATTTTCCAGAAAGAGGTGACCTACTTTCAAATGAAAAAATTTATTTTTCAAAAAACTTATTCATTGAATTAAATAATAAAGATGTAGATAAATCAATTTTAAAAGGTACGTTAAGGCTTTTTTTTGGAACAAATAACGCCCATGTAACAAAAATAAAATTGATAAATTCCGAAAAAGAGACTTTTGCTATTGTAAGTCTATCAAAAGCAATGCCTATTCCAATTTTTGAAAATCTACTAATTCAAAATATAGATAGAGAAAAATATATTGGAGGAAAATTCTTACTATTTCTTGATAAATATCAAATTTTAAAGTTGAATAATAAAATTAAAAGCAATATCAAAATAAACAATTTATTAGATATTTTTGACTTTTTAGATACAAAATTTTTTGAAAGTAAGAAAGAGTTCAAACAAATAGAAAATTTATTTGTTAGAGAATCAGCTCTGGAAAAAATCATTGAAGATCTAGAAAATAATACAGACTTAATAAATAAGTCTGGTGTAAAAGATTTCTTTCAAAATAAGTATCAAATATCAACTGATACATTGGAAAAACTAACAAAGGATAAAGAGAATATAAACATATCAAATAATCAAGTAATAAAAAAAATAGATAACTATGAAAATCTAGAAAATCAGTACATCAAAATCAAAGAACTGCTTGGTGAAACATTGGAGGTAAATATTATTGATACAAAAGAATTTGATAGAAATGATATGAAAAGTCTTTTTATATCCAAAAAAATTTACAGAGTTGATTCTAAAATTATTATCTCTGATAAACATTTGAAACAATTAGTTGAGATAATTGGGTTTATGCCTGATAAATTTTCTGTAAAAGATTTTAAAGATAAATCTAATCTTTCAAGAAAGTATGCAATTCCCTATCTTGAGTTGCTTGACAAAATTGGAATAACTCAAAAAATTGATAAGGCAGGGTCTAGAAAAAAACTTTAGGAAAATATTAAGTTTCGTTTTCTTTCGACTTCGTTTAGCCCTCCCCAGATTCCAAAAGGTTCTTCAATCTCTTTAGCCTCCTCTAAGCAATTAACTTTAACAGGACATCCATTACAAACAGCTTTTGCTTTTGCCTCTCTTTTTTCTCTATCTTCTTTTTTCTCAAAAGTGGCAGGGGGGAAGAATAAATTTGAACTATGTTGTCTGCAGAGAGCATTGTATTGCCAAGTTGAAATCTTTATTTCTAACATATAGGAACGTTATTTCAAAAAAAACAAATGGCAAAAGGTTTTTTTCGCGAAGTTTTACTGAATATTTATATATAAAGGTTTCCATCTTTTTCAAAAAAGACGTAATCTTTACTTTTTTTATAGGATCTATCCGTTTCTAAATAAACCCTTAATTCTGTATTTTTATACTTCACAAGACCTGTGTCAGATTCTAGAATTTCAATTAATTCACAGCTTTGATCTACTAAAGATGTTCCTCCGCTTGTGTCGGTAGTAAGCCTTGATCTTATCACTGTAGGTATTGCTACAAAATAAAATAGTGCAAGCGCAACTGACACTAAGAATAAAAGAATAAAATTGACACTTATTTCATAGTTACTAAACATTACTAAAGATGAACCAAAAAGTACTAGAAATGCAACAACACCTAAAGTTGAAAAATATCCCCTTGATAGAATTTTTATATACATTAAAAAGGATATAAAGAATATAAAGACCCCAAGATAATTTATTCCAAATTCTTGAAAGGGCAAAGTTGATGATATTACTAAAAGCGAACCTACGACAGCCATTAATCCAGGCCCTATAGCAAAGAGTTCAAGGCCAATCAGAGCAAAACCTAAAACAAAAAACATATATGTAAATATTGGGTTTGATATTGAAATGTAAAATCGTTGAAATAAGGAGGGTTTGAAAAATTCAATTGATTGGTCAGGTGCATTAAAATCTATATTCTCTATAAACGAACCAAGGGTTCCTACTATCAAATAATTTTCATAAATACCTTCATTTGCAGATATGAGAATTTTTCCTTCTTCAAAATTACAAAGATTGATTTTGCAGTATTTTTCTTCGACAAATTTTTCGAAAGGTACATTATAGATTTCAACACCAGGAGAAAAACCGATAAAATCTAAATTTTGTAGCAAATCATAGTCAACAGATATCTGGTATGGACCAAACCAAACTCCTACCGGAAAATCATAATTAGACAATAAATTATTAAATTTTTTATAACTATCTTGGCTTCCTTCTTTGGAACTATATTGGAAAATTAATAAATCATTATCTGTATATTTTCTTTCATCAATATGCTGTTCAATAGCGTTTACATGTGCATTAGAAAAAATACCTTCTATTTCATATATATTAAGTGATGCAGTTCCAGCCACTGCCAAAATTAATGTAGAAATTATATTTGTCATTGTTATTTAAAATTACAGAATAGTATGCTTTTAAAACTGTGAAAATTTTAATTTATAGTGACAACCAATGGGTAATTGAATCAATTGAAAAATATATTGATTTTGATTACGAACTGCTTGAAAATATTGATTTAAAAAGTTTGAATCAACGTGTAGATTATATCTTTGTTGATATGCAAGTTAAAAATAATGGTGGACCTTCGATAATAAGGGAGCTTAAAAGAGAAAAAGTAACTCAAAATGTACCGATTGCGCTTATTGCAGATAGAGAAGCTGATGAATTTCAAGCTAAAAGAGTAGGCGCTGATTTTTTTGCAGTAAAACCAGTATCCAAAACTAAATTAAATAAATTCTTTAATTTAACTTAAAATCCTCTAGAATCATATATACAAATTGAGTACTAACTTAGATATCATTCTTTATCTCCTCATATTTATATGTTTAATTTTCTCTGCAATGCTCTCGGGTTCTGAAACAGCGATTACAACATTACCAAGAGAAAAAATTCACCAATTAGACGACAGCAAAAAAAATAAAAGAATAAAAAATGCTAAAGATGATATTGAACAAACAATTGGTGGAATTCTGGTTGCAAATAACTTCGTAAATATTTTAATGGCATCATTAGCAACAATAATATTTGTCAGACAATTTGGAGAAAGAACCGGTGGAATAATTGCTACGCTATTTATTACATTTCTTGTGTTAATTTTTGGTGAAGTAACACCTAAGACTATTGCTACTAGAAAACCTGTAGAATTTATGTCAAGAACTTCATTATTAATTACTTATTTATCAAAAATTTTTGCACCATTTACAAACCTTATTACAAATTCAATTAACAGATATGGAACAAGCAGAACTGGAGATATGGATGGAGACAATGAGATAACAGAAGCAGATATTCAAGCTCTGACAGCCCTTGGTGAACAAGAAGGTCAAATTCTTCCAGCAGAAAGAGAAATAATTGATTCTTTACTCGAATTTTCGGATAGACCAATCAAGGAAATAATGACTCCAAGAGTTGATGTGCTGTTTCTATCTTTACCATTATCAATAAATGATGTGCGTAAAATTGTAAATGAAAAAAGAATATCTAGATTACCTGTTTCAAAAAGTGAGTCATTAGACGATACTTTTGGAGTTGTTTACGTCAAAGATCTCTTAAATTTAAAGCAAGATTCAAAGAGTATAGAAATTGAGAATTTACTTAAAGATGTTATCTACCTACCAGAGTACACTTCTTCTCTTTCGGCATTAAATATATTGCGAGAAAATAAAGCAAGTTTTGCATGTGTAATAGATGAAAATGGAGGCATTGAGGGAATTATTACGATTAAAGATGTCTTGTCAGAATTTGTTGGAGACTTGCCTGATGAACACGACCAACGTTTTAGTGGTATAAAAAGATTGGGACCTGGTCAATGGACAATTGAAGGAAAAACAGATATTGATGATTTTGAAGAGTTTTTTGGATTAGAACCCAATGAAAAAGATGTTGCAACTGTTGGTGGTTTGTTTATTAGCCACTCTGAACAATTACCTAATCCTGGAGATAAAGTCAATATTAATGGACTAGAAATTACCGTTGTTGAAATGGATAACAGAAGAATTGAAAGTGTAACTGTAAAAAAAATCTCGAGGAAATAATGGGAGCACTTTGGGCAGTTATATCATTAATGGCTGTCTGGCTATTATACGGGTTGCTTGCTTCAATATTTGTTAAGGGTATTAATAGTAGAGATGCCCTACCTTTGTTGTTATCTGGAATGATTGGTGGAGCTGTAGGTGGACAAATTTCTACGTTTATGGATATTCCTGACAATATTTGGTGGTTTAGCGAATTAATTAAATTTTTACTAACTATCTTGTCCCTGTACATGATCAGTATTTACTGGAGTAAAAGAAAAAGTAAAAGTTAGTTTTTTGGAACTCTAGCTGCTTTTAACAGTTTTCCATTTTCATCAACCATGCCACATCTCTTTGATAAAAGTTTTGTGTTGAATAAAAATAAATCTTTCCTAAAAATCGCAATGTATCCATATCCTTTAACTTTATCCAATTTACTAAGTGCTTCTTCAAGAAAATCAATTTTGGATACAATTACAAGTGGTAAATTATCATAAAGAGCATCCCATTCATCTGATTTTGTAACTTTCGGAGATTTAATTAATTGATTGTAGATTGTTTCATTCATTGTCAATAACCTCAAAACACGTTAACAGTTCTTCTTCTATTAAGGGATTATCAAAATCTTCTTTGGTTCTAAATGCTTCTGTTTTCCAGACCGTTAATTCTCTCATTAAAATTTCTTCGTCAGATCCATCTATATTTATCTCAATCTCAGAATATTGCTTTGGCTCAACCTTGAAGAGACTTAAAAGACTTTTACCATTTGCAGTTTTATCCCCAACAACTATCGTTACTGAACTATCGAACTCTTGGCAAAGTTTCACAAATTCGCTACCTGGTCTTGCATGTAAACCGGGATAAATTAATATCTTAAATTTCTTATTTTGAGACATTTTATTTTCCTAATTTTTCTAAATATGATTCTAATTTTAAATCCTGTCCCCAATATGAGGTATACATAATTGATTTATCTAGATTTAATACTTTGTCTTTAAATTCTTTATATCCTTCAACAAAACTAAAATCATATTCATATAAAATGTCTAAAATTTGTTTAAAACTTTCAATTGATTTATCATTATCAATCAGTAAATCTAAAGGGCCATGAAACCGCTCATTTTTTGCAAATTTTATTAAGGGGTTTCTAGCAACTCTTCTTAATTCATCATTGATCATTGAATTTGAGAATCTTTTATGAATTGTATCCATAAATCTTTCTAACTGAACTCTGTCTTCATTTTTGAGTAAGAGTACGCTTTCTAAAAATTCCTTTCCCATCTTTTCTGTAAAATCTTTAGTTTCTTTATTAATAAAAAGTTCATGAACATATTTTAAATTATTTGCCAATCCAAAATAAGATAAACAAAGATGATAACCGTTTAACATCCAAAGTTTTTTTCTAAATTCATATTCGTAATCTCCATAACGAACTATTTCAGATTCTTTAAATATTTTTTCATGATTTTCGTCGATGAGGATCATTCCGTATTCTTCTACGAAAATATCTAATTCATTTGATTCTTGTTTAGGAATAATTTTATCAACAACAACATCCGTAAATTTTATATTATTTTCTTTATAATCACATTTTATTTTAGAAGTTGTTGATGAGCGATATTGGTTTTCAAATGCTATAAAATTTAACTCTCTATTTTTGGCATTTTTAATAACAATTTTAAGCACTTCACCTACATGGTTCGGGCCAACAGAGGTTGTTACTAAAGCGCATTGGTTTAATGCTTTATTTAATTCCTCCTCATCGGATAAATTAATGCCATCAATATTCTCAACTGATTTGTATAGATTTTTAGACTCAATTAATTTAATATCAAAATGTTTTTCTTTTTTAATCTTATTAATTAAGCTTTTATCAATATCAACAAATATTACATCATAGTTATTTTCTTTTAAAACTGGTGCAATAAATCCTCTTCCTATATTTCCAGCACCAAAATGTAAAGCTAGTTTATTCACTTTGATTAGCTTAAAATATCGTATATTTTATCGACTGAATTTGTTTTCCATAGATTTTTTGCATCTTCTTCAGATTCAAGTGAATCTCCTAATGAAGCTAATACATTCATATGTTCATCGCTATTAGCTGCAATAGCAATTACTATAAAAACTTTCTCACCTAACCAGTCAACCCCATTTGGTATCTGTAAAACACTTATTCCAGTGTGATTTATATATCTAAAACCTTCAGACATACCATGCGGTATGGCTACGCCTGCTCCCGGTAAATATGTTGTGTACGGGTGCTGTTCAACTTTTTCTTTCATTGATAAAATATATTCAGGTTCTATATACCCATTATCTACTAACAATTTTCCTGATTGCTCTAAACACTCATCAATTGTTTCAAAAGCCTGATTGACTAATATGGCCTCTTTTATCAGTACTGGCCTTTTTGTCATGAAGATGTAATTGTATTTCCCTCTGATAAATCTTTGATTAATTTGTTTAAAGACGGATCATTCATAAACATTACGTACTGAATCAAAACTGAATTTTCTGGTGCAGCACTTTTTGCAACCCCTGCTAATCCTTGATGTGTTACAACTATATCAGCGTCAGCAGGTATTTGAGTTGCTGGTGAATGGACTATTTCTATATCAAGGCCGGCTTTTTTTGCTTTCTTAATAAGACTATTTTTTACCATCAAACTTGAACCAGCTCCAGCTTCACAAGCTAAACAAATTTTTTTTACATTCGATGCCTCGATTGAACTCATAAATTCCTTTCAAAAAAAATTGACTTGGGAGTTTCCTCCCAAGTCAATTATAACTAATTCTTATTAGTTCTTAAACATCAACTCCTGGAATTGAAGTTTCTATTGAATCTTCTACTCCAGCATCAGTTTCTTGAATTGGTCGTGCTCTAAGTAGTAATGTACCAACAACTGCTGAAGCAATTGCACCGATAGCAACACCACCTAACACTCCTACTGCTCCACCTCTCGGTGTCATCGACAAGAAAGCAAATATACTTCCTGGCGATGCAGGACCAACTAGTCCAGCATCAGTAGCTACGAACCAAAGATCTGCTGAAATTCCACCGGCCCACATTGCAATAATCATTATTGGATGTGCTAACACATATGGAAAGTAGACCTCATGAATTCCACCAAAGAAATGGATAATTATTGATCCTGGTGCAGATGCTTTCCACATTCCAGAACCAGCAAACCAATATGCAAGTAGTAAACCTAGTCCAGGACCAGGGTTAGCTTCTAGCATGAAATAAATTGATTTACCCATTTCAGCTGACTCAGCTGCACCTAATGGTGTCAAAACACCGTGGTTTACAGCATTATTCAAGAACAACACTTTTGCAACCTCAATAGGTATGTCTGCTAATGGCACTAAACCACTTTCAACTAAACCTGAAGCAAAATTTCCTAATCCGTCAGAAATTGCTGTCAAAATAGGTGCAAGACCTAAATAAGTAACAACGCTTGTTCCAAGTCCAAGTATTCCTAAAGAAAAGTTGTCATAAAGCATTTCGAAGCCTTCTGGAACACTATCTTGTAATGCTCCATCAACCTTTTTAAGGATCCAGGCAGAACCAGGGCCTACCAACATAGCACCTAGGAACTGAAATGTTTCAGTACCTATAATTGCTGCAGCTGTTGTAACAGCACCAATGACACCACCTCTATGACCATAGACCATCTTTCCACCTGTATAACCTAATAGCAGTGGAAGAAGCCATTTAATCATAGGGACGACCATTGTTGATAGATCCTCATTTGGTAACCAACCGGGTCCTATAAAAAGAGCTGTAATTAGCCCCCAAGCGATGAAGGCACCAATGTTAGGAATAACCATTCCTGACGCAGCACCACCAACGCGTTGTATGAATTCTTTCATATCTTTTCAATCCCCCTTTAGATTGATCAATCTGTCACTCTTTGTAACAAATACGCGATATTGGTAATATCACATACTTTAATTATAAAAAATAAAACTTTGGGTTTCATACGTCTTAAATAATTTTTTATTTATAGCTTGTAACTTCAGAATGAGTTGGCAGTCATTTAAACCTAATTTTCGCTTATAATTCAATAAAATAGGAGGTTTTAATGGATGTAGAGTCAACAATGTTGCCACTAGGCACAGAAATGCCAAAATTTAATTTACTTGGGATTGATGGTGAAATGTATACAAGTGATATGTTTGATGGCAAAAAAGGTTCACTTGTAATGTTTATATGTAATCATTGTCCCTTTGTTAAACATGTCAATGAAGAGATCGTAAATTTAAGCAACGAAATAATGGGAAATGATATTGGTGTGATTGGAATTAATTCAAATGACAGTTCTCAAGAGAAGTATGCAGAAGATAGCATTGATAAAATGAGGGAGTATGCAGAAAACTTAGGATACAACTTTCCTTATGTTGTTGATGAAGATCAATCTGTTGCAAAAAATTTTACGGCGCAATGCACACCTGATTTTTTTCTTTTTGACAGTGATCAAAATCTTGTTTACAGAGGTCAACTTGATGGCTCTAGGCCTGGTAATGATATCCCTACTAACGGAGAAAGCCTAAGAAGTGCTATTCAAGCCTTGTTAAATAATGAAGATCCAATCTCTGACCAACTTCCAAGTATGGGGTGCAACATTAAATGGAGAGTGGGAGAAGAGCCGGATTATTTCTTGAATGTAAAAGGTTAATCTAAATCTTGAATCTGAATAAAGAGTCTTCTTGGACGTGCACAATCTAACTCAACAAAAAAGAGACGTTGCCATCTTCCTAAAATAATTTCAGAATCTACAACAGGTAAAGAGACAGAGGTTGAACCAATGATAGAACCTCTTACGTGGGATCTTCCATTAACATTTTCATCTTCTTGCATGTTTTCTGTTCTTAAATCCCAATCATCATGTTCATAGTATGAATCTGAAGGTATGAGTTCTTCTAGTTTTCTTTTAAAGTCATTGATATACCCTGTTTCAGATTCATTAATAATTATTGCTGTAGTTGTATGCGGGGTTGATATAGTTACTGAACCATGTGCAATATTTGAAGCTGAGATTAAGTTTTGAACATTTTCAGTAAAATCACAGAACTGATTTGTTTCCTCTGTATCAAAATGTAAAGCGTAAGTTGCAGATTTGTTTGATGTTGATTTATGCAGTTCTACCAAATCAGATTTGACAACATCTGCACCGATTCTTTGATTAGGTTTTTTCATAGTAAACTCAAATTTTATAATAACAATTTGATAATTTATTCAATATTTATTCAACTATTTTGTGATAACCAATACTTATAAAGTTGATTGTCAGTTATATCGATATTCTCAATCTTAATTGGTTCACCTTTTTTAACTTCAGAGTTCAAGATATTGTTCTCGGCTATACCTAATGGAGCAAGATTTTTCGAATTTTCTACTCTCATGGCCTTTCCATATATATTTTCTCCCCCGATTGAACCAAG
This sequence comes from Acidimicrobiaceae bacterium, assembly GCA_028404505.1. GTDB lineage: Bacteria > Actinomycetota > Acidimicrobiia > Actinomarinales > Actinomarinaceae > Actinomarina. The sequence continues at coordinate 96,538 of JAOOBM010000004.1, forward strand.
ATTTGTACCAGCTTTTAGATCTTTTTTTGAATATGCAACTACTTCAACGTTCCATTTTTTTGCACTTAGCTGGGTTTCTTTCTCAACCATTAACTTCATGATTGTTCTTGGAATCTCTAAACTAGTCAAGTGATAAGGCCTATATAAAGTCCAGTATGGACCTTTTCCCATTTTTAAATACTCCATTTCATAATTTACATAATCATCTTCTGAATAAACTATTGCAAAAACACCTGGTGCTACCCCAAACGCAAAATCAACAACATTTGTATTTTCTAGTATCCCTCCAGATGTTTTAGGAATAAAAATAGAATTTAGTTCATCATAAGTAGAGTTAGGTCCGTGCATTCCATCAATATCAATATCAAAATCAAGATAATTTGCTAAAGCTGCCATCTCAATCATTGTTTTACTGCCATCAACAAAGCTTGTTAGCATATAGGGGTTCATTTTCTTTTCTTTAGCTTCTTTTTCGAGATCCATTGGAGTTTTAAATACATCAAAAGGATTATTCTTACCTTTACCAATTGCAACTACATCGAGGGAAATTTCCCTTGCAAAATTAAATAACTCAACTGCTGCAACTGGTTCATCTCCATCTCCAACAGTCACAATGGTATTGTTTTTCTCTGCCTCTCTATTTAAAGCTAAACCTATCGTTGCTTCTGTCTCGACATTTAATAAAATCAAATTAATGTTTCTATTTAAAACCTTAAATGCAACTTCAGCTCCTGAGGAAGGTGTTCCTGTTGCTTCTATGACTATATCTAAATCCTGATCATCGAGGGAATCAAGATTAGTTGAAATTGTAATATCATTATTCTGGTTGTATTTGCTTCGAGCCATATCTAATTTGTTTTCGTTTTTGTCAACAATTAGAACAAGATCTGTATCTGGCATTTTGTTGATTTGAGTGACAATACCCTGACCCATTTGTCCAGCACCAACTAAAGCAACTTTTGTTTTTTTACCTCTTTCTTGAACAAAATCTGAATATCTATCTAATAAACTCATTTATTTCCATACTCTTCTAGTTTTAATTTAATAGTTTCTAAATCTTCTTTATATGTTATTTTCAGATTGAGGTCAGAGCCTAAAATAATTTTTGATTCAATATTCAAGTTTTTTGAAACTTGTTGAGTTGTATCGTGTGAAATCATTTCATCTTCAACATTAATAAGGTAAGCCTTTTCTAAAATTTCATATTCAAATATTTGGGGAGTTTGAATTTCAACAAGATTATCTTTTAAAAGCTTTTGCGATGTTTTACTGTAAAGGCTGGTCTCTATGTAAGGAGAGCAAGATCCATGTGTTTTTGCTTCTGTAATTAATTCCTTCAATAAGTCTTCTGGTAAAAAAGATCGTGCACAATCATGAATTGCAACTAAGTCATTATTATCTACATCCATAAATTTTAAAGTATTTAGAGCAAAAATCTCGCTTTCTTGTCTTGTTTTGCCTCCTAGAATTAATTCAAATTTCTTATCAATTGCATATGAATTTAGAATTTCTTTTGTTTTTTCTATATTGATTTCATTACAAACAATAACTATTGAGTCGATATCGTCACAGTTTAAAAAAGTTTCGATTGGGTATCTAATAAGCTCTTTATCTTTGTATAAAGCAAATAGTTTATCTGACTCAAATCTTTCACTTAAGCCAGCTGCAAGCAGTATTCCAAAAACTTTCAATATATTTTTATGATATGAGTTTTCTTAAACTTTGAGAATCTGTTGAAGAAAGAATTTCTTCTTTTTCTATATGGGATAAATTTTCTTTTGCATGAATAAGTGAATTGATTATATTTGGTCCTTGAGATGGAGCAATACTAAATACTCTAAGTCCAAGTAAGTATAAGATAATTGATGAGTCTTTATCCGAAGCCATATCTCCACATACAGAGACTTCGATATCATTCTTAAGTCCAGTATCGATTACATTACTAATTAATCTAAGTACAGACACATCAAGAGGGTCTTGATATTTGTTAAGTGTGGAAAGACCCCGATCAGCTGCATATGTGTATTGAATTAAGTCATTAGTTCCTATTGAAAAGAAATCAACATGTTGAATGTATTGATCAGTATTTAATGCAACAGAGGGCGTTTCAACCATAATCCCTAAAGGAGGGGAGTTTACATTTAATTTTTTAGATTCTTCTGTGACTATTTTTTTAGCATCTAAAAAATCATCAAGAATAGAAACCATTGGAAACATTATTTTTACTTTGTCTATCAGATCTGAACTAAGAATTGAAATTATTTGTTCTCTAAAAAGATCTTGTTCATCTAGAGAATATCTTATTCCTCTTACCCCAAGAAATGGGTTCTCTTCTTTAGGTAAATTTAAATATGGAACTTGTTTATCGCCACCTATGTCTAAAGTTCTAAAAACAATAGTGTTAGAAAATTTTGTATTTAATTCATTATTAATTTCTATTTGTTCTTTTAATGTAGGTTTTGAGGATCTATCAATATAGACAAATTCAGATCTAAATAGGCCAACTGATTTAATATGGTCATCATTAAAAGCATTTATCTCTTCACTGCTACCTATATTTGCTCTAAGTTCAATACCCAAGTCTTTGATTGAATCTTGATTATATGACTCCCTTAATTTATTTATTTTATTCAAACCTTCTTCAACTTTTTTGAGAACATCCGATGTTGGATCTAAGAAAATTTCTCCTGTATCTCCATCCAATACAACACTTTTATTAAAATCCGAATCGATTTTTGTAATATCAAAATTTATCACACAGGGTATTCCTAAATTTTTAGCAACAATTACAGCATGAGATGTAGGTCCTGCATTTGATACAACGAAACCTTTTACTTTTGTAAGGTCAATGGATGAAGTATCATTTGGTGTTAAATCATCAGCGAAAATAATTACATCCTCAGTTAAATTTTTATCTATAACAATATCCTGCATTGTAAAAATGATTTCTTTACCTATAGAAATTATGTCTTCGGCTCTTTGTTTAAAATACTCATCTTCAAAACTAAGCATTTGATCTGATGTGTCTTTAAAAACTTGAAAAACCTCTATAAGATTTTGTTCTTCATCGACCATTTCAACTATCTCAGGGTCATTTATAAGTAGACGATATGCGTCTAAAACTTTTGATTCATCTTCTCTATTATCTTTTTCTAATTCACTTATTAGCTGTTCATATCGGATATCTAATTTGCTTTGACTTTCTTTAAAACTCAGCTTTTTAGGAATTGAAAAATCAATATCATTGTTTATAACGTAAAATTTACCAAGACCAATACCGGGAGAAACTCCTGATCCTTTGTAAGTATCCATAGAGTAAAGTTAGTGAAATATTTTTATATTGCAATACTTCTTAGTTGTTAAAGATTGTATCTTTGTATTAATGGAAATATTAGAAATAATTATTGATAGAGAATTGTTTTCTTCTAAAGATATTGAAGATCTTGGAATAGTTGAAGATCAATGCTTGAAGCTTGTTAACTTTAAAAACAGTAGTGATCTAAGAATTGATGATGAGGTTCTTGAAAATTTTGACTGTGTTGTAACTGCAAATGAATTAGGAAGTGCAATCAAAAAAATTTCAGATGGAAAAATTGTTGAACATCTGAATAGAGAAAACTATAAAAAACTTACTTATCCATTGTTTCTAAAAAGTGAAACTTTTTTAAAGTTCTTGAAGGAAAATAATTCAGAATGGAATCTGATTAAATTCTTAGAAAATCATACTTTTTCGATTAATCAGATTTAATCCTTGAATCATAAATCACTTGGGATATTCCGACAAAAATAATAAGAACAAAACCTATTAACTGGCTTAGAGATATTATTTCATCTAATAAAATAATTCCTAAAATAACTCCGGAAGTTGGCTCTAAATAGGTAATAGTGCTTACGGATAAAGGTTTAATAATTTTTACCACATACCAATATGTTGTAAGACCTATTGCTGTTAAAAATATTCCAAGAAAAAGACTTATGCCTATGTTCTCTATCATCCATCCAAAGCCTTGAGTAGTAAAATAAAGCATTACAAATCCTGCAGAAATCAATTGTGCAAATGCAATATTTAAACCACCAAATTCAGATGTATAATGTTCACCAATAGTTATCAAAAAAGATAAACTTATTGCACTTAAAATCCCAAAAATTAATCCACTTATCGAATTGATGGATCTAACCTCAAGCAAAATTATCAAGCCACTGAATCCAATTAAAATAATTAAAATTTGAATTATTGTTAATTTTTTTCCACGAATTCTTTCAATAATTAGAACAAAAATAGGATAAGAAAAAACTAAACCTATTCCAACAGCAACACTATTTCTGTCTATGGATTCAAACATTGTTGCCCAGTGAATGGCTAACAAAGGTCCTAAAATCAATCCGGGCTTAATTAAAGCTTTAAAGTTTACTTTTTTATTGATAAAGAATAATGAAAGAAAAATAGAACCAATAAATGTTCTTATTCCCACAAGGCTTAATGGACTTATATCAGTGGTCTTGATAATTATGGGTATGGTTCCCCAGGAAATAGCTAAGACTGTTATTGCAGCATAAGCTCCAAAAGTTTTATTCACTAATCTTGTTGTCTTGAATAATTAGAGAACTGTGTATATTCCTTACTAAAGTAAAGGTCTACTTTTCCTGTTGATCCAGATCTATGCTTTACAATATTAACTTCGGCAACACCTGGGGTTTCTGTTGCTGGATTGTAATAATCATCTCTATAAAGCATCATCACAATATCTGCATCTTGTTCAATAGCTCCTGATTCTCTTAGATCACCTAATCGTGGCCTTTTATCTTCTCTTGCTTCCGCAGCACGATTTAACTGCGATAAAGCAATGATTGGAACTTTTAACTCACGGGCTAGATTCTTTAAGTTTCTACTTATTTCCGCAATTTCTTGTTGTCTGTTATCTCCAGACATACCCTGCATTAATTGAAGATAGTCTACAACAATAAGATCCAGACCTTTTGAGGATTTGAGCCTTCTAGATTTTGCTCTAATGTCTGTGACTGTGATTACAGAAGCATCATCGAAATATAGAGGCATATTGTTTACTTTTGAAGCTGCTTCAACAACACGAGACCACTTTTCAGGACCAAGTTGACCTTTTCTTGCATCTCCTGAAGTAACCTTTGCTTCGGAAAATAATACTCTTTGAACTAATTCTTCTTTTGTCATTTCAAGTGAAAAGAAAGCTGTGACTTTGTCTTCTTTTGAAACATTTGTCGCAATATTTAATGCAAGCGATGACTTACCCATACTTGGTCTTGCAGCGATTACAACAAGGTTTCCTTCTTGAAGCCCAGCAAGTACTGAGTCAAGATCTGTAAAGTTTGTTGCTAAACCTGAAAGACCAGTACCCCTATTTTCAATTTCTTCAATTCTCTCAATTGCATCATTTAACACATCTGATACGCCAATGAGTCCCTCTCCAATGGCATCATCTGATGCAGTAAATATTGACTGCTCAGCTTCGTCCATAACATTTGATATGTCCTTATCAAGTGCATAAGCTAAAAGCTCTATCCTTCCACTAGCTTTAAGTAGTTTTCTTCTGTTTGAATGTTCGAGAACAATTTCAATATATCTTTCAAAGTTTGCTGAACTAGGTACATTTTCTATCAATCTTGCAATAGATGATGTTTTTAAGCTTGTAGTATTTTTATTATCTTTAAAAACAGTCTCTGAAACAGTAACACTATCAATTGGTTTTCCTGAGTCAAATAAGTCTTTCATTGCTTCAAAAATTGTTTGATTTGTAGGACTATAAAAATCTGATGATTTAACTGATTCCATCAATCTGTTTGCAGCATCTCGAGATAAAAGTGCACTTCCTAATAGTGCTTCTTCAGCCTCAATACTATTTGGAGGTGCTTTTTGAAGACCTTCTAAATCTCTACTTGATACTGCTTCCGGGCCAGCCATGTTTATGTCTCCGGAACAATTTCTAGAGTTACTTCAAATGAAACATCTCCACTTAGATTTATTACAATGTTGTGTAAACCTATTTCTTTAATTGAGTTATCCGATATCTTATCTTCCTCGATTTTATATCCTGAAAATTTTTCAATTGCCTCAATTATTGAATCATTAGAAATTGCAGCATAAAGTGTGCCTTCGTCAGTTGAATTAGCAGTAATTACAATTTTTGCATCAGCAAGTCCTTCTTTGATAGAATTTGCTAACTCAATATTTTCCTCAATAGAAGCTTTTCTCTTTTCTTGCATTTTTTCTGCAAGTAAAATATTTTTTGGAGTAGCTTTTATACCTAAGTTCTTAGGAAGTAAATAATTTCTTGCATAGCCTTTAGCAACTTCAACAACGTCACCTTTTTTACCAAGTTTCTTGATGTCTTGATTTAAAATTACTTTCATCTTCTGTTGTAGGATTGCTTGTAAGAACTTGTTGTTACATATGGTAAAAGAGCGAGTTCTCTTCCAATCTTTACAAGTCTGGCTATTTTTGCTTGTTCTTGTTTTGTTATCCCTGTAATTAAACTAGATCTGATTTTCCCTCTATCAGATAAAAATTTTTCTAAAAGTTTTACATCTTTATATGTTGCATTTTCAATCTGTTCTTTTGAAATTCTTCTTTGCTTTGGAGCTTCATATTTAGATAACTTTGGTTTACTTGATCTGTTGTTTGATTTACCCATGATATCCCTTAAAACGGAGCTTCGTTCTCTTCGAAATCATCTCTTGCTTTAGGAGCTTCTGACACGCTACCTCCACCTGATGTTCTCTCAACATTTGCTCTTGCCCATCTCAAACTAGGTGCAATCTCATCGATAGCTATATCCACTACTGATCTGTTTTGTCCATCTTGTGTCTCCCAGGATCTGTAATTTAATCTACCAACAACGATTACTCTCATTCCTTTTTGTAATGTTGAAGATGCGTTTTCTGCCATATCATTCCAAACTGTTCCCTGGAAGAACATTGGCTCACCTTCATCCCAAGATCCGTCATTGTTTCTTTTTCTTTTGTTTTGTGCAATTCTTATCTCAGCTAATGTTGCACCAGAGTCAGTGACCCTAACTTCTGGATCAGCTGTTAAATTTCCAATTATTGTTACTGTGTTATCTACCATTTATCTACCTCTAGCTTTCCATCTTTAACACTTTGTGTCTAATAACATCATCAGATATTTTTAGCACTCTATCTAACTCTCCAGGAATATTTCCAGGACCTTCAAATGAAGTAATTGTGTAAATCCCTTCATTGAAAGTATCAATTTGATAAGCAAGTTTTCTTTTTTGCCAAACTCCTTGATCTGATATGCTTCCACCATTATTGGTGATTAAATCAGTTATAGTTTTGTGTAGTTCTTCAACAACGCTGTCTTCAGCGGTCGGTCTCACAATTGAGACTAAATCATATTTACTCATATATCTCCTATGGACACTTGTACGTGGCTTCTTCCGAAGCAGGTACTTATTAATTTAATACTAGATATGGGTTATGACAGAATTTTTTTAACTTCTTTTTTCCACTCTTCAAGGTTTTCTGATAAAGAATCGCCCGAATCATAGGAATGATCATCAGTAGGAAACTCTTTATTTTCGATGTCTTTTTTGAAATTTTTCATCGTTTCAACAACCCTGTCATATTGGTTGTCGTATCTTTTCACAAATTTTGCATCTATATACTCTTTAGATTTCATTCCAAGAAGATCATGATAAACAAGTACTTGCCCGTCGACATGTACCCCAGCTCCAATTCCAATTGTAGGAATAGAAACTTGTTCAGTTATAGTTTGAGCAACTACCTTTGGCACCCCCTCTAAGACAAAAGAAAAGCATCCTAATGAATCTAAGAGGATTGCGTCTTCTAATAATTCTTTTGCAAGTTCTAGGGTTTTTCCTTGAATTTTGTATCCACCCATTACATTTTTAGATTGTGGTGTCAATCCGAGGTGACCCATTACAGGGATTTCGGCATTAACTAATGCTTTAATCATATTTTCTCTTTTTTTTCCACCCTCTATTTTTACAGCATCTGCTTTTCCTTCTTGAATAAATCTTGCTGCGTTCTTAATGGTCTCTTCCTCAGAAACGTGATAGCTCATGTATGGCATATCTGCTACAACAAGTGAGTTTGGATTTGCTCTTGTAACTGCTTTAACATGATGGAGCATTTCATCGACAGTAACTGAGAGAGTGTCGTCATATCCTAAAACTACTTGGGCAAGTGAGTCTCCTACGAGAATAATATCTATTTCTGCATCAGAAATTGCTCTTGAAGATGGGTAATCATAGGCAGTCATCATAGATATGATGCGACTATTCTTTAATCCAATTATTTTAGGTACTGTTATTTTCATATTTCTCTCCGCCTTTTGGTCGAAGGATTAATTTAATAATATACAATTATTGTTTATATACAAGGCAGTTTTCAATTAACAAAAAATTCACAATTTTATCAACATACTTAGTGCCATATTTTTAGTATGAGTAAAGGAAAGGAAAGTTAGTATGAGTGTCACAAATTTTGCTATATACACTGTGGCAGTAGGAAGAATCGCTGAAGCAGAGGCTTGGATGGCCGAAATGGGTTCTTTATTTAACGAAATCACAGGTAAAAAAGTAAAAATACTTAAAGAGGGCTGGGGAGATGCATACAAAATGATTTTCATCACAGAGTATGAAAACATTGGTGAAACTGAAGTTGTTGGAGAAAAAGTATTTTCTGATAAAAGAGTTGCTGATGGTCTGGAAAAAGGAATGAAAGAAACTCAGTTATTTACAAATGTAGAAAATAAATTTTATACAACAATTATGGAAAGTTAAAAAAGAAAGGGAAAAATGTATTTTAGAATAACAATTCCGTCTTTACAGGACGGAAAAAAAGACGAAGCTATTACTTTTGTAAAAGACAAAGTAATGCCTGAATTTGATGGTACGCCTGGATTAATATCAATGACGGCCGCAATAACTGGTGAGACATCTGGAATAAATATGTCGGCTTATGAAAACAAAGAGGCTAGTGATGCTGTTGCCGATAAAGTTCAAGCAACTCTGGCTGAAGCTGCTTCTTTCATGGCAGCACCACCAGTAATTTATGAAGGTGAAGCTGTTTTTGGAAAAGTGTATCAAAACATTAGTAAAGATGAGAAAAAGCCAGGTTACATGAGACTCGTAATTGGTGTTGCTAAAGAGACAGATGCTGTCTTAAATTTCTTAAAAGAAAAAGTTGAACCTATTTACGAAGATTCAGACGGACTTCAAATAACTGGTGCATTATTTGATGGTAATAGTGCGATCAGTTGGAATATATGGGATACACAAGATGCTATGGATAGTGCTGTAGAAAAATTACAAGGTGCACTTGATAGTGAGTCAGAAAGTGATTTGTTTGATGGTACTACGATTGCCTACATGGGTCCTGTATACGCTGGTAAATTATTTGTCGATTTCAAAGAGGGTGAAACTCCAAATTAATTTTGATTAAAAAGAGTCCTCTAACGGAAACTTTTTTTTGTAAAATATTAAGTATATGAGTTAACTAGGAGGAAGTTTGCTAACTACAAAAGAAGCACAACTTGGAAGTTTGATGGCGAGAATTGCAGCTATTGGAACTATTGTTCAATTTGCAATATTTGCATTGCTTATAGGACCTGATCAGGTTGGATACAGTGAGCAATACGGAGGAATAATTGATATTGTTGGGTTTGTACAAAGCTTTGCATTATTATTTACAATTTCTCTGACACAAAAGCTTTTTGGTGATAATAACCCTTATTTTAGAATTGTGAGCGCAATTACATTTGTTGCAGCAGTTGTACAATTAACGGGTTCATTGGCACCAACAGCTAATGCTAATAATGTATTTGAGACTGTTCTCAACGCTAATCAAGTATCAGAAATAGCAAATGTAGGACAACTTGCTACATTCATATTATTTGGTATCTGGGCATTATGTTTATTGAGTGCTGATGAAAATAATATGGTTCCGTCATGGGGTAAAATTTCTGGACAAGCTGCAGCTTACTTGGTAATTGCTGTCAGTATTGGCAATTTGTTTGGATTAGTCCCACAAGGAGCTGCTGTTCCAATATTTATATTGGGTGGCGTAATTTTATTTCCTGTGTTTACATTTGGAATAGGTGTAGCTTTTAGTTCATCTAACAATTAAAAATAAAAAAGGATCAGCAAGCTGGTCCTTTTTTATACTTACTTATATTTAAAATTTCTATACTTACGTATTATGAAAAATTTAAAATTTATTTTTCTACTACTATTATTTTCATGCATAAGTTTAGGAACATCAAACATGTCACAAAATACTGAAAAAGCTTACTTTGCCGGTGGATGTTTTTGGTGCATGGAACCACCATTTGAAGTACTTGATGGTGTACTTGAAGCAACCTCTGGATATATGGGTGGAGAGATAGAGAATCCAACTTATGAACAGGTTAGTATGGGTAATACTGGTCATGCAGAAGTTGTTGAGATAGAGTATGACCCAAATATTATTACATATAGTGAGCTCCTAGAAGTTTTTTGGAGAAACATAGATCCTACTGCATTAAATTATCAATTTGCAGATGTTGGATCACAGTATAGAACCGAAATATTTACGGTAGGTCCAGAACAAATGGAAGAAGCACTTAATTCTAAAGAAGAGTTAGAAAAGTCAAACAAGTTTGATAAGCCCATTGTTACTGCAATTACAGAAGCACCTGTGTTTTATATTGCCGAAGAATATCATCAAGATTTTTATAAGAAACAAAGTGCTCGTTATAAAATATATGCAGAAGCAAGTGGGAGAAAAGGCTTCTTAGAAGATACATGGGGAGACGAGTAACTTATCGATGAACAAAAAGATATGTGTCATCGGAAGTTCAAATATAGATCAATTTTCTTATATCTCTAAATTCCCTTCAAGTGGAGAAACCTTGATAGGTGATTCATTTGAAACTGGATTTGGTGGTAAAGGGGCAAATCAAGCAGTGATGGCTGGACTATTAGGTGCTGATGTCTACATGATTTCTTGCTTAGGAAATGATATTTTTGGGGATTCAACAATCAATAATTTTATTGAGAACAATATAAATGTTGATCATATTCAAAGAGTAAAAGTATCAAGTGGTGTTGCTCCAATATGGGTAAATGCTAAAGGTGAAAATAAAATTATTGTAATTCCTGGAGCAAACAATGAAATTGATGCAAATAAAGCAATAACCTCTCTTCAAGAAATAGAAAATGTATCTTATCTTATCGGACAAGCTGAAATCCCAATGGATGTGAATCATGATGTATTTGATTATGCAAAACAAAATAATATAACTACAGTTTTTAATCCCGCTCCTGGAAAAATTTTAGAGAGTACCTTTCTTAAAAAAATTGACTGGCTTATTCCAAATGAAAATGAATTTCAAATAATTAGTGGATTGGATATGACAGATGAAAATATATTAGAATTCTCAAAAACAATTCCTTGTAATCTACTTGTCACACGCGGAGAACAAGGTGTTTTATATGTTGAGGATGATGAAATTATAAAATTTAAAGCACCAAAAGTCGACGCCATTGATACAACAGGTGCGGGAGATGCTTTTGTTGGATCTTTTGTATATGGGCTATCGAAAGATTTAAAAGTTAATGACGCTATAAATTTAGCAATTGATAAAGCTAGTTTGTCTGTTACAAAAAGGGGAACTCAATCCTCATATTCTTCATCTGAATAGCTTTTATTGAACATCCAAAAGACTGTATAAATTAACGCGACTACAAATAAATATATATTAAAGTTTTCAATTTCATTTATTTCTAAACCAAAAACACCGTCAACAAGCGCAACTGCAATTCTTAATACAATTCCACAACCAATTAGTCTTCCAAAACTAAATTTTTTTAAAAATGCGATTAGATTTCCAGAATCCATAATTAGATTATATCTTCAAACTTGATTCAAGAATGATTTTTGTTGCTTTGTTTACTGAATCTAAATAATCTTCTTTTGAAAGTGCTTCTTGTCTATTTTGATCACCATATACAACAAGTAAAGCTCCTGTTCTGATTCTTCTATAACTACCAACTACAAACAAAGTTGATACTTCCATTTCTGAACATAAAACACCGCCTTTAACCCAAGCATCCCATTTTTGATTTAATTCATAGGAAACTGGCATAGAGTCTGGGTCATGTTGTCCATAAAATGAATCTTTTGATTGAACAACCCCAATATGATAGGTTGATTTACTTTCAATTGCGGCAGCTTCTAGTGCTGAAACCATATCAGCTGATGGAACAGCAGGGAATTCTATAGGCATATATTGAGGTGATGTTCCTTCTTGACGTACAGCTCCATTCGCAATTACCAAATCACCAACTCTTGTATGTTCTTGCATTGCACCTGAGGTTCCTAATCGAACTAAAGTTTTTGCTCCAATATTTGCTAATTCCTCTATTGCTATTGCAGCAGAGGGACATCCTATTCCAGTTGAGGTTACGCTCACTGGTCGTCCTTTATAAGTTCCAGTAACTGTTTTATATTCTCGATTAAAAGCTATTTCTTTTGCATCATCAAAGTGTTTTGCAATAAAATCTACCCTTCCTGGATCACCTGGAAGGATAACAAAATCAGCAATATCACCTTCTTTTAATTGAATATGGTATTGCTTTTCGCCGTCTAGCATTGATTTTTTTTCTGTCATAAGTTTGATGATATCAACGTATTTCAAACTGGTCACTAAGAATTTTTTATAAATATATAGAAAATATTGCTAAAACTGATAATTTAGTGATATGACTATTCCAGAAATAACTTTTCCAAATGAAGATAAGAACTTTATAAAAAACCCCTATCCATATTTAAAAGAGTTAAGAAATAGTTCCCCTGTTCATTATGACAAACTGTCCGGATTGAATTTAATTACACATTTTGAAGACGTTAAAGAAATACAAAAAAGCAAGAATTTTTCATCTTCAGAGCCTGAAGACTATGTGAAAGACTCAGATGAAAAATTGATTAACCCAAAAGATTACGATTATTTTTGGAAAACAGAGGAGTTTAATTTATTGAATCTTGAGGGGAATATCCATGATGAGCTTAGAGGGTTAGTTGCTAAAGCATTTTTGAATAGACAAGTACAAGAGTTGAGACCTTTTATGGAAACAAAATCAAATGAACTTCTTAATAAAATTAATCATAAAAAATTCGATCTTCTTGCAGATTATGCTCAACCTTATTCAATAGCAGTGATTGGAGAGCTACTTGGGGTACCAGAAGAGGATTATGAAAAATTTCTTTACTGGTCACATGCAATTGTAAAAATGTATGACTTGAAAGTTTCTGATGAAAATGCAAATGAAGCCGAAGCTGCAGCAAAAGATTTCTATGTTTATATGAGTGATTTAATTGATGAGAAGAATAACAATCCGCAAAATGACATGATATCTAGATTGTCACAAGTTTCTGAAAACAACCAACAACTAACAAAAGATCAAATAATTTGCACGGTGATACTACTTTTAAATGCTGGTCATGAAGCAACAGTAAATACTATTGGAAATTCAATAGTTGCATTATTGTTGAATAACATCTCAACAAAAAATTTGGATAAAAAATATGATATTAAAAATATCATCGAAGAATTAATTCGTTGGGATAGTCCTCTTCAGTTTTTTCAAAGATGGGTTTTAGAAGAGACTGTTGTTTCAGGTATAAATCTTTCAAAGAATTCAAAAATTGCCATTCTTCTTGGATCAGCAAATAGAGATGAAACAGCATTTGAAAATCCAGAAAAAATAGATTTTGAAAGAAGTAATTTAAGTCATACGAGTTTCGGAGGTGGTGTTCATTTTTGTCTAGGAGCTCATCTCGCAAGATTAGAATTAGAAGTCTCATTTCAAAATTTATTTAAACACGAAGTGACTTTGGTTGATGAACCTGAAAGAACTGGCGCATTTGGTATTAGAGGGTTTAAAGAAATTAAAGTATCGATTTAATTCTTCGTAAAAGAGATATTTGTTGGTGCATATCAATACAAACCGATATACAATTCTCACATGGGGGAATCAAAAAAATATGGCATAAATACAAGAGCCATACATACTCAAAAAAAATTTAAGTTACCAACTGGTGACGTTATGCCTCCTATCCATATGTCTACAACTTATGAAAATTCAGAACCTGGTGAATCTGAATATTTTTATGGAAGAATGAATAACCCTACAAGAGAGATTTTTGAGAGAACTATGGCTTCATTAGAAGGTGTTGATGATCATGAAACTTTGCATGGTTTTGCTATGGCATCTGGAATGGCTTGTGTGACAATGATCGCGGAGTTGGTCAAACCTGGTGAAAATGTTTTAATTACCGAAGAAGTTTACGGTGGCACAACAAGATTTTTTACCCAGATTGCAGCAAAGCGGGGCATAGAAGTAAACTTTTGCAATTTCAATGAAACAGAAAAATTAGAATCTTTGATTAATGAGAATACAAAACTTGTTTGGATAGAATCTCCATCTAATCCAAATATAAATCTTTATGATATGTCTTCTATTGCGAAGATTGTACATGATAAAGGTTCACTTTTAGTTGCTGATAGTACTTTCTCAACACCATTTATCACAAGACCTTTTGAACATGGTGTCGACATTATTATGCACTCAACAACTAAATATATTGGAGGACACAGTGATACTCTTGGAGGAGTTGTTGTAACAAATAATTCTGAAGTGCATGAATTTTTACATTTAGTGCAAAAAGCAAGTGGTGCAGTAATGTCACCATTTGATGCTTATCTTGCACAAAGAGGTTTATATACTCTTGGACCTCGAATACAAATGCATTCAAAAAATGCCCATCAACTTGCTGAATATTTATTGAATTCTGAACATATTAAAGAAGTTAGATATCCAGGTCTTACAAATTTTAAAAATCACGAGATTGCTGTAAAGCAAATGGATTATTTTGGTGGAATGCTCAGCTTTTACACAGAGGATCACATAGACAATCAAAAATTGTTTTCTAATTTAGATTTATATAAATTGGCCGTAAGTTTAGGTGGCGTAGAGTCGTTAATTGAAGTTCCTTCATTAATGACACATGATTCAGCAGCTGGAACAGATGCTGAAGCACCAGTTGATTTAATTAGAATTTCTGTAGGCCTAGAGAATATTGAGGATTTAATTTCAGATATGGATAGATCCTTGACTGCGTCAATAAAATCTCTTGATGAATCTAAAAAATAACCTTAAAAATTATTTTCCTTTAAAAGTTGCTATTTCGTCCGTCTTTGGATTCTTCATTATTTACATACTTTTTGGTCTTGATGGCTGGGGTGATAGAGCTTCAAATGAAAATGCTATAGGGGAAGTTTCAAGATGGTGTGAGCGAGTAAGTGATGGTTTACTTAGAGAACCTTCAAATACATTAGGTAATTTAGGATTTGTTATTGTTGGTCTTTATATGTTCTATAAATTGTCTCAAGATGCAACTTCTGACAACGGAATTACTATGTTTAGCTCTCCAAGTATTGCAGTTATATATGCTGGGGCTTCAACTTTTCTTGGACCAGGTTCAATGGCAATGCATGGAACAAATACTGAATTTGGTGCATGGCTTGATAATTTGTCCATGATTATGTACATAGTTATCTTATGGATTTACAACCTAAAAAAACTTATTGGTTTTTCAACAAGAGTGTATCTTGTTCTTTACTTTTTACTAGTTACAGTATATGCCTTTGATTCATGGTTTTTGAATGGAGGATTTGGGGTTGGAATAAGTTTGTTCGAATTGAGTATTGGGCTTTGGATATCTACTGAAATAGTTGTAAAGTTTCCAAACATTTATGGAAGAATTAGTTCAGGTATTTCAGTATTAGTAATTCAGCAACTTTTTGGAAGTCCTGTAATAGAGTCTTTTCAAAACTTCCAGAATAATTGGGAAATGCTACTTTATTTTGCTCCCGCATTAATTCCAAATTTAAATAAACCATCTGAAATAAAGTACTCTCCTTGGTTTTTCTTAGGATTTCTCTCCTTCTTTGGTGCCTTACTTATATGGGAAACAGGAGTTCCAGATCATCCTTGGTGTAATCCCGACTCGTGGTTACAAGCCCATATGATATGGCATTTACTATGTTCGGCTGCGACCTTTTCATTTTTTAAGCTTTATAGAACTGAGAAATATTTAAATTAAAAATCTAATTGTTCAATCCAATTACTTATATCTTTGACAGTTTGATTATATATTTCCATAGCATGGTCGTCTGATTCATATGAGTCTTTGCTTGGGTCCTCAAAAGAATTATGTATTTTATTTTTTGCATTGTGAAACGTTGGACAAATTTCATTTGCAGAATCACAGACTGTAAGTACATAATCGAACTCTTGATCAACAAAGTCATCCACTAATTTTGGATAGTTGTTTGATATATCAATGTTTGCATCTTTCATGGCTCTTATTGCATAAGGGTTGACGTTTATCTCTGGTTTTGTCCCAGCTGAATGTATTTCGTAATCTGGATATTTTGATTTAAGTAATCCTTCAGCAATCTGAGATCTACAAGAGTTTCCCGTACAGAGGACAATAATTTTCATTATTCTATTTTAAATCGCAGGTATTCTTTAAGTATGACTTCTGAAGAAACGAAAGAAAAAAAAATTACAAGAACTATGGAAAAAGTGATTATGTCATTCATGTACTTACTTTTTGGATTCATGTTTTTAGGAGTAGCGTTTAGTAGAGAACTATCAGGTCTTTTTGTAGTTGTACCCCTGGGTGCCTTCAGCATCGGTTTAACAAAATGGGGTTTAAAATGGCAGAATGATCGTTATCTAAGGTCTGCGAAAAATGTTGATGACATTCAAGAACTATCTAAAAAAATAGATGATATTCATTTAAGATTAAATAAACTTGAGTCAGAATGATTTCTATTGAACTTTTGACAAAACATATGGCTTGGGCAAACCAAGAGATCTACAAAGAGATAAAAAAACTTGACCCGGAAGTCCTAGATTACTATGTAATTGATAAAGAATGGACAGTTAGAACAATTATGGTTCATATTGTTACTGCATCATATTTATACAGTCAAAGGCTGCAAGAAAAACCATTTTCTAAAATTAAATTCGATATTGAGAGTCCAGATTTAATTGATGATCTAATCGATGCACTCGAAAATATCGATAAAGATTTAATTGAACAGTCTTACAGAGAAGATGAAGAGGTTACGTTTGAGACGTCAAAGGGAGAAAGTTCTGGAAAAGTTTCAGTTATATTATCTATGATGATATTTCATGCTACAGAACATAGAGCTCAAATAGTTGCTGCTTTGGATAAAAACAACGAAAGAAGTATAAATCTCGATGAATATAGTATTTTTGGATATCTTAGAGACAATAATTAAATAGTTTCTTTATTTACCCAATCATCATATTCAGGCAAGGTATAAGTAGGTTTTATCGTAGCAATTTTTGGAAGTTCATAAGTGTGCTTTTCTTTTAATGTTTCAATCAACTGATCATGTAGTGACTCTTTTGAGTAAAGATTAATTTCATATTCAGATTCTTCTTGAATTTCCTCTTTCCACTTGTAAATCGATTGAATCTCATGAAAGGTCCCACATGCAATAAGTTGTTTTTTGACAAGATAATTTGTTAACTCTCTTGCGTCTTCTTCGGATCCAATTGTTGTTTGAATTATTATCATAAGATATCTTTCATCCCTATTTTTTCTAAAGTATAGTTCCATAATGTTTCTCTCTCTTGAAGGTTATAGGCAAGTTTGTTTGCTTTATATGTTGAAGGTTTTCCATATTGATGAATTATTTTTGGAGCATAAACTCTTTCTTTTTTTAATTCAGCTGTTGTGCTTGCTTCGATTACAGGAGCTACTCCTGTAGATACATTTGTCTTAAACTTATCGATTATTTTATAGCTCAAACTTGGATTACTCCTTCTGTAAAGTCTTGACCTAGTAACCCCAGGGTGAGCAACTACAACATCTGTTTCAAAATTTGTGATTTTTTTATCGAGTTCAAATGAAAACATTGTTCTATATAGGTTTGAATAGTTGTACCAAGTCCAGGGACTATAAATGGACTCATCATCTAGCCTCTCGTATCTCATCTCCTTTATAAAATACATTGCGATACTTGAAATTTGGACAATTCTAGAACTCGAGACATTCTTCATAAGGTCCAACATCATTAAAGTTAAGTAAGTTGAGCCAAAATAGTTAGTCGCCAGTGTGGATTCAAGCCCTTCTTTAGTTTTTGAAAAAGGCACATACATTATTCCAGCATTGCTATAAAAAATATCAATATTTTTAAAATTACTAGTCAGGTTATTGTAAAAATTATCAATACTTTCATAGTCGGTCATATCCAGTTTTATAAATTTTGAATTTTTACCAATCTCTCTTTCAGTAGCTATTCCTTTTTCTTGATTCCTACAGCCTAAAACTACAAAATAGCCTTTACTTTCGTATATTTTTGCAGCTGCATATCCAATCCCTGAATTTGCACCGGTGATTACAACAACCTTATCCATGTAATTTGATTGTAATTCCTGAAGTGCTTTAATTTATACTATGTATTATCTAATTGTCTTTGTTGCAATAATTCTTGTACTTAGACTGTTTAATCTACTCCCTAAATTATCGAATAAGTTTTGGAGATACGTTGACTATACAATTGCTGGTATTGCATTTATATTATTTCTAGTAAGAATCCCTCCGTTTATTTCTGGGATAGTCTTAAGTGCAGTTACTTACTATGCGTATAGAAAAGGTTTTTTTGATAAGTATCGTAAGTGAGTAATTTATTCGTAGTATCTGTCATTTTTAATTAACCAGTTTATTCCTAATACAAATCCTATGATTCCAATAAAAATTGAGAGGTTTGG
The DNA here is from genome assembly GCA_028404505.1 of Acidimicrobiaceae bacterium. GTDB lineage: Bacteria > Actinomycetota > Acidimicrobiia > Actinomarinales > Actinomarinaceae > Actinomarina. The sequence continues at coordinate 115,407 of JAOOBM010000004.1, forward strand.
AAACCATCCAATTATTAGAACTGAGCCAATAATTACTAAAAAAATTACTAACAAATTAGTCTGTCCCTGGCTTTAAAAATGTTTTATTTCTTCCCTGAACCATGTGGTATACATCCATTAATGCATTTTTATCTTTCTCTACCGATCCGGTCAGTAAATATTCTTCCATAAGTTCAAACCTTCTATTTTTATAATCAATTTTTGTAGGAACAATAGTTGCATCAAGTTCTTTTCCAATGTAATAAAAGCCACTTTTGATTGTTTTATTTGTATGCATGAGACCTTCAACAGTTAAATATAAAATAAATTTATCCTTTGTTTTTAATTGATCAATAACTTGTTGTGTAACACCAGTTGATTTTGTTCTCCAAACAGGAATACCCCCAAAATTTAAAAGTATCTTTTTTTGAACTAAGCCAAAAGGATGGGGAATGCCTAATTTATCTGGATTCTTTTTAAACGGAATAGGAATAACAATTCTTGTAAACATTGATATTGACCCTAAAAAGTAGAATTTTAGATCTGATGCCAAACACACAAAAAAAGCATAAATGCTATCAAAACTTGATGAATGGGGTGCTGATGCAATAATTATTCTTTTTTTATCTGGAAGATTTCCGATAATATCCCAGTTAATTATTTTCAAAAATATTCTTCCTAGAGGTCCTAATATATACCTTTTCTTTATGGGATGATTTTTAGTTATTTTAATGTCTTTCATAAATGTTAAGAACCCCCAATCATTAGGGATAATAGGCTAAATATCCATGTTTACAAAGATTTAATAAACAAAAAGTTTTTATAAAATTGAGTAAACGCTAATGTTTAGAACGATGAGTAAGAAAATATCAAAATTTTTAGAGTTTGAAGATAGAGTTTTTAGAGCTCCATATAACTATTTAAAAAAAATTGGACTCATTGACAAAGTAAAAGAGATAAAACAACGTTTTGTAGAAATCTATTCAAAAGACGAAGAAATTCCATACGGTGGAAATCAGATGTTTTTTGGTGACGATTAAAAAAACTTAATATCTATCTTTACTATCGTTCTTTAATCTCTCTACTTCCTTCTCAACAGAAAAAAGACTATTGCTGGTTATGCCAATAAAGTGTGAAAATAGACCAATGCCCCAACCACCGACGACAAAATACCACCAATTTGAGCCGGTAGAATCAATAAATATATCAAATAAAGTTAGAGCTAAGCATACAATAAAATAAATAACACTATGAACCCTAAATCCAATACGTGCTTTTGCTTTTCTAATTAGCTTTTCATCATTATCCATAATTAAAATAATAATATGACTCTCGCATTAATTACTGGTGGATCTGGACATGTTGGAGCAAATCTTTCACGAGAATTAATTAAACAAGGATACAAAGTACGTTGTATAGATTTTGACAAAGATTATCGAGCTTTTGAAAATTTAGACATTGAGTTAATCGAAGCTGATATTACAGACAAAGATTCTCTTAAGCCAGCTTTTAAAGACGTTGAGATAGTTTTTCATACAGCTGCTTTTATAAGTCTTGATAGAAGATATGAAAATCTGATAAGAAAAATAAATGTCGAAGGAACAAGAAATGTATGTGAAGCGTCTGTAGATGCAAATATAAGAAAATTAGTACATTTTTCTTCTATTGATGCATTTCAAAGAGAACCGATGGATGAACCCTTATATGAATCTAGAAATCTTGTATCTGATCCTAAGTCAATTCCATATGATCTTTCTAAGGCTGATGGTCAAAGAATTGTTTTAGATTTTACAAATAATTATCTAGATGCAAGCATTATTCATCCAACATCAATAATGGGTCCCAATGATTTTAAACCTGGACTAAATTGTCAATCAATGATCGATATTGCAAACCAAAAAAGGCTTTTGAATATAGATTTTGGATATAACTACGTTGATGTGAGAGATTTATCAAAAACTGCAATTAATTGTTCAATAAAAGGAGTTAATGGTCAAAATTATCTCGTAGGTGGAGAATTTTTAATGTTTCCAGAAATTGCAAAAATGATAGGTGAATTGTTAGATAGGAGAACTTTGCTTGCTGCTTTGCCTATATCTTCAATGTATTTCAATGTTCCATATGAAATAGTAAAGTCAAAATTTACAAAGAAACCAAGACTCATGACGATTGACACTATTCATACAATAAAAACTGCACATAAACTAATACCTTGTACGCTAGCCAAAAATGAACTAGGTCACGCGAATAGACCTTTTATTGAAACAATCACTGATACAATTAATTTCTTTATTAATAGAGGTTTAATAAAAAATTAAGAATCTTGTGCAAGAGTGTCATCAAAAGACTGTCTTTTGACTAAGTCGAAAACCTCATTACTTGATATACCAATGACTTTAGCCTTTGGAACCCGATTGTAATTACTGGCCATAGCGAATGTGTAAGCTCCGGTAGATGTTGACATTAAAATATCGCCTGGATTTGTGTCAGTTGGAAGACTTGCTTCTTCAACTAAAAGATCTCCTGACTCGCAATGTCTTCCAGATACTGCAAAAACTTTTTCTTCCTCTTTTTTGTTTCCTGATATATTAAATAGCTTGTGTTCGCTACCATATAAAGCTGGTCTTGGATTATCTGACATTCCTCCATCAACCAAAATATATGGTTTATCTCCTCTGTCTTCTTTTATCGCTCCTGCTGTATAAAGAATTAGTCCAGCGTTATTAACAACAGCTCTCCCTGGTTCGATCATTACTTTATAATCTGAACTCCAGTTTTCTTCAATGCCAGATTTAATCGCCTCAGCGTAAACTTCAAGGTCCTGACTATTCTCATCACCTTCATAGGGAGAAAAGAAACCACCACCAGCGTCAAAAACAATCTCTCTTTCAACACTAGCTTTGTTCTTTTCTAAAAATAAAGAGCACTCTTCCATTGCTTTTTTGAATCTTTCAGGATCTTTAATCTGGCTTCCTATGTGGACATGAATTCCTGAAAATAAAAGTGAGTCAGAATTATAAACTTCTTTTAAGGCTGTATCTGCAATATCAATTGAAAGTCCAAACTGCTGATCATAACCTGATGTCAAAACCATTGGGTGAGTTTCTGCACCAAGGTCTAGATTAATTCTCAAAATAACTGATTGTTTTCTTTTATTTTTTGAAGCAATTTCTTGAAGTAAAGAGATTTCATTCAAGTTATCAATTGATATGTGTCCACCATTATTAGATATGAAAAAATCCACTTCTTCTTTAGTTTTGTAAGTTCCATTAAATAGTGTGTTTTCGAGTGTATCTATTGAAGATAAAACAGTTGCCATTTCACCTCCCGAGACTACATCAACACCCCATTTATTTTTATCCAATAGTTCGACAAGCTTTTTGCAGATAAAGGCTTTTGCAGCATATCGATATAAAGTATCTTCACCGAAAGCATTTGTGAATTCAGATATATTGTTTTCGATATGATTCCAATCATATACATAAAGAGGTGTTCCATGTTCTGATGAGATATCTATGAGTGAAAAGCCATTTATAAACGCGACTCCCTCCTCAAACGTTAGGTTTTTTGGTAAATAGTTCATTTTTTTAAACGTCTTCGTATCCAAGCAATATCTTTTTTTTGTGCATCTGGTCCATTAGGTGTTTCCACAATAATATCTGTTTTTGCATTTTTGATTACATACTCTAATTCCTCTTTGGGGATTTTTCCTTTCCCTAAATTTTCATGTCTATCTCTACTACTCTCAAAACCATCTTTAGAATCATTAAAATGTATTAAGTCTATTTTTTTGACTAGTTTCTTGAATCCCTTCACAGCATCAATGGTAGGTATTCCTCCAGCCCAGGTATGGCAAGTATCTAAACATAGTCCCACATTTAGATGACCGATTACCTCCCATAACCTCTCGATTGAGTCCATATATCTTGCAACTGAATTTTTACCACCTGCAGTATTTTCAACTAGCACTTTCATTCCAGTGTCCTCAACATGCTCTAAAGCTTTTCTCCAGTTATCGTAGCCAGCACCAATATCACCACCTTCACCAACAGATCCACCATGAACAATTACCCCTTTTGCTCCAAACGTTGAAGCTACTTTGCAAGTATCTTTTAATAGCTTTCTGCTTGGATGTCGAACCTTATTATTTTGTGTTGCAACATTAATTAAGTAAGGGGCATGGACATAAATATTACCCCCAAAATCCTCTAAAATCTCGATATCTTCTCGAGGTTTTGGACTTTTCCACATTTGTGGACTGGATATAAATATCTGAAAAGTATCCCCTTTTCTATACGAAATTTCATCGATTGCGTTTTTAGAAGGTATATGAGCGCCAATATTCATGGTGTTTATTATAAAACATATATGTGGTTTGAAAATAGAAAGAATTTCTCAAATCAATTAAAATATTAATAAGACTTCCTTTCGTGCTTTGAGCCACTGCTAAAAGTGTGATAAAACAAAAATAACAGCCACAAGGGAGTCTTTTTGCTTTTTTTAAGGCATTTTTAGTATTTTTTTATAAAGAAAATAATCTCTATCACCTAATTCATTTGGAGCAACGGCTGAAACAACAAGATAATCGCCGTTACTTAGCAAAATACCAGTTGGATCTAGATAACTTAAATCTAGAGGTGATATTGGTACTCCTGTAAAATCCCATTCAAGACCATCTTTTGATGTTGCAACAAATAAACTTTGTGGTATTTTTGGTAACCCTTCTGGTGAGAATGAGAATATTGCTTTCCAATTGTTTTCTTCTGCTACCAAGACTTCAAAATCAACATATCCATTTTCAAATCTGTAGCCAGGATCTTTTGTAAATGAAATTCCCTCTGGAGTTTCTGAGGTTGCACTTACTATCTTTTCACCTCTCATACCTGAAGACTCATCTACCCAATAAATTCTTATTCTTCCATCTGGTATAACAACAGCATCTGGAACACCCCAAGCAATACTGCCACCATCAGATATACCGAGTGAGATCTGGTTAGTGTAGGATAAACCATCCTCACTAAAAATAGCTGTCATAATTTCTTTTGATTTAGTATTTGGATTAAATTCAACAAAGTATCCTCTGCGAGTGCCACTAGTTGTTTCAACAATTGTTAAATCTTGAATTCTTTCAATTGCACCTTGACGAGTACAGTTAAGATCGTAGTCGCATAAATCAACTGCTAAACCATTTGCCGACAGACTTGAATAAAATAATCGAAGTGTTGTGCTGTTAACTACTTCTAGATGTGGGCTGACTCCATCTTGATTAAGACTCACTATGTCAACTAAATAGGCATTTTCTTCAACGTTTTCTGAGACATTACCTTCGGGAAACGCCTGTACATTTGATTCTCCTTCACCTGGCAGAGGAGGTGGAGGAATATTACACATATCAAAATACTTGATTGCATCTTCTGAAAAGGGTCTACCTGCGTATAGATCTAATTCAATTTGTCTTAACAGTTCAAATGGAGCATTTTCATCTAAACAATTTCTTTCTTTTTTTGATAAAAAAGAAAGAATTCCATCAGGGAACTCTTTTAATATTTCATCAATTGATCCCATTTGAGCTTCATCATTTTTTGGTTCGTTATTCGTTTCTGTTTGCATAGGTTCATCGTTTATATTTGGTTCAGGTTCTGCGGCAGATGAGGATGTAGGAGTTATGGAGCTTGAGTTATTTCCACATGCTATTAAAAAAATTGCTAAAAGTGAGATGAATAATTTTTTCACAAGTGGATTATACCAATAAAGCAAAAATCCCGATTGATCTTGCGACCCTTCGGGATTTTCTATTCTATCTCATTTTCGGTCTTGCGACTTCTTTTTTGATAGTGTGTATTAAATGTACAGGTAATCCAATACTTTCGCAAGAAATTTTGTGCTGTTTTTTTCGCGAACTTTTTATGAAAAAAGTCAAGAAATACTGATTTTTATATCTTTTCTTGGGTATGGAATGGGTGCAGGATTAATACTTAAAGGTTCTGAAGACGATATATTATCAAAGTTTGTCACAAGTTTGTAAATCACATTTTTAAAGAGATAGCTAGCAAAAAATTTACCTAAACAAGTATGAGCTCCACCTGAAAATGGAAAGTAGGAATCATTAATTTCATCTGTATCTAAAAATCGTTCTGGATTATAGGTATCCGGTCTATCCCAGTATCTTTCATCGTTATGAAGTACCAAAGGACCGATAGCAACGTACGTCCCGCCATCAAGTTTATAATTTTCAACTTCTGTATCTCTCATTACATAACGAACTGAAAATGGAACTGGGGGATATTTTCTCATAGCTTCAGAAAATAAGGATTCAGCTTTTAGGCCGTTCTTTAGATCTGCAATATCTGTCAAAGAAATACCATTTGATTCATCCTTCAATTGTTCATAGAAATTTTTATTTGTTGAAAGATGGTGTATTGCAGATGTAAGCGTACTAGTTGTTGTATCGTGTGCAGCAAGCAAAAGAAAAATCATATGTTCTGCTATTTCATAATTGCTTAAACCTGTTTCATGTTTATTTGTTTTTACTAGTTCAGAAAAAAGTGTTTTTTTGTCAATATCAACTGTTTCTGCTTTTTTTTGAAAATAGGTAAGTAATTCCTGTCTTGCTTTTAAACCTTTTTTTAATTTTGTAAAAGGTAATGGAGTCCTAACAACAGACGTCGCAGATTTGATTGAATCTGTAAACAATCTTTCTAACTCTTTCAATCGCGAGTTATCTATTTCATCAAAAAATAATTCAATTGAAATCTTAAACATTAACCCTTTCATAGTTTCATATAAATTAAATGATTTTTTAGATTTAAGATTTTCAATCCACTCATCAAGAATTGGTTGAATGATATGTAAATAATTTACTAGTGCATCTCTTCTAAATGAATCCTGTAAAAGCCCTCTATGAAACTTATGATCATCAAAATCTCTCAACATTAAACCATTCTCAAAAGCTTTACCTAAAGAAAATTCCCAACCATATTTTGATGAAAAATTATCTTCAGGGTCTAAGTAAATATGTTTTGTCGCGGATGGGGACATAAACATTGTGACTCTTTCATTAAGTATCGATATTTCGAATACATCACCATATTTCACTTGAAGATCTTGAATTAAAGATAAAGCATCATTATTAAATTTGATTGAGTGACCAAATATAGGATTTCCCTTATCTAACGGAGGTTTTGTCATCATATAAAAATAACTTTATTAAAAATATATGAAAAAAGCAAAAATCCCGATTGATCTTGCGACCCTTCGGGATTTTCTATTCTATCTTCTTTTCTATCTTGCGATTTCTTTTCCGATAGTTTCTATAAATATAGGTATGTAAAGTAATTTACGCAAAATATTTTCTAATCTATTTTTCGCGAACTTTAATCAGGAATAGCTGATTTTATCTCATTCAAAAGGAGTTCTAATTCACGATTATCAATATGTTTTATAACAACTGCATATGATTTTTCTTGAAATGAAAAAATAATCGTATCTTCATCTCTTTCTTCAATGTTGGTTATTTCATCTACGGCATTAATTACTGACAGCATTTTTTCTTTTGTCTTAAGAGCTATTTTTCCATTTTTGATTTCTATAACTGGTTGAAAGAATGCTTGAAGAGAAATAATTATCTGGAAAAAACCAAAAAATAAAATGAGGTAATAAAGACTTTCCTCTCTATTGTTAGAACCAAATTCTTCTAGATTAAAATAACGTTTTAAAAATTCTCTTAATGGACCTTCTAGGATATTGTCAATGGAAGCATATGAAAGAAAAATACCATTCAAAAGTTTTGAAAAGAATTTATTTTTTTTTCTAAAAAGTTTTTTTTCCATAAATTTGATTCTATTACCTACAGAATACTCAAGTGTAGCTATTGTTTAAATATGGAAATTGTTCTAATTAGGCACGGTCAACCAAAGTGGGTTGATGGTGATCAATATGATCTTAATCCTGGTTTAACTGAACTTGGAAAGATTCAAGCAGATAAATCTGCTTCAATATTTTCTGAAAATAGCTTTGATGAGCTTTGGGTATCACCATTGAAAAGAGCCCAGGAAACTATGTATCCTTTTAAAGAAAAAGGTGTGGCTCAAATCCTTAAAACTTTTGATTGGCTTGAGGAAGCACTTGATGACGAAGAAAAAGAGCTTTTTGGCAAATCCGGTGGTGACATAGAAAAGTTTTTTGAACAAAGAAATGCTATGTCATTCGAGCAGTGGTACGAAAGTGTTCATGGTGAATATATGAAAGGATTTAGCGCAAATATATTTAATAATCTCGATAAAAATTTAAATTCGATTGGGATCACAAAAATAAAAAATGACTTTGATTCATTGTTTAATCTAAGTGAATCCAAAATTGAAAAGCTGTTAATAATTTCACATGCTGGAACAATGTCAGCCTTGCTCTCATATTTCTTAGATTTAGATTTGTTTCCTTGGACCTGGCGAAAATATCTTCCAAGACATGCTGGCCATACTACCTTAAAATCAAGTCAAATATCATCGGGACACTTTTTTCGATTGAAAGAATTCAATAATGTAACATTCTTAAATTCCGAAGAAGAAAAAACATATTAAAAATTAAAGTAATAAAATTCTTTATATGCCGTATACAAAGATACTTCCTGACGTAGATGTTCCGACAAATACCCCAAGAAAGAAAAGATTTTTTCTTCAAAAATTAGCATATTTCTTATTACTTTTTGAAGATATAAAAGCTGTTGGGAGCTTTCTTGATAATAAAAGAGTCATAGTTGTTGCTGCACCGCATCAATCTTTTAAAGATGAATATCTTATGATTCTTATGATCTTAGCTTTAGATATTAAAGTTTCATATCTTTCGGCTAAGTGGACAATGCGTAAACTACCAAACCCTTTTACAAATGCAAAAGACATTGATAATCAAGGAGTCAGTTGGCCACTAGGGTGGCTGCAGGAAAGATTATTTAAAAGGTTTGGAGCAATTCCTGTTGATAGGAAAGAAGGCTCTGGTCAGTATGATCTTGTCATTAATGAACTAAAGAAAATTGATAATTTTTTACTAATTGTTACACCAGAAGGAAGGTTTGATGCAGAGAGATTTAGATCAAGCTTTGTATATCTTGCAAAAGAGCTTAAGGCTGAAGTAATGCCTGTACAAATTGACTATGAAAATAGACAATTAAAATTTCTACCATCATTTGATATGGCTGGAACAAAAGATGAAATCATCAAAAGAATGCGATTAAAATTTGATGGTATTAGGGGTAAAAAGAAAATATTTAGAGCTTGATGGAAGAAAAAATCTACAGCCTTATTCGTGAACGAGGGCCATGGTTCCTTAAAGAAAATATTTTTTCAAAATTGATATTTAATTTTTTATCAAAGTATTTACGGATTGATGAATCTATCTATGTTGGTGACCATATACAAAGAATGTCGGGGCCTGAAGCTTTTGAATGGCTTGGAGATACATATACAAAAAATTGTGAGGTAAGTGGATTGAATAATATTCCTGAAGACGGAAAATGTTTAATTGTTGCAAATCATCCAATGGGCCCTGCTGATGCTGTGGCAATGTATCATAATGTCAACAAGAAAAGAAAAGATACATTCTTTTTTGCAAATGAATTATTTGTTTATTTACTAGGTGCTTTTGATGACATGATGGCTCCTGTTATTTGGGATAAAGAAAAACAAATACATACAGCAACAAAAAAAACCATTGAAAGAATGAGAACATTTTTTTCTGAGGAAAGAATTGGAATATTGTTTCCATCTGGAAGATTATCGAAATTTACTATCTTTGGTTTGGAGGAAAGGCCTTGGCAAAAAACTCCTGTAAACATTGCCGAGAGAAATGATTGCTTACTAATCCCGGCATATATACAAGGACGAAATTCATGGTTTTTTTATTTCGCTTCAATGATAAATAAGCAGTTAAGAGATATATCCCAATTAAATGAACTTCTAAACAAGAAAAATAAAAAAATAAGAATAATTATTGGGAAACCAGTTTCTAGAAATCAATTACCTGAGGATGACGGGGATGCAATCAAAGAATTAAAGAAATTATCTGATTCTTTAAAATAATTACTTTTTAGGAAACAGTCTCTCCGGTAGAAGGACTAACGCCAAGATTTCCAACCATGTATCCAAATAGTAACGGTGTTGTTACTAAACCTCCAAGTCCATAAAATCTCCATGGAAGCTCATAACCACCTGTTATTTCAATTAATAATATATATAAAACAACAGTTAAACCATAAAGTGAACCTACGAGAGCTGTAGATATTTGAATTTTTCTATCATGATTAGTTTTGTAATACCAAGAAGCTATTTGATTGATAAAGAAAGCTATAAATATACCCGATACAAATGTTCCAATTAACAATTGAATGTCTCCAAGTAAAAAAATTAAAGCTTGATACATAAATGAAATTAAGAATATTAATGCCATGTTCCTTGGAGAAACATTAAATCTAATTGCATAAACAAAAACAATCGAACCAAGCATGGCTTGAAAAAATACTGACGCTGCAGAAAATGCTTGATAGATGAATTCATTATTTTGAAAAAACATATACGGCTCAAAAAATGGATTTACAAATTGCGTAATATAAACTACTAAGGCATAACTTGAGGCTAGAGCAAATATCGAAGCTGTATCTAAATATTCTCTATCTGGTCTAGATGCAAAAATATGATCTAACATTAAAAATGATCCTAAGAATAGCATAAGGTGAGAAGGTGTAATTAATGGTTCTATGCCAACTTCAATGCCAAGTAGGGTATGCCAGATAGCATCCGAACCTCCACCAATTGCAAATATAGAAGCTCCTAATATCCCTACATCAAATTTGTAATCCTTCATTTTATTTTTAACGTATACAGCAGACAAAACAACAAAGCCAAAGCCTGAATATAAAATACCATGCCATGGAGTAAAAAAAGATTCAAGCTCACCTATTACATACCTATGTGCACTAGCATCGACCCAAGCACCAATAAACATCCAAAGCATTGCAAAAATCATTAAATTTCTATATTTTGGCTCGGTAATTGGAACTGGTGATAGCTTATTGAACATAGGAATATCTTATCATGAAACATTACTCATATTTGTTTACATCTCTTTTACAAAATAAAATAACTGTATGGACAAATTTCAGAGGACTTTAACACTAAATAAATCAGTCTTATTGGGCCTTAGTTCCATGATTGGTGCTGGTTTGTTTTATAACATTTCACCCACTTCAAAAATTGCATCTTATTCCTCAATATTGGGGTTGTTGCTCGCAGGAACTGTTGCGTTCGCAAATGCTAGTTCATCTGCCCAACTTGCAAGACTTTTCCCTGAAACAGGAGGGACTTACCTTTATGCAAAAAATATTCTTGGGAAGTATCCATCTTTAATTGCTGGATATTCATTTACTATTGGTAAGTTAATTAGTTGTACTGCGGTAGCTTTAACACTTGGAAATTATCTTTATCCAGAAAATCCAAAAGTTGTATCAATAATATTTATTATTGTTGTCACAATAATAAATTATTTTGGAATCTCAAAGACTGTAAATATTGCCAGATGGTTTGTATACACAATAGTTCTAATACTTATTTTTTATATTATATCTGTTACAAGCTCCAGTAATTTTTCATCTGACATACCTATTGGTACAGGTTTTTCATTTAAAAATCTTATTCTAAGTGCAAGTATCTGGTTCTTTGCATTTACAGGGTACTCAAGACTTGCAACATTCGGTGAAGAGGTTGATAACCCGGAAAAAATTATACCTAAGGCAATACTTGTTGGTTTAGGAATTACCTTAGTTTTATATGTCTCTACATCATTTGTTACACTTGGAATTGTAAATCCAAGTATCATTGAGAATTCGTTGACTCCATTAAAAGTGGCTTTTGACTTGAGTCGATTTTCTGAGTTTTCATATCTAATTATTATTGCATCGACTGTTGCTACAGGATCTGTTTTACTCGCTCTTTTGCCTGGGATAAGTAGGGTATTAGTGGCAATGGCAAGAGATAAAAAAATTCCAAGCTTGTTTATGACCATCCATCCAAAAGAAAATTCTGCCTATGTGGCAGATATATTTGTTGGTTTTATTGTTGTGGCTGGTATTTTAATTTTTAATGTATTGTCAGCTGTAAAATTAAGTGCAATATTCATATTAATTTATTACTCAATTACAAATATCTGTGTAATTAGACTTGAAAAATCTAAAAGAATATTTTCTATCTATATATCTATATATGGACTACTCCTATGTATTATTCTTGGAATCTTTCTTGTAATTTATTTTTAAATCTGATCAGAGTTAATCTTATAAGTATGGATGTTAAAAGAATTGTTGCTCTTGCTTTTATTCTTCTAATCCCTATGTTTGTGGGTTTTCTATATTTAATGCTTTAATTTCACAAATATATTCGTTATGTGAAAATTAATGCACAATCTTGCACGTTTGTGATTTAATATCTATAATTATTACATAGGCCGACTGCTTGTATGCGTTATTGAGTCACTCAAACACTCTTCCAAATGTAGTTGGCCTATGCCCTAAAATAATCTTATGAACAATATTCTATCTATTAAGAGGACAAAGAAGCTTAATTTTTCTAAAGATGAAGTATGGAATGTAATAACAACGCCAAATTATTTAAATGAGACTCATCCATTTTGTAAAAACAATACTGTTGTCACCTGGCCAGGTGTCGGTTCAAAAGATATTTTAGAGTATCTAAGTGGACTTACTTTTGAAAGAGAGTTTACGCAATGGGATGAAAATGGTTATGACTTAATAATTGGAACCAAGAACGGAAAAAAGTCAAAAGTAAAATGGAGGATATCAGGTAATGAGGAATCATCTGAACTATCGATTCAAGTAAATACCTATCCTCTTAAAAAATTTCCAGGTCCCTTGTATATTGTTCCCTTTATTTTTCAAATTAATCCTCAACTAAGTCGTTATTTAGATTCAGTTTTAGGAGGTATTGAATATTTTTTGAAGAATAGAAATCCGGTTCCAAGAAATCATTTTGGAACACATAAATGGTTTTCTTAGATTAGTTTTCGTCTTCGCATCCACACTCTGGGCAAAACACTTTTACTCCTTTTCTTGAATTTTGATTATTGCACGATTTTCGTTAGAACCTCGTATAAACATTTTAGACATTGATCCATACTTTTTTATGATTTTATCTAAAGCTGCCTGTTTCTTGTCTTCATCATTAATGATTGATGCTCTTACCTCAAGCGGTTCAGAAAGCACACTACTACCGATTTGATCTGTAACATATATTGTTGCTCTACCATTATTATTAATTCTTTTTACTTTTCCTGCTGATTTGCTTGAGGTAATAACTAAATAATTTTCGTATTCTGCAACCCATACTGGAGTTTTCACGGAGGTATCATCTTTTTTATATGTGATTAAATTTATATATTCTTGATCTGCAAAATCTAAAAAGTCCATGTTTAAAAATAATTTAGTAATAGTGATGGTAATTGGATTAATCTTCGCGCAATATAAGAATCAGAAAATACTAAAAAGAGTATAAACAATGACAAAATTACGAATCTAAGTAATAATCTTTTCTGGTGCATCTCAATTATTTATTTCTTAAACCAAACAATGGCCTTAGAACCTTGATATTTTTTATTGAATGATAAATTGTTAAGCTTAAAAAACATATCAAAAATAAAACAATAGGAAACTTAATTATTGGATGAATGTTTATTCCAGAAAAGAAATACATTACTAACATTTGTACAGGTAAGTGAACAATATATACAGGATAAGCCGCTGTTTTATAATAAGTTAGTTGGGGCGAATCCTTATTTAGATAAACAGCTGCGAGACCTAAGAATAGAAATATAAAGTTAAATGATTCAAATGCTACAAGTCGATTATCTATTGCGTAACCTGTTTCAAAGTTATTAAATAATCTGTAAAGATAAGACCCTGTTGCAAAAATTAAATGTATACGCCAATTTCTTTTATTTGATTCCCAGAATGATTCTTCCTGAGAAGTTAAAATTATTCCAATCGTAAACCATAAAAAACCTAACAATAATCCATGATCAGTGTTTGCATATTCAATGTAATAATCACCGTATGTTTCTGTATAAAACCTTTGTGAATTTAAGAAATTGCCTTCAGCAACGATAGGTATCGCAAATAAAAATATTCCACCAGGTTTATTCAATATTGTCGAGAAGAAATTTTTTTTCGAAAAAAAATTTAAAACTGGAACAATCAATAAACAATAAATTATAAGATTAATTAAAAACCATAGATGAAGACCGTTGTACTCAAATGCTAAAAGAATTACTTCATTTACTCCATCTAAGAACTGGTAGTCGTAATATTTGTCAGCAATAAAAGCTGAGGAAGTTGAAAATACAAGAGTTCCAAATATCCAAGGTAAAGCAATAGTTTTTCCCCTTTCCTTGAGAATTTCTAATTTTGTTCTGTTTTGAAATGAAAGTCTTAGAGCAATTCCTGCAATAAGAAAAACTAAGGGTATTCTCCAAGTATTCATTACATTTAACAATGGCCATATTCCGTCAGTCACTTTTTTATTCTGAACAAAAAGAATATACGGTGCCAACGAGGTGAATGATTGACCAAGATGATAAATTATTAAAAGAAAAAGAGCTATAGACCTTAATGCATCAATGTCATATCTTCTTTCATCCAGCATATATTAAATTTTAAAGGACTCTTTAATTTATTGATTCGCCAGCTTTAAAGTCAACAAACTGTCTAATGGCATACGGTTCACCATAATAATCAGTAAATCCATCCATCAATGGCATAAACTTTTCATAAATATTTTCATCAGCATTAAGTTTTTGATCAAAACTATGCTTTGCATCATGGGAAGTCCAAAATTCAAACAAAACGAGTGATTTTTCATCAATTTTAATAGATCCATAAGAAATAATTCCCTTATCCTCTTCGAGTTTTGGTAAATAAATTTCTTTTTGAAGATTCATATATTCATCAGCATTTTTTACATCTAATTTTGCAAATGCCAAAAACATAGTATCTTTTGGATCATCAACTAATGAATCCTTTAAAGTCTTACCAGTAAATAATTCACCTTCATAAACTCTTGGAAAACTGGCGAGAAGGTCTTGAATTTGCATCAAGTTCTCATTTCTAATTTCTGCAAATTTATCGGCAGTCTCCTTATCCTTCATAAATGCAATACCAAGGTTTACATTATCTTTTGGATTGAAGAAGGCAATAGAATACATGTCTCCTTTAAGAACTTCTAAAGCTGGAAAACCTGTGTTTTCAAAAAAATCTTTAAGTTCTCCTAGCTTTCCTTCTTTAAACAGTATTGTTACCGCAACAGCGTACATGCTTAAGCGTTTGGTTCGGCACTTACCATTGCATTTCTCAATGCTATCCAGAAAACAATTATTAATGGAAAAGCTGTGTCTGCAAGGTCATGTAGATCATTTCTATCAATAAGAGTGAATACGGCAGCTATAATTTGAGACGCACCTCCTAGTAAAGTTGCATAAAGGCCCCATTTTGGCAGTACTGATTTATATCCCCAGAATGCAACAAAGTGATATAGCCCTATAAAGAAATGTGTTCCAACAATATAAATGTCTAATTCTAGACCTTGCCTAGTTGACTCGAATGCAGTATAAGAATCTGTAATACTTTGTACTGCCCCTATTAACAAAAAAGGGAACATCAGTGACCTTTCTTGCTCTGTTAAAAGCTTAAGGGAGTAATACAAAAATATAATTGCAAGAATTGGGAAAAATCCTTGGAGTAGTCCCAACAACTCAAGATTTTGCGTACCAAAAGCAACTCCTACAGCTATAAAGCTTGCTATAAATATATTTGCTAAAGGTTTTGCAATTCTTAGATCTTCTCGTGTTAACTTAAACATAATTATTTACTCCATTCTGATAATTTACCAGCTGGAAAGCTAGCCATGTTTCTCCAGATGCTACATTCTCCGGTAACAATTGTTGGAGGGCTTTTAATATAGTTTTGTGCATCAGCCATAATTTTTTGAAATGATTCTGCTGATGCATCTAAGGCTTCTTGGCTATCCCAATTACTAACAGTAATTGATTTACCACCAATATCTATAGCGAAGGCACCCAGTAATCCTTCAGTACCCTCATATCCTGCATAAACAGTATTTTGCAACCAATCCATTCCTTCGTCATATTTTTCTTCAATATACTCAGCACCATAACCAATTCGAACAACAAAAGATTGTCCTTCTCTGTCACCTTTCATGATGTTTACATATTGTTGACCCGCAGTCATTTTTCCAAAAGAAATTTCTGGTGGTCCTGCGGCAAGATCTTTTAAGCCTCCTAAAGCCTCAGACAATCGCTCGCTTGAAGCATTCATTGCCTCTTCAGTTAACCAAGTTGACCAGGACATAAGCTGACCATCACTATTTTCACATAATGCAACTTGTAATAATCCAGGTACCTCCATAAATTCATCCACTTTTTCTTCTGCATAGGATATTGCATCTCCCATTTTGCCTTCTTGTATTGGGACAAGTGTCAATCTAAAAAACAACATATTAACTCCTTTCTATTTTTTATAATTTTCCTACTGGAAAGTCAACATAATTCTTCCATACGTTACATTCCCCAGTTAGCTCTTGAGGCGCTTCTTTAATTAGACTCGTAACTGCATCTTTTACAACATCTGCAATTACATCAGATGCAGCATGTGCAGCATCATGACTAGTCCAAAAGTTGAAACTAAAACCTGTATCATCGTCTACTTTGCAAGCAGCAGAAGCATAGATTCCTTCAACATTTTCATATGCTGGGTAGACGGTGCTTTTCATAAAATTTGCAGCATCATCGTATGTTTTACCATCTTGCATACCACCTCCCATCACAAATCTAGCAAAGAAGGAATCTCCCCCTTCTTTTGGAACCATAATATATTGTTGTCCAGCAACCATTGGTCCTTCAAGAATTGTTGGTGGTTCTGTTATAAAATCTGCTAAACCAGATAAGTTTTCTTGAAATTCAGCCATTGCTGCTTCTTTAGCCTCATTATTAGCCCACATAGTCCAAGCCATAAGTTGTCCTTCATTGTTTATGCAGGCTGCAGCAGAAAGTAGTCCACTTACTTGATCATAAACTGGAATTGCGACATCTCTAAAATAGTTCAGGGCATCTTGTGTCATGCCTTCTTTTGGGTTTGCTAACCCAAGTCTTACATACATTGTTCTCCTAACGTAATTTTTATCGTCAGTTAAGTATGTTTACAAAGCCCTATCTTTTGTTCCAAGCAAGTAGTGGACCTACTCCAACACCAGCAATAAAAGTTAAGAAAGCAACAAACTGCAATGGTGAGTCGTCTGGAATAATACTAGTTCCAGTAATAAATTCACTTCCTGCTCCAACAATTCCAAACAATCCAGCAATAATTGCCGCATATCTCCAAACATTGTCAATCACGCCTTCTGAGGTTACACCCAGACCCAAAATTACAAATGCAAAAAATGTAAAGATTCCTGAGGTATTTATATCTTCATTAATACCTAAAAGAGATGCAACAGCAACTGCTGCGGCTATCATTGTGTATCCTTGTCTCCAATCTTCTGGAACCGTATCTCCTTGCAGGTCTTTCAATCCCAAGAGTATTCCCACAAGCGAGAAGGTCCAGAATATTTGAAGAACATTATCAAAATTGCCATAGTCAATTTCAGCAACTCCTCCAACAAACCAAACAATGTTTACAGCTATAAACATATAAGCTGATTGTTGTGATCCTTCTTTAACGTCCTGTATAAAGAATTTTTTCATTCTATCTCCTATCTTTCATTTTTTAACTTAAAACTTCTTCTTTGCTGTATACATATGAAAACGCTAAAAGTGTTAACGGTAAACCAATGATCCAACCAAATTGTGTAGCTTCAGGAAGGACGACGCCAAACGTAATAGATGCTTCTTCAAGTAAGAAGTTAACTACCATGACAATAAATGCAGCCTTTCCCCATATTGGAAAAAGATCTCCAACATTAGTTAAAAGCATATAAACAAGTATTGCTTGCCAAATACCTGAAGTATAATTCAGCTCCATATCCATAGTTGAACCTACTACAACTTGAAATAAAATATCAAACATACAAATCAAGTAAATAAGATTAAACACTTTGGATCCATCAGTTCGGTCATATAATCTTTTCGTAAAATATATACCCGTTAATATACCAATTGAAATAAACCTCCAAACAATAGTGTTTAGTAGCTCGCTTTCAGGAATAACTCCAGAAAAACTCAAAAAACCTACTAAAAATACTGCTACTGCAATTCTTGGTACCTGAACTGCAAAAGTCTTTTCTTGTTGAGTCATTTTATATCCTATCTTTTATTCTGTTCTCGATGACATTTTGTCACCCCAAGCAACATAACCTCCATAACCTAATCCAATAATCATTGAAATCCACCCTATCCCAAAAACTGGTTGAAGAGATTCTGATAGCTCATAACCAAAAAATAAGTTTGAACCGGTGAAAATAATTATTGTGATAAAACCAAAAATACTTAAATATTCATAAACTGGTCTAAATAAACCTGTACCTCTCAATGTTAAATTGTAAATCAGTGAGTTAAAGGCCCATAAGAAGTACATCGGGATAAATCCACCATTATCCAATGTATAATCTGGTGAGGATATTTCAATAAGTGTCCCTACAATTATTACACCTCCTAAAATTGCTGTTGCTTCTCTCCAATATTCTGGTACCTGATCTTTAGCTAAGTAATATCCTGCAAGGATTATTGAAAGTAGTGAAAATCCCCAAAGAAAATTTAAAAGATTTCCTAATCCAGCTGGAATATCTATCTCACCAAGGCCAATAACTAAAAAAGCCACACTTAAAACAATAAACATTAGTGAGTTTTGTCTTGCAAGTTGGCCGATTGGCTGGGTAAAAAATGTTTTCATAAAACTTCCTTCCTTAAGTTCCCTCTAAGTTGTAAATAAATATGAGCTTCCCCCATACTCAAGCTGATTATATAAAGATATTTGTGAGCTTGTCGTTAAATTTAAAGAATTTACCTTAAATTAACATTCTGTTAATAATTTGAAAGTGCGTCAGCAAGACTATCAATAAGCCTTTGGATATCGTCAATGTTTACACTTTCATTTGGTGCATGAGCATTGCCCTCTTCATCTCCTGCCCCAACCAAAACAATCTCTGCGTTTGGAAATTGTTCTGTGAATATATTTGCGAAAGGTATAGAACCTCCGACGCCCATAAATGCAACTTCATTATCCCAAAATTTATCGAAAGATTTAATTAATTGTGTTGAGAACTCTTTTTGAGGATCTACAAGTACACCTTTTCCTTTTGCTTCAGGGATAAATTCAACATTTGCATTCCAAGGTGTGTTCTCTTTTATATGTTTATGAAGCATTTCCATTGCATGATCTGGATCTTCTGTTGGAGGTAATCTCAAACTTACTTTTGCTCTAGCTTTTGGAATAAGTAGATTAACTGATTCTTCAACAGGTGGGGCATCGATAGCTAAAATGCTTAGTGCCGGTTCCAGCCACAACCGTTTTGAATAGCTATCCATTTCAAATAAATTTACGCCGTTCGAAGAAAGGGAGTTTTGAACAAACTCTTCAGATAATTCATACACATCTTGGTCAGTTGGAGTTAATCCTTCAATTAATAATTCTCCTTTTTCATTGTGAAATGATGAAATAATTTTACTTAATACCATAAATGCATCAGGCACAACACCACCGCCAAGACCTGAGTGAACAGGATTCATTTGCTGATCAACAACAATAATTCCATCCACCAATCCTCTTAAGGAAGTTGTAATAGTTGGGACACCTGACTTAATGTTTCCAGAATCAGCAATAACAATGACATCTGCTTCTAAGTCTTTTTTATTTTCCTCTATAAACTCTGCCATGAAAGGAGAGCCTATTTCTTCTTCACCTTCGATGAAGATTTTTATATTTACAGGTAGGTCATCTATCAATTGTTTAACAACTTCATAATGAGTTACAACTCCTGCTTTATTATCTCCTGACCCTCTTGCAAAAAGTCTTCCATCAATAATCTCTGGTTTAAAGGGATCTGTATCCCATTTATTTATATCGCCAACTGGTTGAACATCATGATGTGCATATAGAAGAACGGTTTTTTTAGATGGGTCTATTTCAGTCTGAGCAAGTACAGCTGGTTTACTATTTTTACTTGAAGTGACCTTGGATTTTAAACCAATCTCATTGAATAATTCAGCAATATAATTTGCTGAATCTAATACATCTTTCTGGTTTTCATCAAGTGAGCTTATAGATGGAATTTCCACTAATTTTGACAATAAATCAGTAATATCAGCGTTTTTCATATGTGTTTATTGTAAAAGATATCTATTTTTTTACTAAAAAGAGTGGTAAAGATTAAATTAATCAAAATAGATCGTAAAAAAAATTTTGTCTAGGATTATGAATGTAGACATGAAACATAAAAAAAGTTTTGTTATTTTAACTATTCTTTTTCTAATTCTTTCTGCCTGTGGTGGTTCAGATGATACATCAAATGAAACTACTGATGCTACCGAAGAAACTACAACAACTACAGTTGCGGATGTAGAAACATCTTCTGGAGAAGTCTATAACGAAGGAGATTTGGTTGTTCCTCCCATTCTCTTAAAACCTCTTATTGGAGCAACAGGTATTCTCACAGATGCTTCAAGTGACTGGGAAGTGATTAGTGAGATTGTTCCACTAGATATGGGTGTGAAGATTAGAACAGCTGACAATGGTACTGCTCAAATGACCTTTGAAGATGGTTCGTCACTTTTAATGGGAGGTAACTCCGTTATTAACATAAGAAGTTTTGATTATGATGAGGAAGCAAAAGCAAGAGTTTTAACAGTTGATGTAATCTCAGGAAGTATTGCATATGATATAAAAAGTGAAGGTCTCCAGGCTTCTCTAGCTAAAATTGTCACCCCTACTGCAGAGCTTTCGGTGCATGGAACGGAAGGTGTTTTTGAATATGACGTTACAACATTATCAGCAAAGAGTACCGTCCTAGAAGGTGGTGAAGAAACTGATGATGCTGTTTTCAGCGAACTCCTTCCAGATGAGAATGGTCAACCCGTACTTGTAGCAATTTCACAAACTGCTGGGACAGAACTTGGTAGTGCAACAACTGGAGGTTCTGGTTGGACAGAGGAAGAACCAGGAACAATAGCTCTTATTGTTGATGATTTTGTATCAAACATGGAGGGTGATTGTAGTTACACTTGTAAAGCAGAAACTCAAGAAGGATTAGCTGATGGGTCTGAAACTCTAACTCCTAACACTGCTCCAAATGCTGTTTTTACTGAGAATGATACTGAAAGATTAGATCTTACATCAACCCTTCTTACAGCTGCTGGTGCTCCAGAAGAAATAACTCAGTCTGTTGAAAATTTAGCCCAGGTTGTTGCTGAGGTTGCTGTTCCAGAAGCAGAAGTAAAAGAGTTTATAGATGAGGCTTGGAATACCGCCCCAGGAGATGATGGTCAATGGCAAGAGCTTCCACCTCTCACGCTTGCAGATAATTTTGGAGATGCTGCAAAAGTACATGAGAATGAGGAATTAAAAGACCTTGGGTTTAATCATGATGAACATGGTGGGTTTAGAGCTCAACACGGAATGATGCAGTTTATATCCGCTGATACAAATGCTGTGAATGAGCTTGCAGAAACAGGGGATGTTGCCTCAGCAATGGCACTTGCAGCTGCAAACATGTTTGTTAATGCAGAAACCGAAGGTTTTGCCGAAGGAACTTATTGTTTCGACAATCCTGAAGATGAAGATTGTTTAGGTGGTGGTCCTGAGCCAGATTTTCTTGCCCAGGCATTTGCAGGAAACCACTTTGTTGAAGATATGGTAAATGACATGGGGTTTGCCTATACATTCACAGAAAATAACCTAAAACCAAATTATTGTGAAGAGTCTCCATGGCTACCTGAATGTGCAAGCGGCCCTGGGTATGTTGGAGATGAATTTAAAGAGGGTGGATCTTTTTGCGAGGCTAATCCAGAATCATGTGGAGATAATGAAAATATTGGCAATGTATTTTTCAACAATGATGATAATTCAACTTTTTGCGAAGAGAATACAGATGACCCAATGTGTACTGGAGGAAACTCTGTAGCTGTATACACCTTTTTCCATGTTTATGATGATGAAGTACTTGGAGACGAATGGAAACCGGTTGACTGTACATCATACCCAGATGATCCGATGTGTACAGGTGAAGGTGACTTTTTTCATGAGCATGTTGGGCAGGCTACAGCTATTGCGTTAGACAGAGATGATATGTTTGATATATATGGTGGTCCAGTTGTTGTTTCAGGACCTCCAGTTGAATATTGTAATGAAAATCCCGAATCTTACGAATGTTCTGAAGATTATAAAGCCGCTGATGTCTATTCTGATGGTGTTTATGTTGCCCCCGATTACTGTGAACAAGCACCCGAGGCACCAGAATGTACAGATGAATTTGGAAACAATGTAGGATTTTCTGGATTATTGACAGCTGGCATGCTTGCACAATACGCTGCGCCTAATCCAGATGCTTTTGCAGGGGAAAAACCTAGTTTTTGTACCGAAGACCCTAATCACCCTGAATGTTTTAGAGACTATTATGGGGAAGCATCTTTGGACACAGGTGAGTTTCTTGGAAATATGTTTAGTGATGAATCATATGTAGATTTATCTAAACAAGGCGTATTCTATAGTGCTATTGATGGAGCTGATGATTTAGCTTCACAAAGGTACGGTAATCATGATGATTATCGAATTTCTGAAGGAATTGATTGTACGGATCCTTCAAATTTAATCTTACCTCAATGTTCAAATCCTGAACTATATGAAAATCCAACACCTAGTCTTTTTGCCGGTGGAGAAGAAGGGCTACAGGAATTCCAAGCATTTAGTCCTGAAGACCTTGGTGATCTTTGCGAAGAAAATCCTCAAGATCCTCTTTGTTATACACAGCCAGCAGAGAATGGTACCGTTCCTGGTAATATTTTTGGTCCGCCCGAAGATGGTGCCTTACCACCTGGTACTTCTCCAGCTAACGTCGGATTTTGGGGTAACGAAGAAAAGGCTAAAGAGTTTCAAACACAATCAGAAACGTATACAGATTTTGCAGGAAATTATTGCGAGGAGAATCCAGAGGACCCAACTTGCTCACAAGTTGCTCTTCCGCAACCACAAGGTGGAATAATTCAAAACCAAGAGTGTGATGATAATCCTTATGCCCCAGGATGTCCTCAAAGTGGAGGTCAAGAAGGACAAGGTCCACCCCCTGAAGGTGAAGGTATAGATTGTGGAGATCCATCTAATTCAGTTTTACCTCAATGTACAAATCCAGAATTATATGACTCTAGTGAGGAATACGTTCCTCCTGCTGATGGGGATCAAAATCAAGAAGATTGTGCTGACAACCCTTATGCACCAGGATGTCAACCACCTACAGATGGTGAGGAATACGCTCCTCCTGCTGGTGGTGAAACTCCTCCGGGATATGAGCCAACACCGCCACCTACAGATGGTGAGGAATACGCTCCTCCTGCTGGTGGTGAAACTCCTCCGGGATATGAGCCAACACCGCCACCTACAGATGGTGAGGAATACGCTCCTCCTGCTGGTGGTGA
>JAOOBM010000005.1:0-49183 GCA_028404505.1 Acidimicrobiaceae bacterium
CACTTAGCTTCGACTGTAGATGATATTGACTATGAAATAACAATAATTGCTAGAGGAGAGGACATCCTTTCTTCCACTCCAAAACATATAATGATAATGAATGCATTAAATGCAAAAGTTCCTGATTTTTGCCATCTTCCTTTGTTGTTTGGTCCAGACGGAAAAAAATTAAGTAAAAGACATGGCGACACTTCAGTCTCGTCTTTTAGAGAACGTGGAGTTTTATCTGAAACAATGTTTAATTATATGTCGATTCTTGGTTGGTCCCCAGGAAATGATTTAGAAATATTTGATAAAGAATTTGCAATTAATAATTTTGATTTAAAAAATGTTTTAGCTAACCCAGCAATTTTTGATACACAAAAGCTTCTTTGGATGAATGGTCAATATATAAGAGAGTTTGATGAAAAAACATTTAATAAGATTGCTCTTGAGACAATTGAAACTTCATTATCAAGGGAGCTATTTAACGAGGAAATTGAAAGGATGAATTTAATTCTTTCTGTTGTCCAAGAGCGTCTTGAAACATTAAATGACCTAACAGGACAAGTAAAATTTCTACTCGATGAACCTTTTAATGTTGACAAGGACGAATGGGACGAAGTTAATTCAAAATCTGCACAGGATTACCTTACGAACATTCGAGAACAATTTAAAACGATGAAAGATTTCGAACTAGACAAAATTGAAGCAATGATGCGTGAACAATTAAAGAAACTTGATTTAAAACCTAAAGAAGGATTCCAGGCTGCAAGAGTTGCAATAACTGGTACAAAAATAAGTCCACCGTTATTTGAATCCATTTATGCACTAGGTCAATCTTCTACAATTGCAAGAATTGCCGAAAAGATTGATAATTTGTAACAAATAATATATAAGTTACTATATTCTTATACAAATACGGCCCCGTCGTCCAGAGGCCTAGGACGCTGGGTTTTCAACCCAGAAACGCCGGTTCGAATCCGGTCGGGGCTGCTACCTTTCGGGGATGGTGTAATTGGCAACACAATGGGTTCTGGTCCCATCGTTGAGGGTTCAAGTCCTTCTCCCCGAGCAGAGGCCCCGTCGTCTAGAGGCCTAGGACGCCGCCCTCTCAAGGCGGAAACGCCGGTTCAAATCCGGTCGGGGCTGCTAAAACTCTAAATTTTTAGACCATCTTGGTCTATGCTGAAGAAAACTATTGAAATCTTCTTCATCATCTATCTCAAAACTAAATTCTTTATTAAATGATTTTTTGATATCTAAATTTTCTTGAAGAAAAATATTCATGTGATTATCAAAACTATTTTTACCATACATTAATTTTTTAATTTTAATGTTTCCCCCAAGTAGAGGAGTTCCGCTATCTTTACTTGAACAAATTACAATCTGGGATGACTTGCATTCTTTTATCCATTCTTGTGCATAAAAATTGTTTAGGTATGGCAGGTCAGCATGGCAGATAGTCCAATATTCATATTCATAAGAATGAAGAAACTCTTCGAGCTCAAAATTTAAACCCTTTTTTCTGGTTGAGAATGTCTCAATATTATTGTTCTTACAGTAATCAATAACAAGCTCATCATTTGTGATACAAACAATTTTTGTGTATTCATTTTCAAATGATTTCACTATATTTTTAAACATTCCTTTTGAAAGTTCTATTCTTTTTTCGACACTCAGAATATTTTCAAGTCTAGACATAGGATTTTTAAAATTTCTTACGGGGATACCTATCAAAAAATTTTTTAACATTACAACACTTTACATATTCCATGCTATTAAGTTATATATTGAAATGACAAGAAAAACTAAAATAATCGCAACTGTAGGTCCAAGTATTCATTCAAAAGAGGCCATCAGTGAAATTATTGATGCAGGAGCTAATGTTTTAAGGTTAAATTTTTCACATGGATCTGATGACGAATATAAACAAATAGTAGATTGGGCTAGATCATCAAATAAAAAGATTGCAATAATGCAAGATATTCAAGGTCCAAAAATAAGAACAGGCTATTTGGAACAATCATTTGATTTATCTCAAGGAACTGAAATTGAAATATCCAATGAAGATTCCAAGAAAAATAATGAAAATATCGTTATAAATTATGAGCAGTTATTTAAAGATGTGAGTGAAGGTGAGCGAATATTAATTGATGATGGAAAATTGTCCTTAAGAGTTACTAAAAAAGAAAAAAATAAAGTTCTTGCTGATGTAGAGATTGGTGGAGAATTAAGGTCAAATCAAGGGGTCGCTTTCCCAGATTCTAATTTATCAGTTTCAACTTTAACAAAAAAAGATATTAAAGATTTAGAGTTTGGCAATCAACTTGGGGTTGATTTTGTTGCTGTTTCTTTTGTTCGAAACGCAGAAGATATTGTAAATGTCAAGAAATACATAGATGATGATACAAAAGTTATAGCAAAAATTGAACTTAAGTCTGCAGTAAAAAATCTAAAATCAATTATTCAAGAGTCAGATGGAGTAATGGTAGCAAGGGGCGATCTAGGTGTACAACTTCCTCTTGAGAGAATTCCTCTCGTTCAAAAAGAGATATTAAATGAAACAAATTTACAGGGAAAAATTACAATTACAGCTACTGAAATGTTAACTTCCATGATTTCTTCTCATCGGCCTACAAGAGCAGAGGTTTCGGATATTACAAACGCAATACTCGATGGAACTGATGCTGTAATGTTGTCAGCGGAAACCTCAATCGGTGAAAACCCAATTGAAGTTGTCAGTGCCATGGCAAAGATTTGTAGTGAGGTAGATAGTGTTTCTGGTACAAAAATAACTTCATCTAAAGATGTATTGACTTCTGATGAACTAACAAATTCTCTTTCAAAAGCTGCAGTACAAGTAGCAAATGATTCTAATGCAAAGGCAATCGTAGCTTTCACTGAAACTGGTAAAACAGCATTATTGATTTCAAATCATCGACCAGACGCTCCAATTTTTACATTTACAACTGTTGAAAAGACTTTTAATCAACTTAATTTGATATGGGGAGTAGAACAGATAAAGATAGAGAGATTGGAAACTACTGATGAGATGTTTGGGATTGCAAATCAATGGTTAACTCAAGAGATGAATTTTATAAAAAATGATAAAGTAGTTATTGTCGCTGGTACACCTCCAAATAAAGAGGCAGCAACTAACCTTATTAGAGTAATGAAGATTGGTGAATTTTAATGGGTCAAAAAATTGAATTAAAAACAACTCAATTTGGAAAAAACGTCATATTCGACTTGAACAGATCATTATCAGGACAAGACGGTGAAACTTATCACAATATAGCCCATGCTTCATTAACAAATGAAATTAGTGCGCAACTTGCAATGAAACTATTTCAATTCTCAAATGATATTGAAAACATTTTTATTCAATCGAATGTTGTTACTGTCAATTTTACAAAAAACATGGGTACTGCAGTTACAGACTTTGAAAAGCTAATCGAAGATTTCTTTCTTTTTTATGGAGATGAGGAAGAATGATAGTTGGGGTCACAGGCGCCTCTGGTTTTATTGGTAAAAAAACAATAAAAATTTTAAAGAATTCTGGCCATGAAGTTAAAAGATTTGTAAGAAGAGAAGTGAAGAATGATGATGAAATTTATTGGAGCCCAGCAAAGAAGGAAATAGATAAAGACAAATTTCAAGAACTTGATGCAATTATCCATTTAGCTGGAGAAAGTATAGCTCCCCAAGATATATTAGGCTTCCTCCCATTTGCAGGTGGTCGTTGGTCTAAAGAACGAAAATCAAGAATTTATTGGTCTAGGAAGTGGGCATCTGATCTTTTTGTGGATACATACAAATCTTGTGAAAAATATCCAAAAATATTTATCACTGCATCTGGAAATGATATTTATGGAGATCACGGAGATGAAATAGTTACTGAAGAAACCACCTTTAATCGTGGTCAATTTTTACAAATGGTAGCAGAAGAATGCTGGGAAGAACCATTATATGAAATTGAAAAGATGGGTGTAAGAGTAATGAAGTGTAGAGCTGGAATTGTTCTAGGGAAGGGAAATATCGCAACACAAATATTTACACTTATATCAAAATTAAATTTGTCCGGTCCAATTGGAGATGGTAAGCAATATTTTTCTTGGGTATCTGTTTATGACATGGCTGAAGCATTCGTATTTTGTTTAGAAAATGAAAATATCGATGGTGCTGTTAATGTAACTGCTCCTGAACCTTTGCAACAAAAAGAATTTTCAAGAGCCATAGCCAAAATTATGGACAAGGCTTTCTTTGCTCCTCCTTTACCTCCAATAATAATGAGATTAGCTGTTGGTTGGGAACTAGGTGAGCAACTTGGTTTAAATAGTATAAGAGCAATTCCGCAAAAATTATTAAAAGAAGGATTTCAGTTTAAAAACCCTACTTTGGAAACAATGAAAGATGATTTTAATTAATGAGTAGTTACGAAGAAAGAATGTCCCAGAAATATAATTTTTTCTCTTCTGATGATAAAAACCAAGTTTCTGATTCAGAAGCCGAAAAGAAAACAAAAAATGAAGAAATTACTGAA
This sequence comes from Acidimicrobiaceae bacterium, assembly GCA_028404505.1. Classification (GTDB taxonomy): domain Bacteria; phylum Actinomycetota; class Acidimicrobiia; order Actinomarinales; family Actinomarinaceae; genus Actinomarina. The sequence continues at coordinate 4,526 of JAOOBM010000005.1, forward strand.
AATGTAGATGAGGTAAATGAAACTCAAGAAGAAGAGAACATGCTCGTTCCAATATCTGCTTGGAAGAAAGTTTTAGATCAATTAGGAAATTTACATGAGGCTGATAAGTTAATGGCTGAAGCTAGAGAGAGGGCAGCAAAAGCAGAGGCTGAAAGTGAATTTTTAAGAGAAAAACTAAAAAATACACGAGAAGAATTAAACATATTCAAAAAGAAAAAAAGGTTTTTCTTTTTCTAATAACTTAATTCACAAAATTGCTTTCATCAGATACACCTCTGATTATAAAAAATGAAATCATTAAGAGTACAACAAGAGACAACATGGCAGTATTTCGTCCTAAATTTAAAGTATTAACAATAAAGCCCCACAAAATAGGACCTACAATTGTTGCAAATCTTCCAACTGTAGAATATAAACCATAAAATTCACCAAGATGTTCTTTTGGACTAAGTCTTGTCATGAACACTCTGTCAACCGCAAATATTCCACCAATGTTGAAGCCACCAATAACTCCAGTTACATAAATTAACCAGTCAATATCAAACTCTGTAGAAACAACAGCAATGATTAATGAAACCATCCAACAACCTAAGCTAAATAAAGTGCATTTCCTTGGACCATATTTATCTCCAGCTTTACCGTAAACATAACCACCGATAATCGAGATGATTATTGCTAAGGCTAATAAATTTTGACTGTCTTCAGCGGTAAGCCCAGCCTCTTCAACAAGATATACAGCGAGTAGACCACTGATTAAAGTATTAATTGCGTCTGCATAAAAGAATCTCCCAATAAGAAATCTTGTAAGACCTTTATATTCTCTGGAATGTCTCCATGACTTAACAACTATATAAAGAGATTCTCTAAATTTAACACTTACTTTATCAATATTAAATTTTTTCTCTTCTATGAACAAAAATGCTGGAATTGAAAATAATAAAAAAAGAATAGCCACGGATCTAAAAATTTCTACATAACTATAACCAAATTCTTGAAGGACGGATGCAACACCAAATCCTATAAGTGATCCCATGTATCCAAACGCAACTCCCATGCCCGAAATCTTTCCTCTGTTACTTTCATTACTTACTGAAACAAGTAAAGCATCGTAGACTACCGAACCGAGATTAAATCCAATTAATGAAATGATGAACAATAGAACAGATATATTGACATTAAACGTCCCAAGAAGGAAGGTCGCTATGATGCAGATTGCAGTTGTAATAAATAATAATGGTTTCTTTCCTTGTGCACCATCACTTCTTGCTCCTACCCAGGGACCCGTTAGCGCAACAATTACCATCGCTCCTGAAGTTGCTAGACCCAAAGCTTGATCTGTCCAACCTTGTTCACTCACAAGCCAGACCGAAAAATATAAACCAGGAATTACAAATGCATAAACTGTATTTGCTAAATCAAAAAGTAACCAGGAATATAAACTTTTTTTCTTTATTTCGTTCATTAAATTGATTCTAGAGCGTCTTTAAATCTCGTGAGGCCTTCCTCTAGATCTTGATCGCTTAGAGCATAAGAACAACGTAAAAATCCTTCTTTCCCAAATACCTCACCAGGTACAAATGCAATGTAGAATTTTTCTAATAACCAATCGCAAAGCTCAATTGATGTGCTGACCCCATCTATAAGACCATTTGTGTAATGACTTACATCAGGAAAAACATAAAAAGCTCCTGTTGCATTTGGAACCCTTATATTTTCTAAAGTATTAAATAAATTGAGTGCATAATTTCTTCTTTTATCAAATGCTTTCTTCATTTCGTTTGTGCTACCTAATCCATTATTTAATGCTGAATATGCAGCTACTTGCGAAATATTTGCAACGTTTGATGTAGCATGAGACTGAATTTTTTTTGAAAGACCGATGACTTCATCATTACCCATTATCCAACCTACTCTCCATCCAGTCATTGAGTACGCTTTTGCAACACCATTAACTACAATTGTTTTCTCCAGATTTTTATCAATAGTTGCTGGAGAGGGCGAAGTAACACCTTCATAAACTAGATGTTCGTAAAGCTCATCCGAAAGTATCCATATATTTTTATCAAATGCCCAGTTATATATTTCTTCAGCTTCTTCTTTTGAATAGACTACCCCGGTTGGATTCGATGGAGATACCCAAACAACAACCTTGGTTTTTTCCGTAAATTTCTCTTCAAGTTGTTCAACTGTAACTTTGAAATCATTTTCAAAATCTGTATTAACAATTACTGGCTCCCCACCTGAAATTTTTACTGCTTCAGGATATGTTGTCCAATAAGGTGAAGGTATTAATACTTCATCACCAGGATCAAGCAGTGACATAAATGTCGTAAGTATTGCTTGTTTTCCTCCATTTGTTACAACTACATTATCTGGGTTAACTTCAAAATTTGAGTATTCTCTTGTTGTTCTAGAAATTTCATCTCGTAAAATCGGTAATCCACCAACTGCTGTGTACTTATGATACGTTGGATTTTCCGATGCAATTTTTACTTCCTCTATAACATGTGAAGGTGTTGGGAAATCAGGTTCACCTGCACCAAAACCAATTACAGGCTTTCCTTGTTCCTTTAGAATTCTAGCCTTGTTTGATATTGCCATTGTTCCAGAAGGCGTAATATTGTTATTTAATTTTGAAATTTCCACATTTGTCTCCAAATGTCATTTTAACGAAATAATTTATAAACTAACCAAGTGATTTATTAAACTTAATTTATGTCACAAATCTTATATGGTAAACCTGTTGCTGAAAACCTTGACTTTAAAAGTAAAACAATTTTTGAAAATTACACAACACAAAATGATAAATCTCCAGTATTAACAGCAATTACTATCGGTGAAAATCCTGCATCACTTCTTTATGTATCTGTAAAAGAAAAAAAAGCTAAGGAATTAGGAGTAGAATTTAATTGGATAAAATTAAAAGAGAGTACATCAGAAAGTGAATTAGAAGATACTATCTCTAAATATTCTGAATCATCTCAAGGAATGATTGTACAGCTTCCACTACCAAAACATTTGAATGTTGAAAAAGTAATTGATTTAATACCAAGTGAAATAGATGTCGATGGCCTTACTACTTTTAATTTGGGCAGGCTTTATTCTGAAAATTTAAATATTATTCCTGCCACATCATTAGCAATTCTTGAGTTACTGTCACACTATGAAATAGAAACAGAAGACAAAAACATAGTTATTGCTGGACGATCAAGGCTAGTAACCTCTCCTCTTTCAAAAATTCTGAGTTCAAAGAAATATAATGGAAACGTATCCGTAATTCATAGTAAAACTTCAAATCCCAAAGAATTTATATCCAATGCAGATATTTTTATATCTGCTGTTGGAAAATCAAAAATATTTGATAAATCTTATTTTAATGAAGGTTCTTATGTAATTGATGTTGGAATTTCTATCGTTGATGGTAAATCATATGGAGATATTGACACCTCTGATTTAGATAATTATTTAATAGGAAGAGCTCCGTATCCTGGTGGAATAGGTCCAGTCACTGTTTCAGGCTTATATTCAAATTTAGCAAAATTGATTAGCTAGCAGCCCATTCCTCAGGTGTAATTCTTAATTTTTCTGGTTCAGTTCTCATCAATAGTACAAATCCAACCACAAATACCAATGAAATTACTTGAAGAGAATTTCTACCAGAACCTGTAGATTGGCTTACAGCTGCATAGATCAATGGACCCCACATTGCGGCAAATTTTGAGATTACTGAGAAGAAACCCATAAATTCTGACTGTGCATTATCTGGAATCATCATTGCATACATACTTCTACTCAATGCTTGAATCCCACCCATTCCTAATCCTATAATTGTGCCCAGTCCAATTACTGGTAAAAGTTGTTCCTCTGGTAAGAAAGCTCCACCATTTCCAGCTAAGAAAAACAAAACAATACAACCTAAGACTGTCTTTTTTGGACCTATAGAGTTAGAAACTCTACCTGCAATTACTGCTCCTAAAAATGCTACAAATTGAACGATTACAAACACTATTAATACATCCTGTGTTGTAAGTTTTAGTACTGAAACACTAAATACACCTGCCATATTAATTATTGTTTGGGCTCCATCCCAATAAAACATATAAGCAATTAAAAATGTAAGCAATTGAGGAAATCTTCTTACTTTTCTTAAGGTTTCTCTGACACTGTTCCACCCGGCATTAAAGTAAGTCACACCAGGCTCTAAATCTTTGGGAGATTCATCAACTTCTATTCTTGAAAAACTAAAGTATGAAAATCCTGCCCACCAAATTCCTGCTGTTGCAATTGCAATTCTTGTAGCTAATCCTGTATCAATACCTAATAAATCTGGACCAAATAAAACAATCACAAAAGCAAATATTAATTGAAGCCCACCGCCAATATAACCAAGTGCATATCCTCTTGTAGATACCTGATCAATCGTATCTTCTGTTGTTATATCACGAAGCAATCCATCATTAAATACAAGCGAACCTACAAATCCAAATTGTGCTCCAAGATAAAGAAAAAGAGTTAGCCAAACATCTCCGGCAGTAAGAAAAAACATTACTGTTGCAAAAACTGAACCACCATAAGCAAAAATTCTAAGAAACTTCATTTTTGATCCTGACATATCTGCCATTGCACCAAATACAGGCATTATTAAAAAGAATATAAATATTACAATTCCGGTTGCATAACCCCATATTTCATCTGCTAAATAGTTAGTACCACCGAAATTCCATCCATCTTCTCCCACAACTACTGCAGCAAAATATGCTGGCATTAAAGCACCAACTGTAGTGGTTGAATAAGCTGAATTTGCCCAATCATACATTGCCCATCCAAAAACAGTTCTTTTATTATTTTTTACCGTCATATAACTCCTTAAATATGACTTTAATCAAAATATTTCTCGGATGGAGCTTCGATGGTAAAAAATAAATAAAAAAGTTGATTATTCTCCTTCAGAGGAAAAAATTTATGGGATTTAAGTGTGGAATTGTTGGATTACCTAATGTTGGAAAATCTACTTTATTTAATGCACTTACCCAAGCAGATATAGAATCAGAAAATTATCCATTTTGTACAATCGAGCCAAATGTAGGAATTGTTCAATTGTCTGACAGTAGGCTTAATAACTTAGCAGATATCGTAAATCCAAAAAAAATAATTCCAACAGTTATCGAATTTGTTGATATTGCTGGTTTAGTTGAAGGTGCCTCAAAGGGAGAGGGACTTGGTAATCAGTTTTTAGCTAATATTCGAGAAACTGATGCAATCATACATCTAGTTCGAGCATTTGAAAATGAAGATATTGTTCACGTATCTGGAAAAGTGTCTCCACTTGATGACATAGAGATCATTAACACAGAACTTATATTGTCCGACCTCAGTACTCTCGAGAAGCTTTATGATAAAGCGATAAAAAACTCTAAATCAGGAAAAGAAGATGAATTAGTAATAAAAAATTTGCTTGAGAAAATAATCCCTACACTTGAAGAGGGCAATAATCTCAGAAATCATAATTTTAGTGATAGCGAAATAAAAATTCTAAAGAGCTTTCAATTACTTACTACTAAACCAGTTTTGTATGTAGCAAATGTAAATGATGATGGATTTGAAAATAATCCACATCTTGAAATCATTCTAGATTATGCAAAAAAAGACAATTCTGAAGTTGTAGTTATATGCGCAAACATTGAAGAACAAATATCTAAATTAGAAATTGAAGAAAAGATGGAGTATCTGATAGAAATGGGTCAAAAAGAATCTGGATTAGATAAGCTTGCAAAAGCAGGTTATAAACTCTTGGGTCTTCAAACTTTTTTTACTGCAGGTCCACAAGAAGTTAGAGGATGGACGATAAATATTGGAGATAAGGCCCCTAAAGCTGCTGGTAAAATTCACGGTGATTTTGAGAAAGGATTTATACGTGCTGAGACAATAAGTTATGAAGATTACATATCAAACAATGGAGAAAAAGGAGCCAAAGAAGCTGGCAAACTTAGGTCCGAGGGAAAAGATTATATTGTTCAAGATGGAGATGTAATGCACTTTCTTTTTAATAACTAAAAAGGGAGATCTTAACTTTAAAAGTAAAAAACCTTATGAAATAGGGCTTTATTTTTAAACAAGTTTTTAAAAGTAGTCCTTTATCAAAATCAGATTTATAGGATAATAAGCACGTGAAAGTAATTATCGTAGGCGCTCATGGTGAGGCACGCCAACTCATTAATAGAATTAGCACAGGCTGGAACATCTCTGTTATAGATATGGATCAAGAAAAACTAAGGAATTTTAATCCAAATAGGCAAATAGAAAAATATCAAGGAGATGGGACTTCAACCCTTGTTTTGAAAAAAGCAGGAATTGAAAATGCAAGTGCTTTAGTAACACTAACTAACGATGATGAAGTGAATTTGGAAATTTTAAAAATTGCAAAACAAAATAATATTTACAGGTTATCTTCAATCGTTAATGAAGATAAAAATTCTCAGCAATACAAGGATTTAGACGTTGAGGTTGTAGACCCAGATGTATTAATAGGAAGAAGATTAGAACACATACTTGAACCAAGAAGAGTAGTCTCCCAGGCATTTGCTGGTGGTAGAGCAGAGGCGATTGAACTTGAAATTAACTCAGATAGTCCTGCTAGAGGAAAAAAACTAAAAGATATAGGTTCTGATTTTTTTATAGTTGGAGCACTGTTAAGAAAAGGAAATGTTGTTATTCCTCATGGTGATACTGAGCTTGAGACGGGTGATCTTGTAACAATAGTTTTACAATCAGGAGCTTTCTCAAATGTTATAAATTTATTTTCTGGTTCTGAATCAAGATTTCCACTTGAGTTTGGTAAAAATGTTGCCGTATTCCTAAAGAATGAAGATGAATTAAAAAATCTTTCTGAAGCAGAATATTTCATTAGAAATACAAAAGCAGATAAATTAGAAATTCTAACCTCAGGTGATATATTTCCAGATCAAAAGGAAGATCAAACAGATACATATAAAGCGATCATGAAGGATCAAGATTTTGAATTATATAATGTACAAAAATCTTTACTTAAAGAAATTGAGAGCAATAAAGATTCATTCTCTATAGGAACTATATTGATTCCATTTGATGAAAAAGAAATTACAAAATCAAAATTAAAAACATATATTAATTTTTCAAATAAAAACAGTATTCCTTTATTGTTTTCAAGATCTTCATTCCCATATAAAAAAATAGGGATACTTGTGAGTGATGATTTTAGTGATAACAGTCCTGTCAATATAGCATTTGATTTAGCCTCAACTTTATCTGCAGATGTTACAGCTTTAAACATATCTCAACCAAAGTTTCTTCAACCAGAACATACATCAACATCAAATAAAAACACAGAAAGAATTCAAGATTTAGCATTATCTAATGAAGTACAGTGTGAGATTGTCAATGCTGAAGGAAATGAAGCAAAAGTCTTTTCTTCTTTCACAGATAAAATTGATCTTTCAATTGTTAGTCAAACTAGTCAGTCCAATTGGCAAGGTAAAAAGATTGCAGAGTTTATTCTTCAAAATGCAAAATCTTCAGTTTTATATATACCTAATTAATGGAAAACTTTGACGCTTTATCTCTTGTAATTATTTCTTTAGGTGCTTTTTTATTGCCACTTATTGCACAAAGAATAAGCATTCCAAGTATTGTTTTAGAAATTGCATATGGAATACTAGTTGGGCCAGTTTTGGGAATAGTCAAGATTTCAGAATTTATATCAGGGTTGGCAATATTTGGATTTATGTTGTTAATGTTTCTGTCTGGGTTTGAAATAGAACTAGACACATTCAGAGAAAAAGGTTTGAAAACTTTATCGATACCTCTTGCAATCTATGTTGCTACTGTTGCAACATCTTTTTATTTGATAATTACTTTAGATTATCCAATATTTTTGGCACTTGTACTTTGTACTACAAGTGTCGATATTGTTATAACTGTTTTAAGAAGCGATGATACGATCAAAACTAATTATGGTCAGTCACTTTTTATGTCTGCTTTGATAGCTGACATATTTACTTTGATTGGAGTAACAGTTTTTGCATCTTTACAACACTCTGAAGGATTTTCTATATCTAACTTAAATGTCATTTTGTATTTCTTAATTGTAATTTTAATTCTTAGAATTATTCGAAGGGTTGCTTGGTGGAACCCACAAATATTTTCCAGAATGTTTGATGGTAATGATCCAGAGGAGATGGGCATTAGAAGCTCAATAGCTTTAATGCTGACTTTAGTTGGTGTTGCTGTGTTGTTCGATATTGAATATATCTTAGGTGCTTTTCTTGCAGGAACTTTATTTGCCTTTACTTTTCCAAATAGAGGAAGTTTAGAAAACAGCCTAAAAGGTTTTTCCTATGGATTTCTCATTCCAATATTCTTTATAAATATTGGATTAAATTACGATATTGAAGTTTTTAAAAATACAGAATTTTATATTCAGGTGTTGAGTCTTTTAGGAATTGCACTCATTGTTAAAATTGTGCCCTCGCTATTTCTTATATTTTCAAAAATAAAATTTAGACAATTAGTAGCGGGCGGTTTTTTATTAGCTGCAAGATTTAGCTTAATTATTGCTATGGCTGAGATTGGTGTAGAACTGGAACTTATTTCAAAAGCGTTGGAGCAGCAAATTATATTGCTTGCTGTATTAACTGCAACAATCTCACCAATTTTCTATAGAATTTTTTCTCCAAAATCGACAGAGGCTTAAATTGAAACAGAGATTTGGTCTTTTCTTTAAAGGTGTTGCGATGGGGGCTGCAGATATTGTTCCAGGTGTATCAGGAGGAACTATTGCACTTATCACAGGCATATATGAAGAGCTCATTGAATCAATTAAAAATATTAATTTATCTTTATTTCAGACATTATTCAAAAATGGATTTAAAGACTTTTGGAAAAAACTTAATGGTAATTTTCTTTTAACGATTTATCTGGGAATAACAGCAGCTGTTTTTTTGTTAGCTAATTTAATTAGTTATTTACTTTCTAATCATGAATATAAGATTTGGGGATTATTTTTTGGATTAGTACTTGCATCAGCCTTTATGATTCTCAATCAAGTTGAAAAACTTACAAATAAAAATTTTGTTTTCCTAGTTATAGGAATAGTTGTTGCAGGACTTATTTCATTCCTTTCTCCAGCTTCAACTCCAGAAACACCTATTTTTGTATTTTTATCAGGCTCTATAGCAATCACCGCAACTATTCTCCCAGGAATAAGTGGTTCGTTTATTTTGTTACTTCTTTCAAAGTATGAATTTATTATTAATGCAATTAAAAGTTTTGATTTACAAATTTTGTCAATCTTTGCTCTTGGTTGTATTTTAGGCTTAATTATTTTTAGTAGAGTTTTATCATTTATGTTTGCAAATTTTAAGAATGAAATATTATCTCTACTTTCTGGATTTCTTATTGGCTCTCTTATAAAGATATGGCCATTTAGAAATGTTCTTGAATCAAGAATAAATAGTGAAGGTCAATTAGAGGCTGTTGTAACTAGACCCGAACTACCAAACGCTACCAATATTGAAGAAATTATATTCTTTATTGTTTTTACAATATTTGGATATGTAATAATCAATTTTTTACAAAAGAAATCTTTAGAAGATAATAAAGAATAGATTAAGTTAAAATTAAATTATGAGATTAGGACTACCTGAATTACTTATAATTTTATCGATTTTATTGTTACTTTTTGGAGCAAAGAGACTCCCGGGTTTGGCAAGATCCTTAGGTAAATCAACTAGAGAGTTTAAAACTGGCCTAGAAGAAGAATAAACATGAAAAAAGCAATCGTATTGTTTCTTTTTTTATTTATTGCATGCGGATCTCAAGAAACTGTAGAGCTCACAACTGGAAAAGAGATTTACACAGCTAGATGCTCTGCTTGTCACCAAGAAGATTTCTCCGGTAGGGTAGGACCAAGTCTTAAAACGACATCAGTGCTTAATAAACCAGATTCATATTGGCTTCAAACTATTTTAAAAGGAAAAGGGTCAATGCCTGCAGTTCGTATTACAGAAGAACAAGCTCAAATCGTAATTGATTATATAAGAGAGAGTAACTAAGCCCTATTTGTTGCTTTATTAAGTGTTTTAAGATCTTCCTTAACTTCTTCTAAACTGTTCAAATTTTCAAGTCTCCATATCCAGTTGTTTTCTGATGTTCCAGGAATATTAAAACGTGCTTTAGAATCCAGTTTTAATAAATCTTGAGTTGTTGTAATTGCTAATTGGGAATTAGACTCCCAAACTAAAGCGATGAAATCCCAAACATCATTGTTAAAAGAATTTTTTAGGGTTTTGGTATATTCTTTGTAATTTCTATATTTTGACTCATTAACTTCATCAAACCACTCTTGAGTTGTAGGACTATCATGAGTTCCTGTATAGGCTGCTAGATTATAATCCCATTCATTTGGATGAGTTTCCTCAAAATAATCATCAGAAGCTTCCTCAAATAATGATTCTTTATCTATGACTTCTGTATCTCCTAGAAATGGTAAGTCCTCAATATCATCTGGTATTCTTTGTTGAAGCACCTTCATGCCAGGTATGTTGTATTTAGTTAATATCTCTTTTGTTTCCTTGAGAATTACACCAAGATCTTCAGCTAGTAATTTCGTTAAATCAACATCTTGAGAAATAGATTCAAAAAAGTCATGACGAGGCCCCTCTCTCCAGTGTCCATTAAGCGCGGACTCTCCTGTCGGAATTGCCCAGAATTTAAAGAATCCTACAAAATGGTCAACTCTTAAATAATCGTAAAGATCTAAAGATTTGTTTAACTTTTCTTTCCAGTATTTAAAGTTGCTAGATTTATGGTTATCCCATTTATATAGAGCATTACCCCATACCTGTCCTTGTTGGTTAAAACTATCAGGAACTGCACCAGAGATAAATTCCATCTCACCATTTTGGTCTAACTCAAAAATTTCTTTATTTAACCATACATCTGCTGAATCATGGTTTACATAAATTGGAATATCACCAAGAATATTTATTTTTTTATCATTGGCATATTTTTTTAAATCATTCCATTGTTTAAAAAATTCATATTGTGTAAAAATATGAAAATTCATTAAATGAGATTCATCTTTTAACAATTTTTCAAATAATTTTTCACTATATTCTTTGTATTCGTTATCCCAACTAGTCCATACTGTTTGGTTGAGATCTTTTAATGCTAAGAAAGTAATATGCTGTTTTATTAATTCTTCATTTAAAAAATTTGAATAAATTTCATCATCTGGATTTATAGTCTGAGATAAATCTTTAAAGACTAAATCTTTAAAATCATATACTTTTTTATATTCAACGTATTCTTTTGAGAAATTCTCTACATTATAGTTCTTGTTATCAAAGCCATCCAATTGTTCAATATCAATTAAATATCTATTTCCCAAAATTGATGACGGACTTGAATATGGTGAAAATTCATCAAGGCTAGTTAGTCCTAATGGAAGTACCTGCCATACGTTTGTCGATGTTTCCTCTAGAAAGTCTATAAATTCTTTTGATGTATTACCAAAATCACCAATTCCATACTTTGAAGGTAAAGCAGTTGGGTGCATTATTAATCCAGATGATTTTTTGATATCCAATTCAATCCTTTCAACTAAAGTATATAGTACAATACTTATTCGGAAATACATTTATGGTTGAAAGACACTCAGTTGAATTTACAGATAAAGATGAAGCACAAAAACTGGAATTTTTTGAAGGTGATGTACATCTAGGCCATTATGATTTTCGTTTTGATTTTAACGATAAAAAGTTTTTCTCAATTTCAGCAGACGGTACCGTAAACCTTAGAATCCACAGTGAGCCAAAAATAGCAAAGGTTTGGCTTTTAGTTGAGGATGATGACTTAAGACCATTAGAGCTTGAAATGTATGCTGAAACAGATAGATTTAAGTTTTGGAATTTAAATTTTAATTTTAGAACTACAGTCTCAAAGTTTAGTTTTGCAGCTCAAACAGAAGATGAGTTAAATATTTATTTTGGAACAAGTGGGGTAGCTAATTTTATTTCTCCTTCTGAAAAATGGATTTATAGCTCAGAGGACTTTCCTCGACACACCATCCCTGATTGGGTTTATGGAGGTGTCATGTATCAGATATTTCCTGAAAGATTTAGGAATGGAAATGATGAAATTAGTCCAGAAAATTCTATTCCTTGGGAAAGTACTCCAACTAGGTTAGGTTTTCATGGTGGCGACCTTTACGGAGTCACAGAAAAAATAGACTACATCAAAGACTTAGGTGTAAATATAATCTATTTGAATCCTATATTTTTATCATCAAGTACCCATAAATATGATGCTTGGGATCATTTTAAAGTTGATGACACTTTTGGGGGTGATGAGGCATTAAAGGATCTTATCAAAGAAGCTCATAGTAGGAATATGAAAGTTGTATTAGATTGCTCTTTAAATCATGTTCATCCTAGACATTTTGCCTTCCAAGACATTGTAGAAAAAGGGGAAAAATCAGAATATAAAGACTGGTTTACTGTATTTGATTATCCCGTTCGTTTTTTACATAGACCACACTTATACGCTAATACTTACAAAGTAGGATGGGACGGTAATGCTGAAGAATATAAAACATACCTTGAAAAGACCTTTAAAGAGACAAAAGTTCCAGTTGAAGTTGTTGATGATGATGGACCAATTATAGAACCAACATTCAAAGCATGGTGGGGTGTGCCTGACATGCCAAAAATAAACTTCAAAAATGATGGTGCTAGACAATGGGCATTAGATGTTACAGAACATTGGATTAAAAATTTTGATATAGATGGTTGGCGAATGGATGTTGCAAAAGAACTAGATTTTTCATTTTGGAAAGATTTCAGAGATGTTGCTTATAGTGCAAAAAAAGATATATTGCTTATTTCAGAAATATTTGGAGATACTTCTCAATGGCTTCAAGGAGAGAGATTTGATGGAACAATGAACTATTCATTTAGAGAGACTATGACAGACTACTTTGCTACGAAAAGAATTGACAACAAAGAGTTTGCAAATTCTCTAGCTAACTTATATTCCATGTACTCTTTTGAGGCTTTATCTTCTTGTCAAAATCTACTAAGTTCACACGATGTAAAAAGATTCCTTAATCGTTGTGGAGCAAATACTGATGGTATGTTTGGAGCTATATTTCTTCAGGCAACTTTCCCTGGTATAGCTGGAATTTATTATGGTGATGAAATTGGGTTAGGAGGAGCAGATGACCCATTCAATAGAGAGCCATTCCCCTGGGAATCGGAAGATAAATGGAATAAAGACCTTTTAAAGTTTACAAGTGAGCTGATGAATATAAAAACAAGTCAGCCAATTTTAAGATATGGCAACTTTGAAATGGTTACTTATGATGATAACTATGTCATATTCAGAAGAGTTTTAAATGATGAGTCACTTTTGTGTATCGTAAATAGGGAACTTAACAACAAAGACATAGAATTAAATACAAATGCTCATAGTGTCGACATTGTTTATGGTGATTGCACTATTCAACTTGATTCAGGTAAATTGAAAATTACAGATATAGCAGATAACTTTGGACTAATAATTAAAGAGAGCTAAATTTTTCAATCAATTAGAAATTTTTCTAATTAAATCATATAATTCAAATAGTTCATTTTGTGAATATACGTATATTAAGAAAGGGAGTGTATGAATAATACTAAATTGCGATTTGGTGCAATTTTATTAATTCTTTCACTGGTGTTAGTAGCCTGTGGTGGTTCAGCTGAAGAAACAGTTGAAGAACCAGCAGTTGAAGAAGCACCAGCTGAAACACTTGCAGCCCCAGCTACAACTTCTCCACCACCGGAAAAGTTAGTAATTTGGGCTGAAGAAAAAATCGCTACTGCTTTAGATCCACTTGTGGGAGCTTATGAATCCGCAGCTGGAGTTGATGTTGAAGTAGTAATTTACGATTTTGGAGCAATTAAAAATGATGTGCTCACAGCTGGACCTGCTGGAGAAGGACCTGACTTGTTTGTCGGCCCTCATGACATGGTTGGTGAAATAGTTGCCAATGGTGTTGTAGCTCCATTAGATCTAGGATCTATAGCTGAAGACATATTTGATGTCGGTATTGCAGGCTTTAGTTATAACGGTGAAGTGTATGGATTTCCATACGCTACAGAAGCTATTGCAATGTATTACAACGCTGATTTAATTGACGGTGTTCCATCAACATGGGATGATGTCAAAGCAGCTTGTGATGAAGCAGGCACAGAATTATGTGTTGGTGCACCTGGTGGTGGTGGAGGTGGAGACGCTTATCACAACCATCCATTTTTTGCTTCTGACGGTGGTTACATCTTTAAATTTGATGGAGGATTTGATCCTTCAGACGTTGGTTTAGATAATGCAAGCGCGTTAGCTTCTGCAGAATATCTTGACTCGCTAGTTAAAAATGGAACTGTAGCATCAACTGATTACAGTGCATCCATGACTGCTTTCCAAGAAGGAAGATCCCTATTTTGGATGACAGGTCCTTGGGCAAGAAATGATGCTGCTGCTGTAAATTATGGTGTAGGGCTTATACCTACATTTAACGGCAATCCTGCCACACCATTTGTTGGTGTAAGAGGAATGTTCGTTTCAGCATTCAGTGAAAAGAAAGTATTAGCACAAAGCTTTATTTTGGACTTCTTCTCAACAGTTGATGTTCAAGCAGCTATGTATGCAGAAGATCCAAGACTTCCAGCAACAAAATCATTGTTTGCTGTTGTAGAAGCTGAAGATCCAATTGCAGCACAGTTTGCAGCAAGTGCATCTAATGGTATCCCAATGCCTAATATTCCTGAAATGGGAAATGTTTGGGGTCCTGTTGGAGACGCTATGTTAATTATTAGAGATCAAAATTATGGTACTAACGAAGAAACTGGAGTTACCGTTAACTCTGCTTCGGACGCTATGAAATTAGCAGCTCAACAAGTTAGAGATGCTATCGCAGGCGGATAATTAATATCTAAATTTATAAATCGGGGCTCTATATGAGCCCCGATTTTTTATGTGATATATTTGATTATGAAAATTTCTACAGCATTAAGATACTTTTTTCTAGCAGTTTTTAATGCAGCTGCTTTTTATGTAATACCATTAGCTATTTCTTTTGAATCCTGGTTTTTATTACTCATTATCGGATTAATCACTATATTGATCAATTTCACATATCTGACAGAAAGATTCAAAGCTTTAAAATGGATTACTCCCGGCTTTATATTCCTTATTGCCTTTGTTCTTTTTCCAGCTGGTTATAGTTTTTATGTTTCTTTTACAAATTGGTCAACTGGTCACATTCTTACTAAACAACAGGCAATTGAAAGGCTTGAAGACCTCTCATATTCCCTCGATGATCAAAAAGGTGTTGAATTTGATCTGTATGTTTTACAAGATCAGAATCTAGATTTTTATTATATTGCAGATTTGGACAATGAAAATATTTTATTCGGTCAGGCTATTTCAGATGATGAGTATGACGATAAATATTTTGCTAGCCATGAACCATCGCTTAAAAATTCAAATGGTGAAATAGTAATTCCAGAAAACTTCTATCAATTATCAGGCAAAGAACAAATTGCAAACTCAAGCCAGCTTCAAGATTTAGCTTTACTTGTTGATAAAAATACAAGAATAAAGCTATACAATATTTCAGTTTTTGGTGCTTCTAGTGGAAGACTATCGTCATCACAGCAAAAATACTCATACGATGTAGATACTGATACTTTGTTTGATAATTCCAAAAATTTATCATGTGAGTTAGGTATCAGAGGAAATTTCGTTTGTGGTGGAGAAATTGTTGATCCTGGATGGAGAATCAATGTTGGTGGTGAAAACTATCAAAGAATAGTTAATGATCAAAGACTTAGAGGACCACTAAACATTGTTACATCTTGGACCTTTCAGTTTGCAATACTATCAGTATCACTTGCTTTTTTTGTTGGTCTTTTGCTGGCAGTCACTTTAAATAATGAAAAAGTAAAGTTTCAAAAAATATACAGATCTATTTATATCCTTCCTTATGCGATACCTGCTTTTATCTCAATTATTGTTTTCAAAGGTTTATTGAATCCTGATTATGGAGTAGTAAATGAATGGTTTGCGCCACTTTATGAATTATTCAATATCGAACCGATAAATTGGTTTAGAACCAAGGGAAGCTCTAGAGCCGCTGTGTTACTGGTTAACACCTGGCTTGGATTTCCATATATGTTTTTGATTGCTACAGGAGCTCTTCAATCAATTCCAAAAGAATTACTTGAAGCTGCAAAAGTTGATGGAGCATCTCCAAGACAATCATTCTGGAGAATTACGTTCCCATTACTACTTGTATCTATTTCACCGTTATTGATTGGAGCATTTGCGTTTAATTTCAACAATTTTACTTTAATATTTCTTTTAACAAGTGGTGGACCCCCAATTGTAGGTGCTGATGTAGCAGTTGGGTATACAGACATCTTAATTTCATTTACTTATGACTTAGCTATTGCAGGTGGAAGAGGATATCAATTTGGATTAGCAGCAAGCGTAACGACAATAATATTTTTTATAGTCTTAATTATTTCAGCAATATCTTTTAGATATTCAAAAAGATTGGAAAGAGTTTATGGAAACCTCTAAGTTGTACAAATGGTTCAGGATGTATGGATGGAGACATCTTGTTGGTTTAGTTTTCGTTACAATTTCTTTATATCCAATTTTATTTGTACTTACAAACTCCTTTGCAGATTTTCCAAATTTGGCTAACTCTAAGCTAATTCCAGATGGATTTACATTCAAACATTACCAAAGTTTGTCAGAAAGTGACTTGATTCCATACTTCAGGTGGCTGTTTAATACTTATAAGATCGCAGGCATAGCCGGATTTCTAAATGTGTTATTGGGAACTTTTGCTGCTTTTGCATTTGCAAGATTACAATTTAAAGGAAGAAGAGTTGGATTAATCACTCTTGTTCTTATTCAAATGTTTCCTGCTTTTTTAGCTTTTGTCGCAATATATTTATTATTTTTCCAAATTGGAGATGTAGCTCCATTTATTGGTTTGGGAACCCATTTTGGATTAATAATGGTTTATCTTGGAGGCTCCATAGGGTTTAATTCATGGTTAATAAAAGGTTTTATGGATACAATCCCAATGTCATTAGACGAGGCTGCGAAGGTGGATGGTGCAACCGATTCACAGATATTTTTTAGAATTGTTGCCCCTTTAGCTAGACCAATACTTGTTGTTTTGTTTGTGATTTCATTTATTGGGATTTATTCAGACTATATTTTGGCTGCTATTTTCTTAAAGGATACAAATTTATACACAGTAGCTCTTGGTATAAACATTGTATTTATGGATGATTTTAGCAATGAATGGGGAAGTATAGCTGCAGCATCTGTTATTGCAGCAACTCCAATAGCTGTACTATTCATTTTCTTTCAGAAACAAATTACAGGCGGTTTAACTGCTGGGTCAATCAAAGGATGAAAAAAAAAGCATTATTTATTTCTGGAGGTTGGGAAGGTCATGAGCCAATTGAAACCTCAGAATACATAAGTGAACAAATTACCAAATTTGATATTGAAAGTCAGATCGTTAATGATCTTGAAGTTATGAGTAATCTTGATTATCTTAAAAGCTTTGATGTCATTCTTCCTGTATGGACAATGGGAAAAATAGATGATGATAATTGGGAAATAAAGAATTCAAAAGTTGGAAATTTACAAGAAGCAATTCATTCTGGTGTCGGGCTTGCCGGTTGGCACGGAGGTATGTCTGATGCATTTAGAGATAATACAAACTATCAATTTCTTGTAGGGAGTCAGTTTGTTTGTCACCCAGGCAATTTTGTTGATTACGAAGTAAATATAATTGATAAACAGCACGAAATAGTAAATGGAATCAACGATTTTAAAGTCTTTTCAGAACAGTACTTTCTTCATATCGACCCCTCAATTAATATCATTGCCTCAACAAAATTCAACAAAGAATATCATGAATGGATTGATGGAGTTGAAATGCCAGTAGCTTATACAAAAACATGGGGAACAGGAAAGATATTTCATTGTTCTATTGGCCACTATCTGAAAGATTTTGAAAACGAAGAGGTGGTTAAGTTATTGGTACAAGGAATTAACTGGGCTGTTAAATAATATGAATATTGGGATTATTGGGTGTGGATCAATTTCTAATCAATACATGATTGGTCTAAATAAACACAAAAAAGATATAGAAGTAGCTGCTTGTGCTGACATCGACAAAAACAAAGCTGATCAATTTTCTAATGAAAACAACATCAAAACATTATCAGTTGATGAAATGATATTGAGTGATGAGATAGACATTGTTATAAATTTAACACCACCATTGTCTCATTTTGAAATATCATACAAGTCACTTAAAAATGGAAAGCATGTTTTTTCTGAAAAACCAATCGCATTCACGATTGATGAGGGAAAGAAATTATTTTCTACAATGAAAGAAAACAATGTATATTTATACGCTGCTCCAGATACATTTTTAGGTCCTGCTTTTAAAAAAGCTCAAGAATTATTATCTTCAAAAAAAATAGGAAAGATAATTGGAGGTTCAGCAAATTTTACAAGTCATGGTGTTGAAGGTTGGCATCCAAATCCAGAATTCTATTACAAAAAGGGCGGCGGTCCCTTATTTGACATGGGGCCATATTATCTGACAGCTTTAGTGAAAGCTTTAGGTCCAGTTCAAGAAGTAATTGGATACTCAAAAAAAACTTTTGAAAAAAGAAATGTAGAAAATCCAGAGGTAAATTATAAAGAAATAAATGTTGATATTGACACTCATTATTTTGGTTTATTGAAATTTAAGTCAGGAATTATTATTGATTTTCAAGTTACTTTTGATATATGGAAACCCTATGATCCCAAATTAGAAATATATGGTGACGAATCGTCTTTAAAACTTGCAGATCCAAATAATTATGATGGTGAAATTTTTATTTTTGATAAAGAATTGTATCAATGGGAATTAATTTATTCATCTCCTGATAGTCAAAATAATTTTTACAGAGGTTTAGGTGTTGTAAACATGGTTGAAGCCATAAAAAATAATACAGTTTCTGAAGATGAACTCTCTGTTCCATTTCACATTCTTGAAGTTATGTGCTCTTTAGATTCCTATAACTTAGATAGTGGTTGGAAAAAAATAATTCAACAATTTTGAGTTTCAAATTAGAGAATTTTAACTTTGAACATTAAAATTAACTCATGAAAGATAGGATTTAATGAGCAAAATACAAGAATTTTTAAAGAATCAAGAAAAATCAGTGATGAGTAATGTTGAAGGTAAAACTATAATTGACTACTTCAATAATAATGCTGAGGAAGTACCTGAATATCCGGCATTGAATACTCCAATTAACTCAGAATATACTGGCTGGGATTCTGTATCATGGTCTGCTTATAGAGAGACTGTTCATAATTTAGCCTCTGGTCTAATTGATATTGGGCTTCAAGCAGAAGATAATGCATTTATTGTTGCAAATAATGTGAAAGAACATTTTATTTGTGATCTTGGAATTATGCACGCCGGAGGTGTACCTTCAACGATTTATAAACAATTAAAATCTGGACAGATTGAATATATTTCAAATCTCTTAGAAGCTAAAGTTGCATTTGTTGGAGATGCTGAACTTTTCGAAGAAGTCAATAAAGCAAAAGAAAATTGTCCAGATATGAAATACATAGTAATGATTGAGGACTTTGAACAATATAAGGATTTAGATTATGTACTTAGCTATGAGGACTTAATAAACAAAGGAAAAGAAATAAATAGTAATGATAAATCAGAATTAGAAAACAGAATAAAATCGGTAAAATCAGATTCTCTGGCATGCTTAATTTTTACATCTGGTACAACAGGAAATCCAAAAGGAGTTATGTTGACTCATGAAAATGTCTTATTTACACTTCAGAGTTTAATAGAGCAGTCAGTCAGTTTAAGTACTAATCCAAGAATAGTCTCATATTTGCCAATGGCACATATTGCTGCGAGATTGACAGATCATTATCAATCAATTTTTAGGAAAGGACAGTTATTCCCAGTACCTGTTCTAGAAGATATGGCTACTGCTTTACCAACTATAAAGCCAACGCTATTTTTTGCAGTACCTAGAGTTTGGGAAAGATTTCAATCTGGGTTAATTAATAAGATTAATGAGTCAGATAAAAAAGACTTAGCTCTAAAAGCAATTGATAATGGCTTAGAGAGAGTTGAATATGAACAAAGAGGTGAAACCCCACCACTTGGAGTAAGAATTAAAGATGCAATATTCAATAAACTTGTATTTGAAAGATCATTTAAAGTTGGTCTTGGATTAGATAATTCAGAAGTATTTATTACAGCAGCTGCGCCAATGAATCCAGACGTTCAAAAATGGTTTCATGCAATTCATATTGATGTAGCAGAAGTCTATGGAATGACCGAAGACACTGGTCCTGCCACTTTTTGTGTACCTAGCTTTGCAAATAGCTACTTTAATAGTTTATTAAAATCAAATAATCTACCTATTCCAGATGTAATGAATCCAATTGGAAAGGTTGGCATGCCAATTATGGGAACTGAGATAAAAGTGTTGGACGATGGTGAGCTGTGCATTAGAGGAAAACATGTAGCTAAGGGATATTACAAAGCAGAAGAAGAAACAAAAGCAACATTTGATAAAGATGGATGGCTACACACAGGCGATTTAGCTGAAATTGATGAAAATGGCTTTGCAAAAATAATTGGAAGAAAAAAAGAAATAATTATTACTTCCGGCGGAAAAAATATAGCACCAGTTGAGTTAGAAAATTTAATTAAAACACATGATTTAATTGGTCAAATTTGTATGGTTGGCGATGGAAAAAAATTTCTTAGCGCATTAATTGTTTTAGATGGTGATGGTGGTGCTGAAAAATGGGCAAATGAAAACAATATTGATTATGACATTGAGAGTATGTCTAAAAATGAAAAAGTTCTTGCTGAAATTCAAGCACATGTTGATAAATCAAACAGTAAAGTAGCAAACGTCCAACAAATTAAGAAGTTTACGTTACTTTCTAATGAGTGGACTGACAGTAGTGGAGAACTAACCCCATCCCTAAAATTAAAAAGACATGTTGTAACAGAAAGATATAAAGATGAAATCGAATCAATGTATGAGGAGGCCTAAAGATGGGTGACGTAAATTTTGAAAATAAAACAGTTGTAGTTACTGGTGCAGGAAATGGCCTTGGTAAGGCATATGCACTTGAATTTGCAAATAGGGGCGCAAATGTAGTTGTTAATGATATTGGAGGATCTGTAAATGGTGAAGGATCAGAAAATGCACCTGCTGATATAGTTGTAAAAGAAATTATTGATAATGGTGGTAGCGCAGTTGCAAACTATGACTCAGTAGCAACAAAAAGTGGAGGAGAATCAATAATTCAATCTGCTTTAAGTGAGTTTGGTGGGATCCATGCAGTTGTAAACAATGCTGGGATACTGCGAGACAAAAGTTTTGCAAAAATGGAAGAAGAAGACCTTAATGCAATTATTGATGTCCATTTAAAAGGTACTTTCTTTGTTTGCCAACCTGCTTTTGTTCAGATGAAAGAACAGGGCTTTGGTAGGTTTGTAAACGTCTCCTCACCCTCTGGTCTTTTTGGTAACTTTGGCCAATTAAATTATGGTGCCGCAAAAATGGGAATAGTAGGACTTACCAATGTTCTAGCGATTGAAGGTGCAAAATATAATATAAAAGCAAACGTCATTGCTCCAAATGCAGCAACAAGAATGACAGAGTCTTTGTTCGGTGAGGATATGGCAAATATGTTAACGGTTGATAATATAACTCCACTTGTTGTGTTTTTAGCATCTGAACAATGTGACATTACCCATGAAATTTTCTCAGCTGGGGGAGGAAGATTTTCAAGAGTAGGTATATCAACAGATGTTGGTTATTTTAATCCCAAGGCAAGTGCCGAAGATATATTTGAAAATATTGAAAAAATTAGAGATTTATCCAACTCAATATACCCGACTAGTTTAGCTGATGAATTACCATTATTTACTGAAGCTATGAAACAAGGAGAATAACTTTGTCCGATACAAAAACCGATGTAAGCAATCCAGAAGTTTTAGTACGTGAAAAACTTGATGAACTCATATCATTTAGAAAAGAAAATGATTCGAAGACTGACTTCTGGGCAAAACAATTTGACTTAGGACTTGCTTGGGTACATTTTCCAGAAGGAGCTGGCGGATTAAATGTGAATCCAAAGTTTCAGCTGTTAGTAAATGAAACTTTAAGAAAAGAAGGTATTTCAATTAACAACAGAATAGCAAATCTCTTAGGAATTGGAATGGGAGCTCCTACCATTGTCGAATATGGAACGAAAGAGCAGATTGATAAATACTTGAAGCCAATGTTTACAGCTGAAGAAATTTGGTGTCAATTATTTTCTGAACCTGGTTCTGGTTCAGATCTAGCAAGCCTTTCAACCAAAGCTGTTGATGATGGAGATGGTTATATTGTCAATGGACAAAAGGTTTGGACTACTCTCGGACATCTATCCAAATGGGGATTACTTGTTACAAGAACTGACCCAGATGTACCAAAACACAGAGGATTAACATTTTTCATAGTTGATATGGAATCAGAGGGAGTTGAGGTAAGGCCTTTAAGACAAATAACTGGAGAAGCAGAATTTAATGAAGTTTATTTTACAGATGTAAAGATACCTAAAGAAAATGTTTTAGGTGAAGTTGGTGATGGCTGGAGAGTATCTTTGGCTATTTTGATGAACGAGAGAGTAGCAATTGGGGGTAATGTAAGACAAAGAGGAAGTGGTGCTCCTGGACACTTAGTTCAACTATGGAAAGATCGTAATTTAGATGATCCTGTTATTAAAGATAAATTAGTTGAATTATGGATTCAACAAGAGGCTGTACGTCTCACAAATATGAGAGCAGCTGAATTGAGAGAAAAAGGAACCCCAGGCCCAGAAGGCTCAACTAGTAAGCTACATGAGGCTGAAATTAACAAATCTTCATATGAATTTGGTATGGAGATGTTAGGAAATGATGGTTTATTATTTCCTAGAGGATATGAGCTATCACAACCAGAATTAAATTTTGATAACGATTCTTATGGATTTACTGATACACAAAGTTTATTTTTAAGGTCACGCGCAAATTCAATTGAGGGTGGTACGTCTGAAATCATGAGAAATATTATCGCTGAAAGAGTACTTGGTCTTCCCAGCGAACCTAAATTAGATAAAGACAAGGCCTGGAAGGACCTACCTAGATCTTAATTATTAATAACTAAACAATATTTTCCGTCCAAAACGGAAATGTGTATTTGATTATTTTTTGATATATTGCGAAGCGTTTTAGATACTCCAAATTCTACATCTTCATTTTCTAAATTCCATTTTGCCCCAGAAATAGTTAAATTGATTAAATCTGAAAAGGGTAAAACACTAAAATTTTTGTTTACTCCAATTTCTACATTCTCAGAGTTTGGAAATAGAATATTTTGGTCACCATGGATCCATAAAATATTTTGATCATTATGTAATTTATTTATATTGAACAGGGATCCAAATAAGTGATCAATGTCTCCATACTCTCCTCCGATTACAGTTATATCTTTGATTTCCATATTTATTACATGTTTTAGTGCAATTTCGAAATCTGTATAATCTTTATCTGCTTGATACTCAATTATTTCAATTTTATCTTTAGTAACTCTGTCATATATTTTTTTATCTATGGAATCTAAATCACCAATTATTAAATCAGGTTTCAAAAATAATTTGTAAGCATGTTCAGCACCAGAATCAACTGCAACAATGAAATCAAATTCACCTATTTGATCTCTATTGGTAGTATTTTCACCACCATTAATGATTAATGCATTTTTCATATTTTATTGAAGGTTATCATAGTTATTCGATAATTGGATTTGCTAAATTCATTGCTAAAGTTAACGACTCCATTACTTTTTCTTTTTTTTCACCTTGTGAAAAAACAAAACCTAAATATTTGTCTCCAAAAGGAGGTTCTAAAAGATCTGAGTTTTCAGATACAGTAATTTCAACTCCAGAAACATTATTGATATTTTCAAGTTCACTTTTGTTGATTGAAATAAATTTTCCAGATGCTGGTGTTGGAATCATTAGTACCCCTACAAAATTACTGAGTAGTTCAATACTCTTTAATTCATCATTTAAGAATGCGTGAAGTGCAATTTCTTCAAGTGAGGTTTTAAATAATCCAAAACTTAGACATCTTGAGCATAAACCCCCAATCATTCTTGGATTTATTTCGATTATGAATATTTCGTTTTTATGTATTTTAAATTCTACGTGTACTGGTCCATTTTTAAGTCCCAATTCTTTACAAGCTTTTCCAACTAAATTAACTATTTCTTTTTGAGTTTTATCTGGTATTTCTGTTGGAGCTATATATATTGATTCTTCAAAGTAAGGCTCTTTATAATTAATTGGCTTATCAAATATGATTATTTTATTTAATTCTGAATTAATTAAATTTCCTTCTAATGCATACTCACTTCCATCGACAAATTCTTCGATAATTAAATTCTGATCTGAACAGTCTTGCATTAATTTTTCTATCGCAGCTTTGTTTTCTTTAAAAGTATCAATTTTTATAACACTTTTACTGGCTGTGCCATAAATAGGTTTTAAAACAGAGGTTCCATTTTCATTTATAAATTGCTCTATATCTTCAATTTTTTTTATGATTGCATTTTGAATTTTTATTTTAGATATTGAATTAAATATGTTTCTTGATTCAAATTTGTTCATAGCTGTTTTAATTGATTTAGTGTTATTACCTTTAGCGTTCAATAAATCTACGAGATATGCAGAAAATTTAAGAGCACTATGGTCTACTGGAAGTATATGAGTTACATCTTGAAGTTTTTCTCTTACATCATTCTCTAATTCCTTATCAAAACTATGAATTATTACTGTATCTGAGAATTGACCGGAAACCTGCTGGCTATCTGTAATTACCAAGAAATCAAGATCTAATTTTTCAGCTGATGTAACAAAATCGTTTGATTTGTAGCTATTTTCTGGAATAACAAGTAATAGTTTCTTCATATTTATTTACACATATCTTGAGCTTACTAATATTAAGTATATGACTGACGAATTTAAATTCAATATTGGTGATACTGCTGTTGCTAAAATTCTTGAATTGAGAGAGCAAGAACCAGGTGAAAAAGATTATGCCTTGTTTCTGCAAATAGATGGTGTCCAAGGAAATCAATATACATATGACTTAAGTTTCCTTGACTTAGATCAGGCCAGACCAGATGATAAAAGAATAGAATTTGGTGAATTGTCTGTAGTCATTGCAAGTAAAGATGTTGATAATTTTAACGGAGCAAGTCTAGATATGTCAGACGATCCAGACGCTCCTGGATTAACAATGGATAATCCTAACACTCCAAGCCCAGCAATGTTTGGCAACCCTGAAGACATGCCTGAACTTACAGGTGAACTAGCAGAGAAAGTACAGACAGTTTTAGAGAGTCAGATAAATCCTGCAATAGCCTCCCACGGTGGTCAAGCAAGCCTTGTAGGAGTAGAAGGCCAAGATGTGTATCTTAGACTTGGTGGAGGTTGTCAAGGATGTGGTATGGCACAAGTAACTTTGACACAAGGTATTGAAAAGGCATTAAGAGATGCAGTACCAGAGATAGGTAATATTATTGATGCAACTGATCACGCATCTGGATCAAATCCTTATTTTGAATCTTCAAAGAAGTAATTAAAAGCTAATAACTGTTTTTCCTATATTTTTACGAGATAAGAAATTTTCTAATGCAAGGGGAGTCTCTTCAATTGTATGAACATTTTTTGGCTCAATATTTAATTCACCTTTTTCAATAAAATTTAAGAGTTCTCCAAAATCTTCTGCCGTTTCTTCTGGTGAAGTTGTTGTCCATCGTCCCCACCACACTCCAACTATCGAAACACCTTTTACCAAAGTTAAATTAAGAGGTATCTTTGGAATGTTTCCATCTGTAAAACCAATTACAAGTAGCCTCCCATTCCAAGCTGTAGCTCTCAAAGCTTGCTCAGTCACATTACCACCAACTGGGTCCATGACCACATCAACACCCTTACCATTAGTTAGTTCTTTTGTTGTTTCCTTTAAATCAACTTGGTCATATCGTATAATTTGATCTGCACCCAATGATTTTACGTATTCCTCTTTTTCATCACTGCCAACTGCACATAGAGTCTTTACACCCATAACTTTTGCCAATTGGATAGTTGCAGTTCCAATTCCTCCTGCAGCACCAAGAACAAGTAAACTTTCACCGTTCTGTATATTTGCTCTTCTTTTTAATGCGTAATAACAAGTTCCGTAGTTTATAGGTAAGCTTGCCCCAGCATAGGAATCAACTGCTTCAGATACCGGTATAGCTAAACTTTTATGTACGCTTACATATTCTGCAAAACCACCCATTGGAGGCAAAGCTATAACTTTTGTACCAATCTTAATTTCAACATCTTCTCCAACGTCTTCTACAATCCCACAAACTTCTGTTCCGGGTGTAAATGGTGGGTCCATAACAATCTGATATTTTCCTTGTACCATCAAAGCATCTGGAAAATTTACACCTGCAGCTTCAACTTTTATTAATACTTCATTTTTTTGGGGTTCCGGGATAGGATTATCTTGAATTTCAAGGAGATTAGGCTCTCCAAGTGTTGTACAAACTACAGCTTTCATTACTCTTCTCTTTTAATGATTCCAGACAACTTTTTTGCAAAGTTCTTCTTTTCTTCAATATCAACTTTTCTTGAAATTTGGATTCTTTGTGCTTGAGGGGATCCAGCTCCATGCATAGACTCAGTTAAATAAGCTACAGCATTTCTCCCTAAAGTCATATTTTCTATCAGTCTCAACATTTTGACTCGATCTTCAGTATTAATATCTTCTTTACCCTTTAAGTATTTTTTTAGATTTGGGGACATGTCACTTTCGTGAATGTCAATTCCCGAGGGCATTGAAGCAACCAATCCTCCCGCAAGATCTTGTGCCAATCTTCCAATTTCATATGTTTCTTTTGTTACATGTTGCTTACAAACATTTGCCAGTAAATCGTCATTAATAAAGTTTCCACTTTTAGTTTCTTTTCCTTGTAATGATGAAGCAATTCCCGTCGCGTATATTGTTTCATTTAATTTATTCATCTCAACTAATTTTTCTCTGATATGCGATTTGTTTTCGACTCCATTGTATTCAGCAATGGTTGCAGCTGCTCCAATCATTACATCTCCAACTCCAGCTTTACAAACATAAGATCTTCTGTGATAGCAAGTAAATCGTTCAACCAACATTGCTGCAAAATCATATTCACCATTCATAAATATGTATTCATTAGGTATAAATACATTGTCAAAAACTACCATTGCTTCCTGTCCAGCAAAGTACTTATTACCAACATCGTATTCACCAGGCTCCATACTTCTTGTGTCACATGATTGACGCCCATAGATGTAAGTTATACCTTCAGATTCGATTGGTAACGCTCCAACTATTGCATAATCTTTATCTTCTTCTGTAAGTCTTAAAGTTGGCATGACGACCATCCAATGGGAATTCAAACAACCTGTCTGGTGAGCTTTTGCTCCAGAAACGTACACACCTTTTTTGTCTCGTTTGACAACTCTGAGATATAAATCTTGGTCTGCCTGTTGATGAGGTGGCTTTGATCTATCACCTTTGACATCAGTCATTGCGCCCCCAATAACGAGATTGGATTCATGCATTTTTGTTAAGAAACTTATAAATTTATTGTGATAATCAGTCTTATATTTTTCATCAATTTCATAAGTTACTGAATGAAGAGCGTTAAATGCATCCATACCAACACATCTTTGAAAACAAGTCCCAGTTAATTGTCCCAACTTTCTTTGCATTTGGTTTTGTAGATATAAATCTTGATTATTTTCGGCAATATGTAAAAACCTATTAATTGGCTCATTGGTATAAGGAGATATTGCAGATGCTAATTCAGGTTCTCTCTCAGCAAGAGCATAGGTCTCAGCCATTGCTTCTATGCTTGGCTTTATTATTGGATGTGTCAATGGATCTTCTACGAGCTCACCCATTAAGTAGATTGTTAGGTTTCTGTTTTTAAGAGAATCTAAATAGTCAGCTTTTGTATGAATTTTTTCCATACAACATTATAAATTGTAAGATTGTGATTTAAAATTTAGTTACAAATTTAAAATTTAGATAACTTCAAATAATCCAGCTGCACCCATACCACCACCGACACACATAGTTACAACTACGAATTTTGCGTTTCTTCTTTTACCCTCTATTAATGCATGCATCGTCATTCTTGCACCAGTCATTCCGTAAGGATGGCCTATTGATATTGAACCACCATTAACGTTATATATGCTGTTGTCAATACCAAGCTCGTCTCTACAGTATAAAGTTTGAACAGCAAATGCTTCATTTAGTTCCCAGAGGTCTATATCTTCAATTTTTAAGTTGAATTTGTTTAATAAATCTGGAACTGCATATACAGGACCTATTCCCATTTCCTCTGGTGCTAATGCTGATACAGTCATACCTCTATAATATCCAAGTGGTTCGAGGTTTCTTTTTTCTGCTTCACTTGCTTCCATTAAAACAACAGAAGCTGAACCATCTGATAATTGTGAAGCATTACCAGCTGTAATGAACTTTCCTTCTCCATAAACTGGAGGAAGAGAGGATAAACCCTCTAAATTTGTTTCTGGTCTATTTCCCTCATCTTTTGTTAATTCAACCTCTTCATCAGTAACTTCCCCGGTTTCTTTATTTTTGACACTTTTTGTTGTAGTTGTTGAAATAATTTCGTCATCAAATTTGTTACCTTCTTGAGCAGCTGCAGTTCTTTGTTGACTTTGTAATGAATATTCATCCTGATATTCTCTTGTAATATTATATTTTTCAGCAACAAAATCAGCAGTTTCGATCATTGGCATATAAGCGTTATCAGCAAGTTTTACCACATTTGGATCTGGAGCAAATCGCAATTCAGCAGTTTGAACCAACGATATAGATTCAACACCGCCTGCAACAACAACGTTCATATTGTCTGTCATTATTTGTTTTGCACCAGTAGCAATGGCCATTAGGCCAGAAGAACATTGTCTATCTATTGTCATTCCTGGAACAGTAATTGGTAATCCTGCTGCGATTCCACTTAGTCTTCCAATGTTCAATGCTTGTGAGCCTTGTTGTTGAGCACAACCCATAATGACATCTTCTATTTCATTTGGATCAACATTTGCTCTTTCAACAGCTTCTTTGATTGAATAAGAACCTAATGTAGGAGCATCTGTTTTGTTGTATGCTCCACGATAAGCTTTTCCGATAGGTGTTCTTGCTGCTGATACTATTACTGCTTCTCTCATCTTTAGTCTTCTTTCTTCTATTCTGTAATTATAAATAAAGTTAAAGGCTCAACAATAGCTGCTGGTTTATCTTTACCTTCTATTTCAATTGTAGCAGTATGCTTTACCAACCATCTACCAGCTTTTTTATACTGGACATCTGATAAAACAAATCTCCCTCTAATCTTGCTATTTACTGGCACAGCTTCCATGAAACGAACTTTATCAAGTCCGTAATTAATTGCCATTTGAATATTTTCTGGCATGACAGTGTTGTCGGCAGATAAGTAAGTTATCATACTCAATGTCAGGAATCCATGAGCTATTGTAGTTCCCCATGGAGTGCTTTTAGCCATTTCTTCATCAACATGAATAAATTGATGATCGTTTGTACCTTCTGCAAATTGATTTATCCTATCTTGATTTATTTCGAACCAGTCTGAAACACCAACCTCTTGACCAATATATTTTTCCATTTCCTCTGCAGGTACAATCATCATGTTATCTCCTCTAATAAATTTTTATTCGCAGCTTTATTTGCAAACTTTATTGTACTGTCCTTAAATGATTCTATTTCATTTTCATTTGTTTTTCCATATGATCCCATGGAATATCTTATGTACACACCTTCCATTATCATTGCATGTTTCCAATAAGATAACCTTGTGTAAAATTCAATATCTTTTAAATCTAGATTTGATTCATTTAGATATAATTTAATTACATCCTCACGTGTAGGAAATCCACCAGACAGGGTAGGAGAGTAAATAAATGGTGAGTCTTTTTCTTTCTTTGTATTCCAAGATGCTATAACTGTTCCCATATCTGCAAGCGGATCTCCTAAAGTACAAAGTTCCCAATCCAGTACGGCTGTTACTTTATTATCCTTTACTCGAACATTATCTAATCTGTAATCTCCATGAACTATTCCAACAGTCTGTTGAGGAGGAATATAATCAAGAAGTAAATTAGTCGCACTTTCTAGTTCTTTTATTTCTCTAACTTTTTGAGATTGGAATTGTTTGTTCCATCTGTTTATTTGTCTTACTACATAATCCTCATGTTTTCCTAAATCACTTAATTCTGAATTTATAACATTAAAATTGTGTATTTCTGTAAGAGCTTTAATGAATGATTCTGTAATTGTTTTTTTTTGTGATTGGTCATAGCTTTCTGCCACTTGATCGTTTGCTATCGTATCACCCTCAATAAATTCCATAATATAAAAATCATCTGTAGATAACTCCTTCTTGTCATATAGATAGAATGGTCTTGGAACCCTTAAACCATTTTCATTTAAAACTTTTAATATTTTATATTCCCTACCCATATTGTGTGCAGATTCTAATTTGAGACCAAAGGGGGGTCTTCTTAATACAAATGTACTTGAATCATCAAAAATTTTAAATGTAATATTTGATCTTCCTACTTTAAATTGTTCAAAGTTGAAATCTTCTGAAATATCTACAACTGTAGAAATATATTTCTTTAGTTTGTCGCTAAAAAAGTCCATCAAAGAACATATTAATGAAAGTTTTTTGGTTCAGAAGTTTAAATTGATACAATAAGAATGATGGATTTTAATTTCTCTAAAGAATCACTTGAATTACAAGATAAGCTAAAAACCTTTTTCGCTGACCATATTTACCCAAATGAGGAGCTCTATGAGAATGCAATTATTGATTCAGGAGATCCATTGCATATTCCAGAAATATTAAATGAGCTTAAATCAAAAGCTAAAAGTGAAAATTTGTGGAATTTATTTCTCCCTGACAAGGAATATGGATATGGATTATCAAATGTTGACTATGCACCATTAGCTGAGATAACAGGTCATAATTGGTGGGCTCCTGAAGTATTTAATTGCTCTGCCCCTGATACAGGAAATATGGAAATTTTAGCCGAGTTTGGAACAGCAGAACAAAAAAAACAATGGCTTGAACCACTTCTTCAAGGAGAAATAAGATCATGCTTTGCAATGACTGAGCCAAATGTAGCTTCCTCAGATGCTACAAACATAGGAAGTTCAATTGTCAGTGACGGTGACAATTATGTAATTAATGGTCGTAAATGGTGGACTTCAAATGCAATAAATCCAAATGCAAAAATATGTATTTTTATGGGTGTGACAAACCCAGATAGTCCTCCATACCAAAGGCAGAGCCAAGTATTAGTTCCTATGGATAGCGAGGGACTATCGATAATCAGACCAATGCAAGTATTTGGATATGATGATGGATACACAGGACATCCAGAGCTTTTATTTGAAAATGTCGTTGTTCCAAAATCTAACATCATTGGGGGAGAAGGAATGGGATTTAAAATAGCTCAAGCTAGGCTTGGTCCTGGAAGAATACACCATTGTATGAGGGCTATCGGAATGGCAGAGAGAGCATTATCTCTTATGATCGACCGATCACTTGAAAGAGAAACATTTGGTCAAAAATTAGCTGAACAAGGTGTTATTCAAGATTGGATTGCTCGCTCAAGAATAAAAATAGAGGAAGCAAGATTACTAACTTTGAAAACTGCATGGCTAATCGATACAGTTGGTAAAGAAGAAGCAAAAATAGAAATCTCATCCATAAAAGTATCTGTTGTTGAGGCTGCTTCTTACGTCATCGACAAAGCTATACAAACGTTTGGCGCAATGGGGTTATCCCAAGATACTCCACTAGCTAGGATGTCTGCAGGAGCTCGTGTATTAAGAATTGCAGATGGACCAGATGAAGTTCATTTAAGATCAATAGCAAGAAGAGAAATTAATAAACATAGATAATTATGGAAAAAGTTGCAGTTATCGGTGGTGGACAAATGGGAAGTCAGATTGCTGCTTTATCAGCAATGTCAGGTCATGAAACAAGTATCTTTGATAGCAATAAAGAATATTTAGATAGCAAATTAGTTTTTACCAAAGAGAATATAGAAAATTTAGTTTCTAAAGACTTGATAAAAAAAGAAAGCTTGGATAATTTTAACCAAAATCTTAAAGTTTATGATTCACTTGAAACGGTAGTAGATGATAAAACATTTGTAATTGAAGCTGTAGTTGAAAGATTTGACGTAAAAAAAGAAATTTTTTCAACGATTTCAAAAATACTCGATGAGGATGTTGTTCTTGCAACAAACAGTTCATTTATAGCTGCATCAGAAATTGCGCAACACTGTAAACATCCCGAGAGATTTATAAATATGCACTTCTTTTACCCTCCATTAAGAATGGATCTCATTGAAATTTCATTTCCAGAATCCACTAGCAAAGAAATAGTTGATAGGACTAAAGAACTGAGCAAATTGATGGGAAGAACAGTTGTAACTTTAAATAAAGAAACACCAGGCTTTATTGTAAACAGGATGTTAGGTGCGTTAGTTGATGAGGCCTACGAATTATATGACGAAGGAATAGCCGACTTCAAAGATATAGACCTAGCAATTAAGAAAGGATTGAACCATCCACTAGGACCATTTGAATTGACTGATTACTCAGGCTTGGATATTAGTTATTATTCAAAACTTAAAATTTATAATGAAACAAAAAACCCAAAAGATAAACCCAAAAAATTTCTAGAAGAAAAAGTTAAAGATGGGAAATTGGGTGTAAAAACAGGAGAAGGTTTTTACAATTATGACAAACCTTCAAAGTCTTGATCTTTAAGATTAAAAAAGAATTCTCTTTCGGCTTTTATTTTTAAAATTATTCTTTCAGATTGAATTTCAAAAGGGTATGGTTTGTTCCAATATTTTTGAGATAAATCATTAATATTTTTTAAAGCGTCTTCACCTGTAATTTCACCCACTACCTCTCCTCTAATTTCCACAAATTTAAACTCATTGTCATGCTTCCAGATCATAACATTGACTCTTGGGTCATCTTTTACATTTAAATATTTTCTACGGTGGATTTCTGTATTTATTAAAATATTTTCACCATCTGTATCAACCCACATTACGTGTGTTTGGGGTGCACCACTTTTAAAGAGTGTGGTCAAAGTTGCATAATTAGGCTCTTTTGCCATTGCAATAGTTTTTTTATCTAATCCCATATAATTATCATAGAATATTATGAAAGTTGTTTTGCAAAGAGTTAAATCAGCCTCGGTGAAAGTTGATAATTCTTTAATTTCAGAAATTAACAGTGGTTATCTACTTTTATGGTGTATTGAAAAAGGTGATACTCCTGAAGATATCGAGACACTAACAAACAAGATTATTAATTTAAGAATATTTCCTGATGAACAAGGAAAAATGAATAAATCAATAAATGATGCAGGCGGAGAAATACTTTTAGTAAGTCAATTTACATTAAGTGGAAATATTCAAAAAGGAAATAGACCATCATTTATAAATTCTCAAGATCCTGAGATTGCAAAAAAAATGATTGACGATGTTGCTGAGATATTTTCTGACCGATTAACAGTTAAACAAGGTATTTTTGGAGCATTAATGGAAGTTTCACTTATTAACGACGGCCCTTTAACAATGTTTATTGAATCAAAAGATGGCAAAATACAAAGTTAAGCAGATTGTAACTTTATATTTTTCTTTCCTTCAGCTTCACTAAGTTTTTTATCCAAATAATATTCTTCTCCAGCCCAAAGATGTAATCCAAGACCAACTTTCATAGCACATCTTTTGAATGCATCTGATTCAGCATGCTTAGCATTCATGCCGTCACTTCCTTGATCGTGTTCAACATCTCCAATCGATGTTATCGTTACTGATTTGCCATCAATTTGTGTTGTTAGTTTGCCAAAGCAACCAACTACTTTTCCACTATTTTCTTGTCTAATTAATTGAACAACTTCCCAATTAAAAGGTCCACATACCTCTAAAAGTCTTTGAGTAATGACAGAATGAGGAATATAGTTTCCAAATTTACCTTTTGGTGCAGGCTTAATCCACTCATCTGGAAATTGTCTTGATAGTTCATATAATTGATTCATTATTTCCTTTCTTTATGACCTAGCTCTTTTGCCCACTTTGGGGCTGTGCTGTTGTTTGTATTTATACTTTTTAAGTCAGCTTTTTCTTTCCATTCTTTATATAAAAAAGTGTCACGAATCATTTCAGGATTAATATTCTTAGAATTTGAAAAAGCATCAAGCCCCTTTAATTTAGGAACA
The DNA here is from genome assembly GCA_028404505.1 of Acidimicrobiaceae bacterium. Lineage (GTDB taxonomy): Bacteria > Actinomycetota > Acidimicrobiia > Actinomarinales > Actinomarinaceae > Actinomarina. Next base: position 39,121 of record JAOOBM010000005.1, read on the forward strand.
AAAGTTTGTCCAAGAATTGCAAGTAGAGATTCAACTAGCTCTTCATTATTATCTGATTTTTCAATAATCCACTCAATAAATTTTCTTAAATCTTGAACTTTCCAACTATAAGATTTGTTAAATACAAATACTTCATCTCCAAGCCTTACAGGTCCATTTTCTTCGACATTTTTTGCAATATTTTGATCATTAAAAGACTTAATATTTGTACTTGCTTTTTTTACAGTTGAGCTAGTATTTCTAGCTATCCAAAGGAACTCAATATCTTTTGTTTTGGAAAGTTCCTCGCCATATTCAGTAACAGTAATATCAAAGTCATCACCATCCTGATATGTTATCTCTTTTGTTAAAGATAATATTTCATCTAAATTATTACTCATATGTACTCCTAAACTAAGCGGCTTTTCTATAGTCTTCATGACATCTACAGCTGTCACTATGTTGGTAGCAAACAATCACTGCTTCCAACCCGCATGATTTAAGAATATCTTCAATTTTGTTATTTTTCATAAAAGAAATAATAGAAAACGGATACGACAAAAAATATAAAAAAACATACAACAAGTAATTTTTTAGAATAAGATAGCCATGTAATGAGTAATTCAGACCTTTTTGAGTCAAGCATGTATAAAGAGGTCATTAAGCAATATGATGAAGTAACTGAATTCATTAATCTTGATTCGAATATTAGAGAAAGATTAAAACTCCCTCAAAGAGCACTAACGGTGACATTTCCATTCAGAAGAGATGAGTATGATGAGGTAGAAACTGTAATTGGATACCGAGTACAACACGTCTTATCAATGGGACCAACTAAAGGAGGTATCAGATATGCTTCGAATGTAAATTTAGGAGAAGTTACAGCACTAGCAATTTTGATGTCATGGAAGTCTGCAATTGTTGGATTACCCTACGGTGGAGCAAAGGGCGGTGTTGCAATTGATCCAACCCCTCTTTCAAAACAAGAGAAACAAAGGGTTACAAGAAGATACACAGCTGAGTTGTTGCCAGTAATTGGTGTTGACAAGGACATCCCAGGTCCAGATCTTGGAACAGATGAACAAACTATGGCATGGATCATGGATACCTACAGTAATTTTGTTGGCTCACCACAACCAGGAATTGTAACTGGTAAACCAGCTTCACTTGGAGGCTCTATCACAAGAAGAGAAGCAACTGGTAGAGGAGTTGTAGCTATTGCAAACGCTGCTTTAGATAAATTAAATTTAAAATATGAAAACTCAACAGTTGTTATCCAGGGATTTGGAAATGTTGGGCGGTATGCGGCTCTTGACTCTTATGAAAGAGGAGCAAAAGTAATTGCTGTAAATGATTTAGGTGGTGCTATTTATAATAAGAATGGAATTAATATTCCTGAACTCTTTAAGCACATAGCTAAAAACAAATCTGTAAAAGATTTTGATGGTGCAGATAATTTTGACGATGAAATATTTGAAATTGAATGTGATATTTTAATTCCTGCTGCTGTTGGAGGTGTTATCAAATCAAATAACGCAGATAATATCAAAGCAAAAATTATCGTTGAGGGAGCAAATTCACCAACAACCCTTAGTGCAGATAAAATATTAAGAGACAATGGAGTTTTACTAATACCTGATATTCTTGCAAATGCAGGCGGTGTTACTGCCAGTTATTTTGAATGGGTCCAAAATACACAGAACTATTTATGGAAAGAAAAAGAATTACACGATCGATTGATCGATGTTCTGACCTCAGCCTTTGAAGAGGTATGGATTATTTCCGAAAAGAATAAAGTTGACTTAAGAACAGCTGCTCTAATTAAAGGAATTAAAAAAGTGGCTGCTGCAAAATTAACTAGAGGATTATTTCCGTAAAAATTCTTCTATATCTTTAATTATTTTATTTTTTGTAATATTCAATTCTTCCAAATTTTTATTGATTTCATCTAGATTTGTATTTTTTAATGGACTGTTATCTGGAAGATTATCTAAACCTCCAACTAAATTTATAGCTTCTAATGTTTCATTAATTTCATCTATTTTTTCATTACAATTTTCCAGCTCAACTGTACTTGGTGCGTTTTTATTAAACTCTGGGCAAATTGGCTTGTAGTAACACCAATCACATAATGTATTTTTGATTGTTGGAAAATTGTTACTTTCAAATGCAACTTTAATATTATTCCATATCTCTAAAATCTCTTTTTCCGCATTCCTAAGCATTTCTTCATCTACTTTCATTGTGTGAATGGTCGAGTTTTGTAAATAAATTAATTTTAATTCAGCTGGTGTTTCACCAATTTCGTTTTTGATCAATAATGCATACAACTTTAACGCAAAAAATCTTGGTTCTTTGTATTTAGCATTTGGAGCTTTTCCGGATTTGTAATCTACAATAATTAATTCACCTTTATCATTTCTATCCATCCGGTCTAATATTCCACGTAAATTTAAATCCTCTATAGAGCCTCTAACCCATCTTTCTCTCTCTAAAGGATCAAATGACGCAGGATTTTCAAGAGTTAAGTAATTTGAAAGAAGCTTTAACCCATCCAATCCCCATTCCCTTTCTTCAGATTGATCATTAAAAAGATGAACATGTTCATCACTTGCTCGTACATCTGTCCATACTTTCCTGAATAAGTTATGAAGATTTTCTAGATTTCTATCTTCTTTAGGTAAATCAAATATTTTTTCTAGAGCTTCGTGTACAGTTGTTCCTTTGGCTTGTACTTCATTAGTTGGCTCTTTAATTTTGTCAATATTCGCAAACTTAAATTGTTTAGGGCAGGTTTTAAACTGAGATGCTCTTGATGGTGACAAATTTTTAATCATATTTAAATCTTAACTATTTAATGTTTATTTTATTGTCAAGTAGTCTTTGTCTGTGGATAAGTTTTTAAAAATTTTACAAATACTTGGAGTTCTATCATTTATCTTGTACTTCATTGTTGCTATTTTATACAATTCTGCCAGCTGGTATAACTACATATTTGGTGGTTAAATATAGATGTTATTTTTGTTATATCCCATATCAGTTAAAGTAATTTAATGACCGATTCAAAAATAAATGTTGCAATTTTAGGTGTAGGCAACTGTGCCAGCTCTTTTGTACAGGGACTTGAATATTATAAAAGTGAACAAGATGAAAATGGTTTAATTTCAGATGTAATTGGTGGCTATCGTGTTTCAGATATAGAAGTTGTTTGTGCATTTGATATAAATAAATCAAAAGTAGGAAAAGACTTATCGGAAGCAATATTTGAAGAACCAAACAATACTGTGAAATTCGCCGAAGTACCTAATTTAGGTGTAAATGTAAAACCAGGAAAAGTTCTTGACGGTATAGGTAAATTTGTAGAGGACATTATTGACCCCACTGAAGATTCAGAAAATGTCATTAAAGATTTAAAAGAATCTGGTGCGGAAATATTAATAAATTTACTTCCGGTCGGTTCTGATGAGGCAGTCAAATTTTATGCTGATTGTGCGATTGCTGCAAATGTTGGATTTATAAATTGTATCCCAGTTTTTATTGCTCGAGATGATGAATGGTATAAAAAGTTTAAAGACAATAATGTCCCTCTTATTGGAGACGACATTAAAAGCCAAGTTGGAGCAACAATTGTTCATAGAGTTTTAGCTCAATTATTTTCTGATAGGGGAGTTAATTTAAAAAGATCTTATCAGTTGAACGTGGGTGGAAATATGGATTTTCTTAATATGCTTGAAGAGGATCGTCTTGAAACAAAAAGAACAAGTAAAACATCTTCAGTTACATCTGTTGCAAACAAAGGTAAAGGAATGGATCCAAAAAATGTTAGAATCGGTCCATCAGACTATGTCGAATGGCTTGAAGATAGAAAAAAAGCATTTATTCGCTTAGAGGGTGAATCATTTGGTGGAGTACCTCTTAATATAGAAGTTCAATTAGAAGTATGGGATTCACCAAACAGTGCAGGTGTGGTAATTGATGCTGTTAGATATATGAAATTTTTTAAAGATACTGATGATTTAGAATCTCTTGATTTAGTATCAGCTTGGTTAATGAAGGCTCCTGCTAAAGCTGCAAAAGATTCTGATACTTTACAAAAGTTACATGAACTTACACATCAAGAAGATTAAATTTTCTCTAAAGCGTTATTAAACATTTCCATTGCCTCTCTCACTTGATTTAATGGTGTAGTTAAAGGACCCATAAACCTTATAACGTTTCCCTCTTTTCCACAGTTCACAAGAAGCAATCCGTTCTTTTTTGAATTACTTATGATTTTCGTCGCCAATTCTTTAGATGCTGTTTTGTTTTCTTTATTTTCGACAATTTCTACACCCTTCATTATTCCATAACCCCTGACATCTCCAACAAACTCAAAATTTTCTTTCATGGTTTCAAGAGATTTCTCCATTATTAATTCTTGCTTGTTTACTTTTTGTAGGAGATTGTCTTTATCAAAAACATCCAGTACTCCAAGAGCAGCAGCGCATGAAATAGGTGAAGCGCCAAATGTACTACCAATTCCCGCATCATGAACAGAGTCCATAATTTTAGATTTGCCAACAACAGCTGCAAGAGGAAAGCCCCCACCAATACCTTTAGCTAAAGTAACCATATCAGGCTCAACATTTACTTTTGTTGCACCAAACATTTCACCAGTTCTTCCAAATCCTGTTTGAACTTCATCAAAAATTAACAAAATGTTATGTTTTTTGGTTATCTCTCTGAGTTTTTTAAGAAATCCATTAGACGCAGGTATGTATCCTCCTTCACCTAATTGAATTTCAACGACTATTGCAGCAATATCATTAGGGTCAATTTTTTTTGAAATTAAGTTTTGAAGTTGTTTTATAACTTTATCATCAGATATACCTCTGTAATCATATGGATAATCAATATGGCTTATAAATTTTGGAAAAGGTCCAAATCCTTCTTTATATGGTTTTTCTTTGCCTGTTAAACCCATAGCCAAGTAAGTTCTTCCATGAAACCCGCCTTTGAATGCAATTATTTTTTCTCTTCCGGTTGCATACCTTGCTATTTTTATAGCATTTTCTACCGCTTCAGCTCCACTATTTACAAGGAAGGTTTTCGTTTTTTGATTTATTGGATATCTTTTATTTATTTGGTCACATAGTTCAACGGCATTTTCATGTGGTGCAAATGCAAAGCATGAATGTGAGTAGTCATTTAATTGTTTTTTAACTCTTCTCACAACTCTTGGGTTTAAATGTCCAGTATTAAGGACGGCATATCCGCCTACAAAATCTAGGTAACGGTTATTATTTTTATCCCAAATTTCAGCATTTTTACCTTTAGCTATAAATGAATCCATTGTTGGATACCATGCTGAAGGAACATTTTTTTTAATTGAACTCATATTCTGGGAAGGCATAGATTTTACTGTAACTGAAATAGGATAAATACTCAATTTAATAGCTATTAAAATGATTTAATGGAAACAAGTATCTTAAATTTGATAGGAACCGTCAGTGCTACAATTTGTGGAATAAGTGGATTAATGATGCTGACAATGAATTTCATAAAAAAATATCAAAGTAAAAAAATTGGAAATACTTTAATATTTATATCAGTCATTTCATTGATAATTCAATCGTTGCTTGTTTCATATACTTATACAATAAATGAAAATATTGGATCTTTTTATTTGTTTTATGCAGTAGTTGTGCTGTTTACACTTACATTTTTGTACGTTTATAGATTTCAGATGAATGAAAAATATTATCTTTATTGGGGCATTGCTCTACTTTATCTTATGGGTCTTGAAATGAGAACAATAGATACAATAGGAGAATATCTAAACTAATGATCGCTAAAATTCTTTCTGATAATTTAACTTATGCTCAAGTAAATTCAGAGAATCCAAACATTTGTTTTCTACATGGTTGGGGTGGAGAAAGTAATAACTGGAAAAATATCTCAAAAGAATTTGAAAGCATTGCTATTGACATTCCAGGATTTGGAAAATCGGTGCCATTTGAGCAAAGCGGACCACCTGAGTTTTATGCAGAATATTTAATTGAATTAATTCCAGATTCTGTAGAAGTAATTGTTGGTCACTCTTTTGGTGGAACGGTTGCTGTACATTTATCTCAATTAAAAAATTATAAAAAAATAGTTGTAATTGGATCTCCACTTATAAGGTCACCTATTCAACCAAACCCTTTTTCCTTGTTTAAATTATTTAAATTTTTAAATAAATTAAATATTATTGGTGATCAAAGAATGGAAAAGATTAAAAAAAATTATGGCTCTGACGATTATAAAAACGCCAATAAGGACTTGAGAGATACGTTAGTTCAGGCTGTAAATCATAATATGTCTGAAATTCTTCCAAAAATAAATACAAATGTACAACTTGTGTATGGAGAGTATGACTTAATTGCTCCACTTGAAAATGGAAAAATTGCTGACAGTCTAATTCCTGATTCAGAATTAACAGTATTGCTAAAAGAAAATCATTTTTGTTTGGATACCTCAAAAGATCAGATTATTGAGATAATTAAAAGATGAATTTAATCTCTATCGCCACATTAGTGATAATAACTATTGGAACATGTTTCAATGCAATTAGATGGCAGAGAATTGCTCAAAGAGAGCATTACATACCAGGTTATATAACCAAATTTTATTTTAGATGGGTGAGGTCAAGGGGATTAAATAGGTTCATTCTATTTATTACATTAATTCTTTGTATCATCTCTCTTTTCTTTGCTTATATTCCAATAATCATTTCAGTTATCAATATTTACACACCAGTTGGATTGTCATTAAAGTCAAGAACCAGCAAAGTTGATAAAACAGAAAGACTTAATAGGGTCACATATTGTTATTACTTCCTTGTAGTTTTAGTGTCTATTTTTTCATACACCTTAGGGTATGGATATTTTCTTGCATTAGCTGCAAATATGTTCTCTTACTTTATTTTTGATCAAGCACTTAGGCTTATGTTTAATTATGAAAAAAATAAATCCAGACTGTTCATTAATGATGCTTCAAAAAAACTGAACTCTAACGCAATTCCTGTAATAGGAATCACAGGTTCATATTCAAAAACAACAACAAAAAATGTTCTTGCCAAGATTCTTGATGAATCAAATAATGTTTTTGTAACTCCAGAAAGTTATAACAATCGCTTAGGAATAGCAAAAGGAATAAATGAAGGATTTAATGACGATCATGAACTAGCAATTATTGAAATGGGAACATATTCAAATGGGGAAATACGTGAAATTTGTTCATGGGTTAGGCCACATGTATCCGTTATAACCGGAATTGCTCCAGTTCACTTGGAGAGAATGAAATCTTTAGAAAATATTCTTGATGCTAAGTCTGAAATAGTAGAACTTGCCGGTTCGGTGGTAATCAATGGTGATGACGAAATGCTATTGAATGAAGCAAGGCTTTGGACAAATCAGAAAAATGTTTACGATTGCTCAATTACTTCCAGAGAAGCAACTGTCTGCGTAGAGTATCAAAATGGTAAGCACGATATTTATGTTGCAAATAATCTACTGGGTTCTGTTAACGGTCCTAAGCTTTTACAACTATCAATATCCCTCTCTATAGGGGTCATGCTCGCATTAGATTTGGATGTGAGAAAGTACTTAAATAAATTAGATTCTCTTGATAAATCTAAACATCGTCAAAACATTTTGAAAAGTGACTTGGGCCACACAATTATTGATAATTCATTTAACTCCAATCCTATGGGAATTGAATATAGCTTAGAGACTCTACAGGAGCTTGGATCAGAAGAATCTGTACGTTATCTTGTCACCCCTGGCATGGTCGAACTTGGTAGTGATCAGTATGCTATAAATTATGCTTTTGCGTTAGAGGCTAGTCAAGTAGTTGATAAGGCACTCATTGTTGGTAAAACAAATAAAAATTCATTGAAAGCGGGATTTCAAGAAAATGATGTTGATTACGAAATATTTCAAAACAGGGACGAAGCTGTAAATTATCTTAATTCTGTTGTAAAATCAGAAGATATTGTTTTATATGAGAATGATCTTCCAGACCACTATCCTTAAATTAAATGAGTAAAACAATTGGAGTAGTATTTGGAGGGCCTTCTCCCGAACATGATATATCAATACTCACCGGTTTACAAAGCGTTCGAATCTTATCAAAAAAGTATGATGTAATAGCTTTATATTGGTCAAAAAATAATGAATGGTATTTAGTTGATAATGAATACGAATCTGTAGATTTTTTGAGTAATAAAAAAATATATAAAAACAAACTTGAGATGAAATTTAACGATGATCCAGGATTTTATCAAAAAAGAAAAAAATTACACTTTGATGTCCTAATCAATGCTTGTCATGGAGGGCCTGGTGAGGATGGCTCACTTCAGTCATTACTAAACATATTTCGAATTAAATATACTGGCCCAGATCAAATTTCTGCTCAAATTTGCATGGATAAGTATGCTTTTTATACCGTAATGAAAGAAAATGGGTTGCCTGTTATAGAAAAAAAGTTAGTAAATACTGAAGAAATGAATATTGATGGAAATTATGTATTAAAACCACGATTTGGAGGATCTTCTATTGGAGTTGAGTTAATAAATGACGCACCAACCGTTCAAAAACTAATAACGAATTCTGATTTATATTCACAAGGGGCTGTTATTGAAAAGTATTTAGAAAATTCAATAGATTTACTTATAGGAGTTAGAAGTTTTCCAGATTTTGATGTATCTGAGATTGAAAAACCACTTAAAAACGAAACACTCTTTTCGTATACTGACAAATATTTGGAAAACGGGGGACTAGAAGGTTCAAAAAGAGAATTACCAGCAAATCTAAACGAACAAATAGAAAAAAAATTGATTGAGATGGTCAATAAAATAAATCAAATAATTCCTACCCGAGGGATATACAGATATGATTTTCTATTGCATGAAAATGAATTGTATATAAATGAAATAAATACAATTCCTGGAAGCCATGCGCTTTATTTATGGAAGAATTTAAATAGTTCAAAATTTGAACTTTTAGACTCCATGATTGACGAAGCATTGTCTAGACAAGTTGATAATTGGTCACTTACTGGTTCCGATGGGATTGCATTAAAAAGTGCAAAAGATATTGCATCAAAGCTTGGATAAATCATGTACGGAATTTACTGGGATTGTGATGGAACAATTATGGATACGGAAAAATCATATGCTTATGCATGGAAAGATTTTTTATCTAGTAAAGGATTAGATCTACCAATTGAAGAGTTTGATAAATTTGTTGGGATAGATGACAGAATCGTACATGCTGAATTCTCTCAGATTGTTGAACTTGATAATTTCGATTCGACTATGGATGAGCTTCATAAAATTATGAGAGTAGAGTTTTCTGAAAAGATACTCTTTAATGATTCCTTGCAATGCTTGAAAGAATTCCATGGAGATGTCTTGCAAGCTTGTGTATCAGCATCTCCAAAAGAGGTTCTAAATTTTAAACTACAAGATGCAAAAATTATTAACTATTTCGATCATGTCATAGGTGGAAATGAAGTTTCGAACAACAAGCCTAGCCCTGACATATATTTAAAAGCTATCGATGAATTAGGTACTACAAAAAATATTATCGTTGAAGATAGCCCAACTGGTATTTTGTCTGGAAAAGAATCGAATAATTTTGTTATCGCTGTAGATAGAGGTATGTTTACCAAAGATCAACTTTCTAACGCTGATTTAATAGTCAATGAATTAGATCCAATTAATATTAGATCATTACTTCAAACCCTTTAATATTTGACTTTTTTAAAAATAAATTACAAAACTGACTTAGGCGCAATATGTGACTAAGTAATTTCTAATAACATTACTGGAATTTTTCTACTTGTTCTGTTTTGGTACTGTTCATATACCCCATTATTCATAAAGTCCATTTTTTTCCACCATTCAGTTCTTTCAAGATCAAAAATTTCTCTAGCAACCACATTAAATCTTTCTCTACCTATTTGGATTTTTGCTTCCGGATTGTTTTTAAGATTGTGGTACCAACCTGGATTTTTAGGATTACCACCTTTAGAAGCTACTATACAAATTAAATTATCCTCT
>JAOOBM010000006.1:0-32597 GCA_028404505.1 Acidimicrobiaceae bacterium
CAAATCCTGGAATAATGTCGAAGTGAGGAATTACTGAAATAAAAAATAAAACGTATAAAGGCGAAAAGCTTTTAAGCCTATTTATTTTTAATCCCCATCATTTAAGATAATAACCAATAAATACTTATAAATAGTATTTAAATCTTTTTAAAGAATAATAATTAGTTTTGTTAGCATGTATTAAGTGGATAAAAAAGTAGTAGTTACAGGCTGTTCCGGCTTTATTGGTTTTCATCTATCAAATTCTCTATTAGAGGCAGATAAACAAGTAATAGGTATTGATTCTTTAAATTCAGCATATGATGTCAAGCTAAAACAAAAAAGACTTGAAAAATTGGATAAAAATAATAACTTTACATTTTTTAATAACAATTTAAGTCAAGAGGATAGTCTTCACGAAATAAAGAAATATGATATATCGACAATCTATCATATGGCGGCAAGAGCAGGAGTAAGACAAAGTTTTTTAGATCCACAAAGTTACATAGAGGATAATACATACGCAACTGCCAATGTTGCTAACTTCTGTAAAGAAATAGAGATTCCTGAAATAATTCTTGCATCAACATCATCAATTTATGGGGACAGTGGTGAAAATTTAATGGTTGAAGAGAAAGATGAAAAAATAAAACCCCCTTCTGTTTATGCAAGTACAAAATTATCTGGGGAATCTTTGTCAAAAATAATTCTTGAAGACACAAATACAAACATAATAATTTCTAGATTTTTTACAGTATATGGACCCTATGGAAGGCCAGATATGTCGATTTTAAGATTTATTCATTGGATAATAAATGAAGAAAAAGTACAAGTTTTTGGGAGTGGAGAACAGCGAAGATCTTTTACATATATAAAAGATGTTGTCGATGCACTCATAAGAATGTCGGGTTTAGAAAACTCACATACTTTCAATGTTGGATCAAATATTACAGTTTCACTAAACGAAGTTATAAAATTAATTGAGGAATTTTCAGGAAAAAATGCAAATATTGAAAATTTAGAACGTGCATATAAAGATCCTGATGTGGTTCGTCCAAATTTAGATAAAATAAATGAAGCTATTGGATGGGAGCCGACAACTAAAATAAATGAGGGTATTGAAAAAACAGTTTCATGGTATAAAGAAAATGAAGACTATCTGAAAGATCTGGTATATGTCAATGAATAAAGTAATCGTCACTGGAGGTGCAGGTTTCATTGGTTCGAACCTTGTAGAAAGGTTATTGAAGGATGGTGCTGAAGAAATACTTATAATTGATGATTTTTCAACAGGAAAGAAGGAAAACCTGCATGACTCCTCAAAAGTACATGTCATTGAATCAAAACTTGAAGACATTAATGATTTAGAAAGTCAATTTGAAGGGTATGATTTTTGCTTTCATCTAGCAGCTGGAGTAGGTGTTCAATACATAATGGATAATTTGAGTGATTCATTATTAACTAATATTCAAGGAACTCATATTGTTTTTGAAGCGTGTAAAGAAAACAACATACCTGTGTTAATAACTTCTACTTCAGAAATTTATGGAACCTCTAAAGAAGAAAGTTGGGATGAAGAAACAAAGAGTTTGATTGGGCCTACGACAAAACTTAGATGGTCATACGCTGTATCAAAAATGATTGATGAATTCTTAGCTCTATCTGAATTCGAAGCCGGTAATCTTAAACCAATAATAGTGAGGCTCTTCAATACGATAGGTCCAAATCAGGTTTCTGATTATGGAATGGTTGTACCAAGATTTGTGGAATCTGCATTAAAAGACGAGGATTTAGTTATCCATGGTGATGGATCTCAAACAAGATCATTTACCTGGGTTGGAGATGTAATTGATTACTTTGTGAAACTAGCTGAGATAAAAAGTTTTGGAGAAATATATAACATTGGTCAAACCGAAGAAATATCGATAAAGAACTTAGCTCAACTAATAATTGATACATCGAATTCAAATTCAAAAATTAAGTTTAAAAGTCATAAAGATGTGTTTGGTGATAAGTTTGAAGATCCTACAAGGCGCACACCGAATATAGATAAAATTGTTAAAGCAACCGGAATTAAACCGGGTTACGATATCCAAACAATGATTAAAGAAATTGTGGAATTTAAAAGACAAGATTAATTAAATTATGAGGGTATTAGTGACTGTAGGAATATTTCCTCCAGATATTGGTGGACCTGCAACTTTTGTTCCAAAAATTGCAAAATATTTTCAAGATGAACTTAATTATGAAATAGAAATCTTAACTTTGTCTGATAATAAAAATTCAAATATAAACGATGATTTTAGTGTAAAACGAATTGATAGAAACTTACCAATAATATACCGTTGGTTAAAAACAATTTTTACTATTTATAAATTGGGGAAGAATAAAGATTTAATATTTGTAAATGGTCTTGGTACAGAAACCACAATTGCCAATATTTTTTTGAAAAAAAAGGTAATAAGAAAAATTGTTGGAGACCCTGTCTGGGAAAGAACATACAGCAAAGCAAAGATATCAGAAAGCTTTGATGAATTTCAAGTTAAAAATTATGGATTTTCAATATCGCTCCAAAAGAAGGTGCGAAGCTTTAGCATTAAAAAATCTGATATTGTAGTAACACCATCTAAACACCTAAAAAATTTTATTCTAAATTTAGGATTTAAAAACAAAATTGAGATCATAAATAATGGTGTATTTATACCTGAGGAAAATACAAATATATTTACAAATGATCAAATTAATATCACTATTGTATCCAGGCTGGTATCGCATAAAAATATTAAAAAAATAATTAGAGCAATATCAGATTTAAATAATCCTTTAGTTTATTTAAATATTATCGGAGATGGGCCTGAGCTAAATCAACTTCAAAAAATTTCATTAGAATCTAATAACAAAGATAATATTATTTTTCATGGGAAACTAAATAGAGATGACATTAATCATATTTTTTTGAAAAGTGATATTTACATCCAAGCATCGAATTATGAGGGATTGCCACACTCCTTACTTGAGGCCATGAGTTATGGAATTCCAGTTCTGTGTACCCCTGTCGGAGAATGTAAAGAAATATTGGGAAATGAAGATAGAGGATATATATTAGATTTACCCGTATCTAAAAATAATATTAAATCAAAGATTATTGAGATTATTGGCGAAAAAAATATTGCAAATAAAAAAGGTGAAAGAGGTAAAGATTTTATTAATGAAAATTATAATTTAACAAATTCTTTTAATCTTTATAAAAATCTTTTTACAAGACTACTTGAGGAAGAATATAAATGAAAAAAGTGCTTGTGTTGAATATATCTACTGATTCCAAAAATACATCTCTGGGATTTGCAATATCTTGGTTAAATGCATTTGCAAAAAAATTTGATGAAGTTCATGTCATTAGCTTGAGTAAAGGAAGTGATGATGAACTAGAAAAAAATGTAGTTGTTTCCTCAGTAGATAAGGAAATTGGAAGAGTTTCAAAAATAATTAATCTTTATAAATTAATCAATAAGCTAACAAAATCAAATAAATATGAATTCTGCTTGTCTCATATGTCGTCATTAATGGTGATAATCTCATCACCAATACTAAAAATGAGAAAAATTAAATCAATATTTTGGTACACACATAAAGGTCCTACTGATTTTTTAAAAAAAATATTTTTACTAAAAGCATCTATTTATTCCAACAAGATAATAACAGCATCAAAAAATTCATTTCCGTATAAAAGATTTTTCAACAATAAAAGAAAATTACACGTTATTGGACATGCAATTAAATTCGATGAGTTTTTCAGAAAAATTAATAGTTTCGATGAAAAAGATTTTGTAATCATATCAAGAATTTCTAAATCAAAGAAAATTGACGAATCAATATCAGGGTTTCTCAATAGCGAAAAAGGATCTAGTCATAAATTATCAGTTATTGGAGGACCTGTATCATCTGAAGATGAAATATATTATCAAAACCTTAAATTAAAATATGCTTCATTTGAAAATATAAGTTTTTTGGGAAGTATGCCACATAAAAACTTAATAAATGAAATTTCTGATTTTAGTTTTCACATTAACAATACGGAAGAAGGCTTTTATGATAAATCTGTTCTTGAAACAATGTCACATGGACTTGTTAATTTTTATTCTAATTCTGACTATGACGATCTTTTACCAGAAGAATATCGAGATAAATTTAAATTTGATGGAACGCCTGAAAGCTTATCAAAAAAAATTACTGATATTGGCAATTTAAAATTAGATGAAATCAATAAAATCATTAATTTTTCACAATCAAAATTAGAAAAGCAGTCTGTTAATAACCTTGTAGAGAGAGTTTTGACAATTATTTAGATAATTGTTCTTTGACCCATGAAATGGTTTTTGCTAATCCTTCATCAAGATTAACTTTTGGCTCCCAATTTAACTTTGTTTTAGCTTTTCTGATATCAGGCTTACGCTGCTTTGGATCATCATTTGGAAGTTCTAAATATTTTATTTCAGATGTTGAATCTGTTAATTCAATAATCTTTTCTGCTAATTTTCCAATTGTCATTTCATTCGGATTACCGATATTGTAAACATCATATTCAGTTGAGTTCATTAAGGAGATAATTCCTGCAACAGTGTCTTCTACGTATGAAAAACTTCTTGTTTGTGTACCGTCTCCATATATCGTTATATTTTCATTTCTTAGTGCTTGAACAATAAAATTTGTTACTACTCTTCCATCGTTTAATTGCATTCTTGGACCATATGTATTAAAAATTCGTACAATTTTTGTTTTAAGACCATAAGACCTTGAATAAGTTGCAACTGCTGCCTCTGCAAATCTCTTCGCTTCATCATACATACTTCTCTCACCATTTGGATTCACATTACCCCAATATTCTTCGTTCTGAGGACTGATCAATGGATCTCCGTAAACTTCAGAGGTTGATGCGAGTAAGTATTCTGCACTGTGTTTTTTAGCCAGGCCCAATGTATTTATTGTGCCTACACTTCCAGCTTTTAGAGTATTAACAGGATGTTCAGTATATGCTTTTGGTGATGCTGCGCTGGCAAAATGTAAAACATAATCAACCTTATCTTTTATTTCTATATGGTCTTGAACATCTTGCTCAATAAACGAAAAATTTTCATTGTCCAGTAAATCATTTATATTTTCCGTTGAGCCCGTTAGCAAATTATCAATAACAATAATTTTGTGGCCATCATTAATAAGTTTTTCACATAAATAAGATCCTACAAATCCTGAACCACCAGTAATTACGATATTCATAGTGACCATGGAATATAGGTTATAGATTTAGTATCTTCAATGATTTTATTCAACCTATCAAGTGTTGACTCTTTTACCGGATACATTAGAACAAATAAATGGGGAGAATTGAGATCCTCAAGATAGTCAAATTTGACTATATTTTCATCATTAATTATTTCGTCGAACACAACAACATTTTTAATTGAACTTTTCAGTTTTTTTAAAACTTCTGTTGTTGGTGAGTTTCTCAAATCATCTGTGTCTTCTTTAAATGCTGCACCAATAAGAACTACTCCTTCTAATTTTTTTGATTCATACAATTCTTTAATATTTTCTGAAGTCCAATCTGCATGAATATCGTTTGAATTAATGATGTTTGAGATAAGTGGAAGATTTAATTTATCTTTATCATAAAAATTATTAACTTCTACAAGGTCTTTTGGAAAACATGATCCACCCCATGAAGGTGAAGGTCTAAAATAATGCTGTCCAATTCTGTTGTCTAGGCCAACTCCTTTTAATACATCATCTAAATTTCCTCCAGAGTAGTTTATTAACCTTGTTGCTTCATTCACAAAAGATAATCGGAGTGGAAGATATGTGTTTGCAAGATATTTAATCAATTGAGAGCTAATCGAATCAGTTGTAATAATCTCACAGTCAAAGCCGCTATAAAGCTCTTTTAATTTGGTTAGTTTTTCACTGTCAGTTCCACCAAGAACAATCCTATCTGGCTTAAAGAAATCTTCAACAGCTGTACCCTCTCTTAGGAACTCTGGATTAAACGTTAATTTACTTGAATCCATTCCAACTTTCTCACATACCTTCTCAATCTCGTATGGAGGAATTGTCGATTTTACAGTTATTACTAAGTCATTATTATTTACATTATTTATTTCTTTAATGGCAGATTCTAAAAACTTTGTATCTACAGAATTTGTTTCAATATTGTTTGGTGTTTGAACGCAGACAAAAACAATATCTATTTTATCCCATTCAATACTTGAATAATCTGACGAGAAAGACATTCTTTTAAATGTTTCATCATCATTGAAGTATTCTTCAAGTCCAGGCTCATAAAAGGTAATTTTTTTACTAGATAGATCTTTAATTTTATTTTCATCCAAATCAATAAAATTAACAATATTACCACGACTAGCCAACCCTACTCCGGTAACTAAGCCTACATACCCTGTACCTATGATGACAATGTTCATATTATGCAATGTTAACAATTTTAACACTTAAAATGTTATTAATGATTGTTTATTTAGCACATTGGGATTGGATATTAACTCAATCAAGAAAAGACATTGTATCAAATATTAATGACTCAAAATTTATGGCAATCTGCCCAATCGATAAAAATAAAATTGAACTTGAAAATTATTATCATAAAGCAGTTGATTGGAATCTAAATAGAAATAAACTTTTTGACATTTCAGGAATTAGAAGTCTTAGAAAAATCATAAAGTCTCTAAATTATGATGATATTGTACACGTTTATACTTTGAAATCTGGGTTACTTTTTGCTTTTGCAAATCTTTTTAGAAATAATAAAACTAAAAATATATTGACAATAACTGGTTTAGGTTATCTATTTAGTAACAATTTTAAAGCAAAAATTTTAAAAATATTGTTAAGTTTTTTTATTACACATCTGATAAATAAAAGTTTTGATTTTTTGATATACCAAAACAATATAGATCAAAAAACATTTAATAATTATTCAAAATATAATGGTGAATCTTACATAATTCCAACTTCTGGAATATCCGTGCAGGAATTAAAGATAAAAAAAGAATATCGAAATTCAAATTTAAAAATAATTATGGCTACAAGGTTGATTAATGACAAAGGTATATTTGAATATCTTGATCTGGCTGATTTAATGAAAGATTCTGATTTTGAATTCTATCTGGCTGGAGATATAGACAACGGAAATCCAGATTCATTAAGTAAATCTCAGCTAGATGAAATTAAAAATAATAAATCTATAAATTATTTAGGACATATTGATATAAGTAAAGAGCTTCACAATTACGATGTGAATCTTGTTATGTCAAAGTATGAGGGATCTTCAAGAATACTTTTAGAGTCGTTGTACATAGGATTGATATGTATATCAAATAATATTCCAGGGACAACTGCGCTAAGCTCAAAATTTAGTAATTCTTTCTTTGTAAATGACAACAACATACAAGAATTTAAAAGAAATCTTAATGAAATAATAAATAATGATGCCTTTTTAGATAGTACACAAAATGAATATTTTGGAAATGGTGCTGATTACAACAGAAAATTAATTAATGAAAACTATACATCTATCAAAATTGCGGCTGCATATAATAAAATTTACCAATATTTAAGAGGCGAGATCGAGAGCTACAGAAGTGAATTTGTCTAACTTTCAAGTCTCGATAACAATTGCAGCAGTGGTAACACTTTCATTATCCATAATCTTTAATTGGATAACTCTTCAAAGATCAAAAAACTTCGTACCAAACAAAAGAAAGAATGAAGAAAGACTTTCTTCTAAATACGTTCCACCATTTGGAGGTATTGCATGTTCAATTGCATTTTTGATATCTACAAGACTTCTAGGGCAAGCTGAAAGTAATTTCTTATATATTGGTTTTTTTGCAGTAGCAATTTCAATTGTTGGCTTGCTTGACGATTTGTATAATTTTAGATGGTATATCAAGTTTATTTTTCAAATAATTATTGTTTACATACCTCTATATAACCTGAATATTTTTATAAATTTTGAATCGCTGATTGGAATAGAATTTAATAATTCTTTAAATTATATAGTTTCAACAATTTGGATTATGTTGATAATGAATGCTATAAATTTTATAGACAATATGGATGGACTTGCAGTAGTTGTATCCTCAGCTATTTGCATACAGATTGCAGTCTTAACAAATTATTTAAACCAATATAAGTTAACAGACATTTCAATTCTTTTACTTTGTGCAATTGGAGGGTTTTTATTTTTCAATTTCCCACCAGCAAAATTATATTTTGGAGATTCTGGTAGTTTATTTATTGGATTTAGCTTAGGATTTATGAGTATTTTATATAACTGGCTTCCAGAAAATATTACCGTTTATTCATCTACACTTAGCCCAATATTGTTGATTTTTTCTGTTCCTGTTATCGATTTTCTTGTTGTAGTAACTTATAGAATTAGTATTGGAAAATCCCCTACTATTGGTGGAACAGACCATATTTCACATAGATTACTTGCAAAAGGATTTTCTGAAAAAAAGGTTCTTACAATATTCTTAAGTTATAGTTTTGGAACTTTTGGATTAATTTATCTCTCAATCTTTACACCAACACAAATTTCGTATGTACTTATTGGAGCTTTGTTTATTCTTTATTTTTTGGCATATTTTATATCAATAAAATTGAAGGTATTAACCTAATTTTTGCTCCAGTTCAATTATTCTTTCAGGAGTTCCTGCATCAATCCACCAACCATCAATTGAAAAATTTTTACAGTTTTTTTCGTTGACGTATAAATTGCATAAATCAGTTATTTCATATTCGCCTCTTTTTGATGGTTGTAGTAACGAAATCTTTTCAAAGACAGACTCATCAAACATATAAGCACCAACTACTGCATCATTTGATTTTGGCATGTCTGGTTTTTCTTCAATAGATATTACATTTCCATCTTGATCCATTTCAGCTACTCCAAACTCTTGAGGATTTTCAACCATTTTTGTAAAGATAAAAGCACCTGATTGGAATTCATTTAAATTAAATCCCTTAAGAGGATTGTTCTCAAAAAAATTATCACCTAACATAAATAATAATTTCTCATTTTTTACCAAATTTTCTGCCTGTTGTAGAGCATGAGATATACCCTTTGGTTCATCTTGAATTGAAAATCCAATATCAAAATTTGAAAAAGATCCCAATACAACATCTTGAATAAGAGGAGAGAATTCAGGATTTGTAATAATTACAAAATTTTCAAACCCCCAATTATTTAATTGTTGTATTTGGTGGTTTATCATAGGAGTTCCGTTTACTTCTAATAAAATTTTGGTAGATTTATTGTTTCTAAAATTTTGAAGCCTAGTTCCTAAGCCCCCAGCTGCAATTACACATTTCATATTTTTCACAATTAAAGAATACACAGTTATATTATGTAATTTGGTATCAAATGAATATTTTAAACAAATATACTTATCTTTTTCTTGGATTACTCGGAATTGCAGGGATCGTTATTTTAGTTTTTTTACCAAATTTAGAAACTGAGGAGTTTAGTCAAGATGTAATTGATGACATTATTGAAGGTGTTACAACAACATCAATTTTAGAAGCTGACACTAATGAAGTATCTATAGATGAATCATTGGCAAACTTCGAAGATGAACTAATTATTTCAATTCAAGATAAGTCTCAAATTGAAGAGAAATTATTGTACAACAATTTTGAAAAAGAAATTGATAGTTTTGATACATATTTACTTATTGGATCAGATGAAAGATCAGAAAAAATTGCTGAAACAAGAGGTGAAATTGAAGGTAAAAGAGCTGATGTAATAATTCTAGGACTCGTTGAAAAAGGTACTGATGAAATCACGCTTTTATCATTTCCTAGAGATTTATTAATTGAAAACAATTGTACAAATAATTTAGAAAGAATAAATGCAGCATATACAAAAAATGAGTGTGGTGGAAGAGCAGAAAATTTAGCTGCTGCAATTTTTAGTATATCTGGCATAAGAGTTGATCATTTTGCTAGTTTTGATTTTGAGGGTTTTGAGGAAATTATTGACTCTGTGGATGGTATAGAAGTCTGTGTTGATGAGACTCAAAGAGAAGGATTTAGCTTTGAATTACAAAAAGGTTGTCAAACAATTAATGGATTGACAACTTTAAATTGGGTTGTATCAAGATCAACAGAAGTCTTAGTCGGTGAGAAAATTGTTGATAAAGAGGGAAATGATATTTCAAATTGGAGACCTATGCCTGGCGTTAGTGATTTATCAAGAATTGAAAGACAACAATACGTAGTGATGCAACTCATTAATGAATTAAGAAATTTTGAATCAATAAATGAGCTCTACGGGTTTATAAATGCTTTGGAGAATGCTTTCGTAATTGATGAAAATCTAACAATAAATAGAGCTGTTGATATTTTGTGGACATTTAGGAATATCGATCTAAGTAATGTAAAAAAATTAACTACACCAGTAAATTATTTAACTTTGAGTGACGGAAGACAAGTTCTAGTTTTGAGCGAAACTATTGAAGACTTTTTAAATAAAAATTCAATTATTGATTCTTAAAGATTTTTCAAAGAAATAGATTGGTATAAGCCAAAAATATATTGCAACATCTGGAGCATAAATTAAATCATTTGTTAAATTTTGTGTAATCATCATTAACAATATTGCTAATTCGATAGCGTTAGAGCTTTTAAAATTTTTTAATATCGAATAAAAAACACATAATACAATTAATAAAACAATGACTAAACCATATTCAACCGCCATTGTTAAAAAACCATTATGTGATGTAGTAATTTCGTCGAATTGTGAAAGTGAGAATTCTGAGATGATTGTATCAAATTTGCCATTATCCGCTATCAATTGACCTGATCTCAAACTCTGACCACCTAAAAAGTTTGAATAACCACTTTGTATATCATCAACCCAAAAAAAGTACATTTTTCCATCTACAATTGACCATTTCCATGATTGATTATTTTCTTTTTCATTAATTTTCAAAATCGAACTTTGACTAAATAAAGTTTCATTTCCCTTAGGAATATTGTCCAAATCTAAATTTAAGATTATTTCAAAATCTTTTCCAGATAAGGTAGTTTCATTGGGAATAGCAATCCAGTAACTTCGTGGTCTTTTTAACTTCAAACCATTATCCTTGTAAATAATTTTTCCATCATTTCTGTTATCGTAAAAATCTCTTGAAGCTGGTAAAAATATAAAATAATTTTTGTCCCTATTTCCTTCTTTAAAGCTATAACTATAACTATTATCTTCAACCTCAATTGTTAGATCATTTATATACCCATCTAGATACGATCCTCCAGGTGATTGACCGTCAGCCCAGCCGCCAACTTCAAAAAACGAATTATTATCAATTAAATCAATGACTACGCCACTTGTATGATTGGAACCAATTTGTTTCCAGTCATTACCATTATTTGAAAAAAAGAATGAAACAATTGACCTAGGAAGTATATTATCTCTGTAATCAAATTTCATTTTTAGATATCCCCCAGCTGGTTCCTCACTACTGTTATCAATTAATTTATTTACATCCTCTTTTTGATTTGCTGAATATTTAATATTAAATTTATCCATTAATATTTCATCATCTAAAGTTATAAGATAATCTTTATAAACTTCTTTTATATAATTACCACCCCCAGTGCCGTTTAAAATTTCAATATTAATTAACCCGATAGAATTTAAATATCCCCTATTTGACTGTTTAAGAAATATGGATGGAAATAAAAAAATTACAGCTAATCCAATCCCTAATGTACCAATTGTTAAATATAATTTAACTTTTTTTTCAATTGAGTTAGTAAATGAAAGAACAACAAACATCCCAACTACAAAAGCTAAATATGAACCCCTCGAAAATGTTAAGTAGAGGTTTAATAATGAAATTATTAAAAGAAGAGTATTTGATTTATTTTCAAATAAATAATTTTTAAAGTTATTACTTAGTGAGATTTTGTAGAGGCAAATTAATGAAGTTATTGCGCAAATAATACCTATAACATTTGGCCCTCCACCTTGAAATCCTCCAAGTCTTCCAGATGTAAAAGGATTGGTACTGTCAGTATTATTACTAATCCAACCATCAATGGTTCCTGGGAGTTCAATTTGAAAAATAACTAGTACAAAATTGCCTATCATCACTAATGAAAGAGGTTCAAAAATTTCAATAATGTTGTCATTATTTTTTCTTACAAATTCAACACAAAGATAAGCAAGAGCGAAATAAAAGTAAAATCTTAAATTTGTTTGGTTGAAGAAATTTATCTCGTCCATAAAGAAAGTTGTATATAAAATGAAAATTATTAAAAATGATAGAAATGCTTTATCAAACCTATCGAAATTAAGATTCCTTAATTTGTTTGTCAATAAAACAAGAAAAATTGCAATTAAGGGAATGTCTTCAAAATTAATCCCTAAGAAATTTAAACCAAAATTTGAAGGTATTAATAAGGTTATTGCAAAAATCGATCCAATTAAACGAGAATTTATCCGACTCATAATTGTATTTTTACTCACTGTGGGCCCGGCAGGACTCGAACCTGCGACCGACGGATTATGAGTCCGTTGCTCTAACCAACTGAGCTACAGGCCCAAAAGTTAATTAATTACTGATTGTAGTTTGAGAGCAATCCCCATATCACCCTCTACTTTTAATTTACCAGTCATGAAAGCTGCTTGAGGGCTTACAGATTTATCGTACATCCCTTTAAAAGTTTCCATATCTGTTGTAATTGTGCATGCTGCTTCAGCGTCATCATCAGTAATCTCACCATTATCTGGATTCATAAATACTATTTGAGAATCTACGACCCATTTAATTGATCCTGGTAAAACACTAAGATCTTTACCTTCCGCATTTTGCTTTACAAAATCTAAAGCTTCTGACATATTCCTCCTCTTCAAATGTAATTATAGACAAGTTATTGATAGATACTTACAAAATTTTGCTCCGAGGGTGGGACTTGAACCCACAACCAACGGATTAACAGTCCGCTGCTCTGCCAATTGAGCTACCTCGGATAGCAAATTAATAATAGTATGTATTAAAGAGTATTCTGATAAAATTCTATTTTCTTTTTAAGATCTTCTAGGTCCTCTAACAGGGTTAAGTCATTAGACTCATCCATTTTTTTAATTAAATTTTCAATTTTTATATCAGAGTAATAAATATAAAGCCTGGCTACAGACTCTTTAAGTTGAGTATCAGAATAAGAAATATTTGCATACTTTTCGAATTCATTATTATTTTTATTAGCTTTAAGCTCATCAATTAATGTTTTAAATTCAAGATTTAAATTAATTAAAAAGTCAAGTTCCTCTTCAATATCAAAATCTTGTTTGATTATTTCCGCAATTAAAATATCTTGAAACGTTTCAATATGTTTTATTTGTCTTGAAGAATTATCATTCTGGGATAGTGGCTCATTGTCTGACTGATAATTTAATTCCTCAATTAATACCTCTTTAGTAATACCTATTTTTTTACTCAGATATCCAATAGCTAAATCTTTCTCTAATGGACTTAGAAAACTTGATATTTGTTTAAATTCTTGAAAAGTTTTTTTTGTATTGTCTATATCAATTATTTTGTTGATGCAAAATTCAACAAGATCTTCCTTTTCATTAATAATTTTATTGATATCACTAGTACCACCCTCATAAAGCTCAGAGATATCTTTAAACTCTTTAGGAAGATTTAGTTTGAAAAAATTAATTTCTGAAGGCTGATTATTTTTAATTTCAAGAACCCTTTTCGTGGCAGTATCTCCTGCTTGATCATTATCGAAACACAGGTAAATTTCTTTTGTATATCTAGAAAGTAAATTAATTTGTTGAACTGTTAAAGCAGTGCCCGATGGTGATGCAACGTTATTAAATCCAAGTTTATTAAATGCAATTACATCAAAATATCCTTCAACTAAAATAACAAACTTTTTCTTTTTCAAATCCGATAAAAACTCACTTGTAAAATAGAGCGATCTATTTTTTCGATAAATTGAAGATTCAGCTGTGTTTATATATTTTGGACCAAAATCATCTAGTGCTCTTCCACCAAAACCAACTGTTTCATTCCTTAAATTTGTTATTGGAAAAATTATTCTATTTTTAAATAAAAAATTTCCTCTTTCACTCAATAATCCAAGATTTTTTAGATCAGTTTTTGTTAGATTGTTTTTTTTAAAAAACTCATTTGTACTTTTTTCATCTTTTTCTGCAAAACCAATTCGAAATTCTTTTATATCTGTTCCATCTAAATCTCTCGACTTTAAATAATCTATTGACTCAGAGCTTTTACCTTCTTTCATATTGTTAATAAAAAAATTATGAATTTTACTCATTGATCCAATAAGATTTTTTTGGTCACTCTCGAACTTTGAATCAGTGTATGTGAGATTAAATCCATACTTTTCAGCAGCAATCTCAACTGATTCTTGAAATTCAACATTATTTATCAATTGAATATATTTATAAATATCTCCACCCTCTTTACAGCCAAAACAATGAAACAAATTATCTTCATCTGTAAAGCTCATACTTGCAGTTTTTTCACCATGAAAAGGGCAAAGAGCCATACCTTTACTACCTCTTAATTTTCCAGTTGTAGAACTGAGAATAAAATCACTTATTTTAGATCTATTTCTTAAGTCGTCGATTGATTGCTTTGAGATTCCCATTACATATTGTCAAAATAGCTTTTTATATCTTCGATTTTAATTCTCTCTTGTGACATACTATCTCTATCTCGTACAGTTACAGCCTTGTCTTCTAATGTGTCAAAATCTACAGTTATACAATAAGGAGTCCCAATTTCATCCTGTCTTCTATAGCGTTTTCCAATAGATTGAGTTACATCAATTTCTGTTCTGAAATATGGACCCAGTTCAGATTTAACAGAATTACATACTTCGATTAATTCTTCTTTTTTGCTTAATGGCAGAATCCCAATTTGAATTGGAGCGAGGTCAAATTTAAATTTAAATAGAGTCCTAACCTCTTTTTCTAGTTCTTCTTCTTCATACAATGAAAGTAAAACCGCAAATAAAGTTCGAGTAAGGCCTCCAGCAGGCTCGATAACAGATGGGGTAAATTTGTTATCACTATTTGGATCAAAATATCTCAAATCCTTACCACTACTTTCTTGATGAGCATTCAAATCATAATTACCTCTATTGGCAATTCCTTCAAGTTCACCCCATCCCCAAGGATATTCAAACTCGATATCTGATGTTTTCTTAGCATAATGAGCTAGTTCAGATTCATCATGTTCTCTTATTCTTAATTTATTTTCAGGAATACCCAGGTTTTTGTACCAATTAAGTCTATTTTCAATCCAATAATCAAACCATTTGTCCTCTTCACTCTCATCACAAAAGAATTCAATCTCCATTTGTTCAAACTCTCTTGTCCTAAAAATAAATTGTCCAGGTGTAATTTCATTTCTAAATGACTTTCCAATATTTCCAATTCCAAAAGGTATTTTTGCTCTCATTGTTCTCAAAACATTTTCAAAATTTACAAATATACCTTGTGCAGTTTCTGGTCTTAAATAAACAGTTGAGTTTTCATTTTCAACCGGGCCAATGTTAGTCTGAAACATCAAGTTGAATTGACGAGGTTCCGTTAAGTCCTCTTTCTTAATATGATCTGGTACCTGATCAGCCCTAAATCTTTCACCTGTAGGTTTATGGTCAACCATTGGATCGGTAAATTCGCCTACATGACCCGATGCTTTCCAAACATCGCTTGATTGTATAATCGCAGTATCTATTGGATAAATTTCAACTTCTAAATTACTGATACTTTTCCACCACAACTTTTCTATATTATTTTTAAGTAGTACTCCTAATGGGCCGTAATCATAAGAACTTCTTAATCCTCCATATATTGATGAAGCGTTAAATACAAATCCTCTTGATTGAGCAATTTTTACAACCTTATCAAATATTTCTTCAGGCATTTCCATACTTTCTTACTCTATTCTGAAATTCATCAACGGCCGAATCTAATTCTTTTTCATCAAAATCAGGCCATAGAGTATCCACAAACATAAGCTCAGTGTAGCTTAATTGGTAGAGAAGAAAATTACTTACTCTCTTCTCCCCTGCTGTACGTATTAATAAATCTGGGTCTGGCATTTCAGGTAATAATAAATTAGCTCGAAATGATTCTTCATCTAATTGATCAATAGAATTTTTATTTAATTTTGTATAAGCATCATGAATTTCTTTTCTTGAACCATAGTTAAATGCAAAAACAAGATTCAACTTTTTGTTGTTCTTGGTCATTTGTTCAGTTTCATTCATCAAAAATTTATTTTCATCAGGAATTCTATTGTCTTCTAAGTCACCAATAAAATGAAATCGAACACCTTTATCATTAAATTCTTCTCTTCTCCTAATTAAAATATCACGATTAAAAAACATTAAAAAATCAACTTCATCTTCAGACCTTGACCAATTTTCAGTTGAAAAAGCAAAAACCGTTAGCCATTGTAGATTGTTTTTAAGTGCCCAATCAATTGAACGTGAAAGGGAGAATTCACCAGCAGCATGTCCTGCTGTTCTCTCTAATCCCTGGTTGGTTGCCCATCTACCATTACCATCCATAATTATGGCAATGTGATTAAGATTTATATCCTTAAGATTCATTCCAAATTTTCTTCATAAGTTTTGATTCATACGTCTTTAATTTGTCATTTTTTTCATGTGAGTAACCAATTAAATGTAAAAGCCCATGAATTACAATATATTGTAGTTCTTCAACAAAGTCTTTATCGTAGATTTCTGCATTCTTTTTAATAATATTTCGACAAATGAACATGTCACCCATATCTTCAGACATACTCTTATCTAATTCATTTATAGCTTCAATGTCGTTGTATAAAGGAAAAGACAAAACATCTGTTGGCTTGTTTGTATTAAATGTTTTTTGATTTAATTTTTTTGATTCACTTTCATTTAGAGAATGAACCGTAAAATGAAAATTTCTTGATATTTTGAAATTCTCAGAAAAAATTTTTACAGCCTGGGTTACTTTTAATTTTTCATTTTTATAAAAATAACCGTTAAAAACAATTTTCAATATTTATTCTTCTTCATCTTTTGTAAATTCTGGATACAAAACTCGTTGATGATAAAGGCCTTCTAAGCTTGCTTGAAATGATTGTTTAATTCTTTCAAGATCTTGAAAGGTTATAGGTGCGTTAAGTAATTGACCATCATTGATCTTTTCTTGAAAAATTTCGTCTACTAAATTAGATATTTTATCTTCATCCGCATCTTCATATTGAAATCTTGCTCTACATGCCGCTTCTAAAGCGTCTGCAAACATTAAAATAACAGTTTCTTTTGAACTCGGCTTCTCTCCAAGGTGTCTAAAATCGTCTTTTGCAACTTCTGGATTTGTGAGTTTTTCTTTTTCGTAAAAATATCTCATCACTGAATCACCATGATGTTCGATTATCCCTCTGTAAACTGCTTCAGGAATTTTGAATTTTTTGGCTAATTTCACACCATCAGTAACGTGTGATCTGATAATTTCTACTGATTCATTTGAAGATAAATTATCATGTGGATTACTTGATCCAAATTGATTTTCAACAAACATTGAAGGGTTTTCAGTTTTTCCCAAATCGTGAAAGTAGGCCATAGCTCTTACTAATTGTGAATTTGCACCAATGAGATTTGCTGCCCTATCCCCCAGTGTTCCAACAACCAGCGAGTGGTTGAATGTTCCTAAAGCTTTCTCTTCTAAATATCTAAGTCCTGGATGGTTTCTGTCTGCAATTTCTGACAGTCTGAAATTTGTAGTTAATCTAAATGCCAATTCAATATAATTTATTAGTGAAAATGCTGCTAAATTACCGACTAAACCTCCAAGTAACGAAGATACAAAAATTTCAACAAAACTGAAATCTTCTCTTAGGAAAAAGAATATACCAAAAGCAACTACTGGTTGAGATAAGGTAATATAAATAATTCTTTGTCTCAATGTAATTCTGTCTATATCCTCTGAGAGAAATATTGAAGGTACAACTGTAAGTACGGCTCCCATAGCAACAAGACCTATATTTCCACCACCTGCAAGAGCTAACAACGAACTTGAAAGTGACAAAATGAGTGTTGCTCTCAGATTTAGTAAGACAGCCGAAACTACACCTACAAAAGAAATTGGAACGGCATATTTCAGATAATTTAAATCTAAACTTTGGGAAAAATATGAAATACCTCTGAGAAATATTGAAGAAATAAGTATTAATGTCAATAACAATAAAAACTCATTGTTATTGTTCCACATAGAATCCTTAAATCTCCACAATAAAAAATAAATTAAAACAAAGACTGAAAAAATTATTGGTATTGCAGCAGTTTGTATACTTCTAGACTCTCCTGATAAATATCCAAAATTATCTAATGCATTGTATTGGACAGAGTTAATTTTTTCACCCTCACTAACTACTATGTCTTCTTCAAAATATTTGACAATTACAGGATCTATTGAATCCGAAACTTTCTGTTTTTGCTCATCCCATAGTTCTTGTTCAAGTTTTTGATTGACTATTAAATTTTCTGCAATTAATTCAGCAACAGAAGATCTCAATCTACTTTCTGGGATTAGTGCGAACAACTCACTTGATAAATCTAAATATGGAGGATTTGATACAAGATTTTGTCTTGTTTGGTTTAAATTATCATTGTTGATGCCAACTTGGAGAATGTCACTTGCTAAGCTCTTTGCCTCAAGTTCTAATTGGGAAAGATATCCTGTTTTGTTTAATAAATCATAATTTGATATCTCAACAAGCACTTCAATATTCGCTGTTGAAATTGTTGAGAACGATAATGAACTTGCGATTTTCTCTATTTGTTGGATTTTATTTAATTCAACAACCTCAACTTCTGGTTCTGTACTCTCACCAACTGTATCTTGATCACTAGATACTAAGACTTCTTCTGTTCTTGCCTCAATGACGGTCAAAAACATACTTGTAATACCATTTAAAACAGTTTGATTAAGATCTGAATTTATTGAATATATTGGATTAACTGAATCAACAGCTTTGGCGATATTTTCATTAGTTTGTTCATCGTCCACAATTTCTATGTATTTTGGAGCTACGAATGTAGATGGTGATTCCTCACCAATACTAATTTTTATTACTTGATTTTCAGGAAATATTGAGAATGAAATAAACCAAACTAAACCGCCAAAAATTGCAATATATAAAAGCTTTATACCAAAAGAAAAGTAGTTTCTCATTATTTCTTTGGAAATACCTCTAATATTTTTGAAACAATAGGATTTCTGACAATATCAGCATTATCAAATTCCATGACAGATATTTCATCAATATTAGAAAGTGCTTTTCTTGTTCTTTTTAGACCTGAGTTATCAGTATTATAAAGATCTATTTGTGATTCATCACCGGTGATAATTACTTTAGAATTCTCTCCTAGTCTTGTTAGAAACATTTTTATTTGTCCAGAGGTGGCATTTTGTGCTTCATCAAGAATAATACATGCATTGTTTAAAGTTCTACCTCTCATGTACGCAAGTGGAACAATTTCAATATTTCTTTTTTCGATTAAATACTCTAGGTTTTCATTACCAAAAAAGTACTCTAAAGAATCAAATAATGGTACCAAGTAGGGATCAATTTTTTGAGATAAGTCACCAGGTAGAAATCCCAATTTTTCTCCTGCTTCTACTGCTGGCCTAGTAAGAACAATTTTCTTTATCTGATCTTCAGAGTACATTTTTACTGCACTAGCAACTGCTAAAAATGTTTTTCCTGTTCCAGCAGGTCCAACGCCAAATGTGACAGTTGAATTCATAATTGTTTCTATATATTTGTATTGACTCACATTTTTAACTTTTATGGACTTATTATTTGTGATGCTTATTGTGCTTAATTTTTTTCCGTTACCGTTTAATGTCCCATTCATATTCATCAAAAGTTCGATATCAGGTATGTCCACAGTCTGATTATTTTGATTTAGAGCAACCATTTCATCGATTAAACTGACTAGTTTTTCTACCCTATCCTTGTTTCCCTCTATATAAAGAATGTTGCCCCTCGCATTAATTTTTAATGCCGGAAAAATTTTTTTTATATATTTTAAATTATTGTCATTAATTCCAAACAAATTAATTAATTCAATATTATTCGGAATGACTTTTTCAACAACCATTAGAAAGCCTTCAATTTTTCTCCTCCAATTAAATGGAGATGTATATGATAAACAGTCTGTCCACCATCATCATTAGTGTTAAATATTAATCTATAGCCGCTCTCATCTATTGCATATTTTTTTGCTAAATCTTTAGCTACTTGTATCATCTTTCCAACTAACAATGTGTCCTCATCAGATAAATTATTTATTGTATTTATTCTTTTTTTGGGAATTATTAGTAGATGAATTCTAGCAACAGGATTTATGTCTTGAATTGAAAATATATCGTCATCTTCGTAAATTATTTCTGATTCTAATTCTTTATTTAGAATCATCTCAAATACTGATTTTTCTTCCATATTATATTTTACATCAATAAGGATACACCAAGTATTGAGGCTGTCTCTGTTCTTAAGGTAAAATCACCAATATTTGATAGGTATTTAAATTTATCTTTCTCGTTATTAGACCAGCCACCTTCAGGGCCAATAGCTATGTTTTTCATACTGTTGTTTTCTTTAATATGTTTACCAGTAATATCTAGGCCGTGATTAAATTTTTCAAAATCCAAGTTATTTGAAATAAATATATCTGGTTTGAATGCGTTTCCTGATTGCTCTACTGCTGAGATAGACCACATATTAAGCTTATCTAAATCAACTTTTATTTTTTGTGAATGATCTGTAGGGCCGAAACTAATTGAACTTACAGATAGCTCTGTTAATTTCTCAACAATAAAACGAAGCCTATCTTTATCTTGAATGAAAGAAATAAATACATCAATATCATTTTTTCTCTCAAATTCTTGATTAGATTTTAATGAAACAACATTTCCTTCTAAGTTTCCAAAATAAATTTTTCCTTTCCCATTTGATATCTTTATTTCATCCATATCTTTAATCCTCAAAACATTCTTTAAATGATGTAATTTTTCATCAGTAAGTTGTAACTCTTTGAAAGTATCTAATATTGTTGAATCAAAAACTGTAGGGGTATGCATACTATTGTTTTAAAAATTCTTTAAAGGCTTCTTTGGGTACTTCTACCCTTCCAATACTTCTCATCTTTTTCTTACCTTCTTTTTGCTTTTCTAGAAGTTTCCTCTTTCTAGTAACATCGCCTCCATAAAGTTTTGCAGTAACATCCTTTCGAAGGGCTTTTACAGTTTCTCTAGATATAATTCTTGAACCTATCGCAGCTTGAATTGGTATATCAAATTGTTGACGTGGGATTAGATCAGCTAATTTTTTTACCCTATTTCTCCCAACATATTCTGCACTATCTTTTGAAAGAATCGAACTAAATGAATCTACCACCATACCATTAACAAGAATATCTAGTTTGACCAAACTTCCGTCTTCAAATCCTAAAATTTTATAGTCAATTGATGCAAAACCCTGTGAGATAGATTTAAGTGAATCATAAAATCCTGAGACTAGTTCTAGCAGAGGTAGCTTATATTTAAGCTTGACCATTGTCGTACTTAGGTAAGTCAGATCTTCCTGTATGCCTCTTTTATCATTTAAGAGTGTCAAAATTGCACCAAGATACTCTTTTGGAAATAATAAATCTACTTCACAAATTCTCTCTTGTAATTTTTTTATATCAGTATATTCATCAAGAATAGATGGGTTTCTTATTACCCTTTCTTCGTCGTTATTCCTTATAAGCTTAAACTCTACTGATGGAGGGGTCACAATCAGAGATAGGTCGAATTCTCTCTCTAATCGTTCAATAACAATCTCTAAATGCAAAAGGCCCAAAAATCCACATCTAAATCCAAATCCGAAGGCAGAAGAGGTTTCTGGTTCAAAAACAAAGCTTGCATCATTTAATACATATTTATCCAACGATTCCCTTAGTTTTGTAAAATCATCAGAGTCTGAAGGAAATATACTCGAAAAAACTGTAGGTTGAGATTCTTCATATTCTGACAATATTATTGGCTTCTCATCTTCTCCAGTGACTAAAGTGTCTCCAACTCTTATTTGAGATAAATCTTTAGCACCAGTAACGATGTAACCAACTTCGCCAAAGTTTAAACTATCAGATTTCTGTAAGTTCAAATCAAAATATCCGATATCATTTGCGTCAAATCTAAATCCTGAATTAACAAGCTTTAAATTCATATCTTTTTTAATCTCGCCACCAAATACCCTTACTGAAGCTACAACTCCTTTGTAAGAATCAAAGTATGAATCAAAAATTAGTGCATTTACCTTATCGGATTTTTCAATTGGAGCAGTTATTAAATTTGGAATTTCTGATATAAGTTCTTGAACTCCATCTCCAGTTTTTGCAGAAATATTAAAAATTTCTTCATCCTTAGAACCAATTAGATTGTGTATTTGTTGAGATACATTTGATATATCAGCATCAACAGAATCTATTTTGTTAATAACAGGAATAATATCTAATCCGGCTTCAATAGCTGCATAGGAATGTGCAAAAGTCTGAGCTTGTACACCTTTTGTTCCATCTACAAGTAATAATGCTCCGTCACAAGCAATTAAAGCTCTGGAAACTTCATAAGAAAAATCTACGTGTCCGGGTGTATCAATTAAGTTTATAACTAAATCATCAAAGATTAATCTGATCGGTTGAGATTTAATGGTAATACCTCTTTCTCTCTCAAGATCCATGTTGTCCAGAATTTGGTCATTATGATCACCAGGAGTAATTAATCCAGATAATTCGATAAGTCTGTCAGCTAAAGTAGATTTACCATGATCAACATGTGCAATAATCGAAATATTTCTTATATTTTTATTTGTTAACATCTTTAATAAGTTATTATCTTATATACCAAGAGGTTTTAGATGGCAAATATTAAATCCCAAAAAAAGAGAATAAGACAAGACGAGAAGAAAAATCTTAGAAATAAGGACAAAAAAACAGCTCTGAGATCATCCATTAAAGCTATATTGAATTCAGAAAGTGATGTTGAAAAAGAACAGAAAGATACTGTAATCAAAAATTTAGATAGAGCTTATTCCAATGGAATAATAACTAAAAATTATAGAGATAGAAATAAATCTCGAATTTCAAAACTGTAATAGATTTTTTATAGAAACCACAAAACGTTTTGCATTTTCTTGATTAAATGAAGAATTAGTATTTAATTTTTCGATCTTATAAATCATACTTAAAGAATTTTCTAAATCTATGACATTTAACTTGTCTCTTCTTTTTTGAGCAAGCTCATACTTGTAATCTACTTTTTCAGAAAGTACTTCTGCGACTTTTTTTTCATCGTATTTATAAATTAATAACAATCTTTGAAGCTCTTTGTTAAAGTACGACAAGAATTGTCTAAATACTGTCTCGTCATTACAGAATTTATCAATAATTTCATTTGTTAATTTTTTTTGCTTTGAAAAAATAATATTTACCAAGTCCCAAGGGTAAATCTCAGTACTTTTTTTGTTTTCTGGATAATGTGTTTCAATTAATTCAGCAACAGCTGAGAATGTTTTTAAATTATTTTTTTTAACTTGAAAAATATACTTCTCATTAAAATCATAATTTATTTTTTTTAAATCACTGTATGTTACGAAACTATCTGATAAAAATTGGAAATTATCACTTTGGAATAATGCTGCAGTATTGTTAGCGCTAAATTCTTCTTGAGAAATTGATACAATACTTTCATCGATATTTATTTCAGATTTTATTTGGTTGATATCTGAAATTAAGTTTTCTGTAATTATTAATTTTGTCACTTATTGAACTATATTAATTAATTTATCTTTAATAAATATTACTTTTTTGGCATTTGAAAAATCAATATCAAAATTAGCAGTACAAATTTTTTTAACTTCATCTTCTTCAATACCTGTGTTAACGATTAATGCGTGCCTCTTCTTTCCATTTATTTGAATCACGAGTTCATAAACAGGATTCTCTAGTTTTGTTTCATCAAAGGTTGGCCATTTCTCCTGACTTATATCACTATCAAAATAATCTTGGAATATTTCCGAAGCAATATGTGGGGACATTGGGTATAAAAGGATTAATATATTTCGTAAAATTGAATCTTTTAGATCTATCTGAATCGTATTATCTTCCTTTAGATAATCGCTTAAGTCATTGTTTAATTTCATAAGATCAGATACCGCTGTATTAAACTCAAATTTCTCAAGATGTTGAGTAATTGATTTTATTGTTTGATTAATTTTTCTCTCAATTTCTTCATCTTTTGAAGTAAAAGTATCAGAGGTGTCTTTTTGATCAATAATTTTCACCATATTATCCCAGAACTTATTTAAGAATCTCTTAGTTCCTTCTATACCACCATCATTCCATTCAACCCCATCGCTAGGAGGAGCCATAAAAAGAATATATAATCTTAATGCGTCAGCCCCATGAGTTGCAAAATATGATTCTGGATCAACAATATTTCCTTTTGATTTTGACATCTTTGCCCCACCAAAGTTAATCATCCCCTGAGAGAAAAGATTATGGAATGGTTCATCAATTTTCATAAAACCAAGATCCCTCAAGGCTCTTACAAAAAACCTTGAATAAAGAAGGTGAAGAATAGCATGTTCGACACCACCTATATATTGATCAACCGGTAACCATTCATTTATAAAATCAGATTCGAAAGGTTCATTATCGTTCTTTGGGTCTAAGAATCTCATGTAATACCAGGATGAATCTACAAAAGTATCCATGGTGTCAGTTTCACGTAGAGCTTTCTTAGAACATTTTGGGCAATCAGTTTCAACAAATTCTTTGCTCTTGGACAAAGGAGATCCATCTGTATTTATATAATCTTGAATTTCTGGAAGTAATACTGGTAAATTTTCATATTGTTCTGGTAATAATCCACAGTCTTCACAATTGATTAATGGAATTGGACAGCCCCAATACCTTTGTCTACTGATTAACCAATCTCTCAAACGATATGTTGTTTTTTCATCACCAATCTTATTTTTTACTAAAAAGTCATTTATCTTTTTACTTGCTTCTTCGTGAGAGCCTAAGTCATTGAACTCTCCAGAATTGATAAGGACTCCATTACCTGTAAAGGCTTCATTGTCTACATTTATTGTTTTTTCTTTATCTATAATTACCTGTCTAATTTCAATATCATATTTTTTTGCGAATTCATAATCTCTTTCATCGTGAGCTGGAACTGCCATAATCGCACCAGTTCCATAATTCACAAGAACATAGTCAGCTATCCATAAAGGTACTTCCTCATTTGTGATTGGATTCATAACTTTCAAAGTGGTATCTACTCCAGTTTTTTCTTTTGTAATAGACATTCTCTCGAATTCTGACTTATTTACAATTGAGTCTAAATAATTTTGTATCTCATCTTTTTTATCAGATTGCTCCATAATTTGATTTATTAATTCGTGCTCTGGAGATATGACAGCAAAAGTCATCCCAAACAATGTATCAGGTCTTGTTGTGAAAACATCAAAAGTAAGGTCTGTTCCAATTATGTTTAATTCAAATTGAGAACCTTCAGATTTTCCAATCCAGTTTCTTTGCATCGTCTTCACGTTTTCTGGCCAATCACCAATCTCATCAAGGCCTTGTAATAATTCTTCAGAATATTCGGATATCTTCAGAAACCATTGGTTTAAATTTTTTGGCTCTACAGCTGTATCACATCGCTCACAAGAGCCCTCTATAACTTGTTCATTAGCTAGAACTGTTCTGCATGAATTACACCAATTTACTGGTGCGTCCTCCTTGTAAGCCAAATCATTTTCAAACAACTTTATAAATAGATATTGAGTCCATTTGTAATAATCAACAGAGTGGGCTGCAACTTCCCTATCCCAATCATATAAAGAACCTAATCTGATAATTTGAGATTTCATATTAGCAATTCTTTCTTCCGTAAATTCTCTTGGATGAATACCAGTTTTAATTGCTGCATTTTCGGCAGGAAGGCCAAATGAGTCCCAGCCCATAGGAGATAAAACATTGAAGCCATTCATTTGTTTATATCTAGTAATAACATCACCGATCGTATAGTTCCTTATATGTCCCATATGCAGATCTCCAGAGGGATATGGGTACATACAAAGGTTGTAAAATTTTGGTTTGTCAGATTTTAAATCACACTTAATAGTTTCACTATTTTCCCAGTGATCCTGCCATTTCTTTTCTATTTTTTTATATTCAAATTGACTGTTCATATACTTTTACTAATTCTGGAAATATATTTTCCTTACTTGATTTTTCTAATTTCTTTTCAATATTAAACAATTTTTTCTGTATTAATTCAATATTGTTTTCTAAATCTTGAATAGATGAAGCTATTGAATGCGATAATCCATTCACATCATCAAATAAATAACCTGAGTCTTCGTCAATATAATTTGTCATTGGCAAAATATTTCTTGTTATGCAAATCTTTGAGAAACTCATGGCTTCGAGTAGTACCAAACCTAAACCCTCTGAAAATGATGGAAATACAAAAATGTCTATATTATTAAAAAATTCTTCTCTATTTTCTATATATCCAAGAAAATTTACGTTTTCAATATTGTCTTTTTCAATCATATTTCTTAATTTTTCTAAATACTCATCGGTCCCACTTCCAGCAATCATTAATTTAAAATCAAGTAATTTAAGCTCGTCTGAATTAAGTGCATCAATTAAGTCTTCTATCCCTTTATTTACATTCAGTCTTCCAAGAAATCCAAGGGTTACTCTATCTTTTTTTACAATGGTTTCAGAATTTTTGATGTCTATCCAGTAAGGTATGACCACAACATTCAATTCATGATTAAGATTTTCAATCCAACTTTTTACTTCCTCAGAAATCGCGATTATCGAAAAAGCAGATTGCCAATGTTTAGAGAGTCTCTTCATAAAGTATTTTCTTAGGTTATTACTTAAACTACCTTTTTCTAAATATGTATCATATTTTCCATGAACACTTACAATCCATTTAATTTTTTTTGATAAATATTTTTTTGTTCTGTAGACCATATAATCGCTACGAGGTTGATGTGAATGAATAATATCAAATTTTTCATTTTTGAATTTTGAATACATAGAAAAATATGAAAATAAATTAAACATTCTCGGACCATTAAGTCTTGTAATGTTTATGCCATTTTTAATTAGTTCGCTTTCTATTGAATATGATTCAGTGCTATCTTCGCCAATAACAGTTACATGGACATCCATCCCATCATTTAGCTGTGCATTGATTAGGTCCAACAAATGCGATTCCGCACCTCCCCTATTTAAAGAATTGATAACATGACAAATTTTCATAATCTTGGAGTTATCCATGTAGATTTTGGAGGAAACAGAGAGTCATTTTCTACAATTTCAGATACTTTTATGGGGGTAAAATTTACAATTATTTCATCATTAGTTTTATTTTCATCCACCACTGAGCTTATATACTCGTTAACGTAACAGAAATTTTTAAATTCATAAAGTTGATAAATGTCCAAAATTTCCTCATTGAAAAACTTAACATCATCTACTGAAACAAAGAATTTTGAAGAGACATTGTTTGAAAAATTATAATTTTCAAGAATTTCCTCAAATTCTTTTTTTGTAATTATTAAACGTGATGGGTAAGAAAGAATTTCAACATCATCAATTGAAATAAGTACTAATTCAATTGATTTGTCAATATCATTTCTTTTCAAGTATTCATATCGATGATGTCCATCTAACAGAATCATTTTCTTTCCTTTTAAATCATTTATATTTTTAATATTTGTTATATTCATATCAATTCCAAATAAAAGTGGTTCAAAAGATTCTTCCATGTTTTCAATGGGGGAATTTATTTCTTCATGGGTCTTTATCTCGATAAAGTCAGTATTTGAAAAATTAATTTCAAGTTTAAGACCCTCAACGTCGTAGTTTTCAAATTGATAAACTGTGAAGTTATTATTTTCCATTATCTGCAAAAAATTTGTCAATATATTCTGACAAGTAGTCAACCATCTCGTCTGTAATTGAATTGTAAAGACTAATTCTTATTCCCCCCTGGCTTCTATGTCCATTCAGACCAAGTATTCCTTTTTCAGTTGCTTTAATAAGAAATTTCTTTTCCAAATCCTCATTTTTGAATTTAAAAATTATATTGGATCTACTTTTTGAATAGTCACTGACAGGTATTATTACAAAATCACCATAACTCTCTAACTGTTCATATAGTCTTGATGATTGTCTAATTGATTTTTCTTCAAAATGGTTTATACCTCCCATTGCAATCATCCAATCGGTTACCAGCTTTAGGACGTATATCGAAAAAGTAGGAGGTGTGTTCAACAAAGAATTCTTTTCCACCAATTGTCCAAGGTTGAGGTATCTAGAATTATCTTCTGAATTTAAATATTTTTCATCTCCAATACATATAGAGACTCCTGGAATGCCCATATTTTTTTGAGCTCCTGCATAAACATAAGCTAAATTGTCCCATTCAAAACTATAAGAACCAATATCTGAGGACATATCAACAAGTAATGAATCATGTTCAATTTTATTGAATTCCCTTAATTGGACACCATTTATTGTCTCGTTTGAAGTTAGGTGCAAATAATCAACACCTTCGAGGTCCCAGGGTGTTTGAATATAATTTTCAATTTCATTATCGCTTACTTCAATTATTTTCGTATCTCTAATTTTTGAGAAATCTTCAACTGAATACCTCCCCCATGTTCCTGTGACTAGACATCCTAAAAGTTTATTTTCTTTATCAAAGTTATTAGCGATAAAGGTATTCTGATATGTTGCTCCCCCTTGCAAGAGAAGAGTGAAATAATTAGATGGAATATTAAAAATATTTATCATATTCTCTTGAAGAGCGTTTATTAATGTTTCAAAATCTTTAGATCTGTGTCCAATCTCTAGAATTGACAAACCAGTTTTTTGATAATTAGCTATTGCCTCTTGGGACTTGCTGACAATAGAAGGATCTAATCTTGCTGGACCCGGTGAAAAATTATGTATTTGCATTTATATCATCTTTCATAAAAATCAAATTATACGCTGCACCAATGATTAAG
The DNA here is from genome assembly GCA_028404505.1 of Acidimicrobiaceae bacterium. Lineage (GTDB taxonomy): Bacteria > Actinomycetota > Acidimicrobiia > Actinomarinales > Actinomarinaceae > Actinomarina. Next base: position 29,190 of record JAOOBM010000006.1, read on the forward strand.
CCATAGAATGCATTGACTTCTTCAACCGGACTAACAAAGAAAAATAAAATAAAACTGGAAAAGAAAAACAATTTAAGTAACTCTTTTTTTTGAACAATAATATTCAGGAATATTAAAAACAGTATAAGTGGAAAAATAATTCCGAAAGCTTGAGTATAAAACACAAACAAATTTTGAACATTTAGATCATATCTAAGTAGTGAATAATTACCAGTACCAAAATTTTGGGTGCTATATCTTTGGAGAAGATATTTAGGTAATGTCCTATTCGTAAAATACATTTCTTCATTAACTCTTACTGAAGAATAATCTTGATAATCAGAGTTAATATTGATAATGCTTTTAGGTGTAATATCTCTCAATGAGTTAATAAAAAAATTCAATACATTTAATCTGTCATTACCCAGGCCCAATTCTTCAGTGTCTGAATTTACATCAATTTTTATTTCACCAGAAGCATTCATTTTTTGAACATCTTCTTCATATTCAATACATTGCCTACTATCTGAATTTAAATTACATTCAAAAACTCCAAAATTAGACATTACAAGTGAAATAACCAAAAACAATAAAAGCGATTTATTTAACTCTTTTGTTTTTAGATAGTTAAATAAGACGAACGTAAGAAAAAGTATACAAAATAGCCGCAAATAATTACTTCTTGATAAACCTAATGCAACTCCAGAAATTATGGATAACAAATAATTACTACTTTTATATTTGTAAAGATACAAAACAACGAGTGGCATTAAAAAAGATATTAATAAAACTGGCTCTCTAAATGTACCCATTGCTCTGTGTGGTTCTGATAACCAAAAAGTAGATTGGTCGGAGTCTCCAAAAAGATTAGTGTTTGATCTATTTCTTATAAATTCACTTAAGTCATAAATTTGGGCGATAAATATATAGATTGTCAAAGCTGACATTACTCCAATTAAATATTTCCAAGTGTCAAAAAAGGACATTATTTTTTCATTTCTAAAGTAAGTCAATGAAAATAAAAGAACTATAACAAATGAGAATATGTTAAGTAATCGTAAAAAGAGGTATTGTATTTCTCCTTGTGAAACTTCATTGAAGAAAATATATATTATCTGTGGAATTATGACGATTGCAATCAATATTGAAACAATTACAAGATTTTTTGAGTCATAGAATAATTTGTATTTAGTTAAAGCAAACAAAAACAATAGGGTCATACCTAACCATGGAATTGGTATGCCAAAAATTTGATAAGCATCCAAAAAAACGAGTAAAACAGAAACCATTAAAATCATAATTTCGTAAGTGTTTTGGCTTGATTGTTTATTTATCTGCATCATTCTTATGTTAATGTTGAGATTTATTCAATTTGATTTTATTTTTATCAAATATATGGTGTATTCAAATAATTTTTGTAAAACGATTGCAGAGCTTAAAGCAATAGCGACTCCTAGAGAGGAAAAAGAATCAGATAATAAGACTGCTAAAACGAGAAATACAAAAGAGTAAATAATTCGTCCATAAGCATGAAACTCAATTAAATCAGCAAATAATAGATACTGTCTTATCCAGAAACTTAACAAATAAGTAGTGAATCCTATCAACAACACCATCATTGGCTCAAATGAATTAATAAATTGCTCGTTACCAATAAATAAAATAAGTTTTCGTCCAAAAATGAAATAAATTCCAAATAACAATATTGAAATTGGTAACAAAATTCGCCTAAAGAAAGAAGTTATATTGAAATCTTTGTCCTCAGACTTTAATTTGTTTTGTAACCAAGGATTAAATGTAACAACAAGATAATTTATAGGTTCAACTAATCTTTTAGCAAATTGATAGATTCCAACAGTCTGTATATCAACGACTATAGCTAGTAAAATTACATCCAAATGTTGTGGTATAAGACCAATAATTTGGTCATATCTAATTTTTCCATAAGAAGATCTGATGGCTTTTGAATATGCTTTGAAATGTCGAATCTTGAAATCTGAAGAATCACGATATTTATTTGAGAGATATAAACCAAAAAGCCCAAAGGTAATTCCATAGATTGATTGTGCAATTAGATAGTTTTCTACACTTGGATCATTTAAAAGTAAAAATACTAATGCAATAAACCTAACTACTACACTGCTAATTTCAAGTATTGAGTATCTTCTTAAATCATTATGAAAAATCAGTATAGATTTACTTGTTTCTGAAAGAGTCTGAATAATTCTTGTAAGTAAATAAATTAATAGAACATTTGATAATGATTCAATGCCAAAATAATCACCCAAAGATGAATTAATAATTATTGGATTTATAAAAATTACAATACAAAGTAAAAAACTACCAATTCCAGTTATGAAGTTGAAAAAGATCGATTCAAAATAAAAGTTTTTTCCATCCTTAAGAACTAGAAGATTTACATCACTATTTCTTGCATGTGAAGCACGAAAGATGAGACTTGGTATTGCAATTAAGAGTACTGCTGCACCATATTTCGCAGGTCCGAGTTGGTTAACAACAAACGACACTTGGATTACAGAGATTATTGCAATGGCAGATTGTGAACCAATCAAATCTTTTGTTTGATTAAATATTTCTCTTATATATTTTAAGTTCATATTTGTTTGTGGAGCTGAGGGGATTTGAACCCCTGACCCCGTGCATGCCATGCACGTGCTCTGCCAACTGAGCTACAGCCCCAATACAATTAAGGTTACCCGTATTGAAGCATTAGATTACTATCAAAAAATAAATCCTCTAGATTGTAATATTCTCTTGCTTCCTCTGTGAAAAAGTGTATTCCGACACCTTCGAACTCAACTAATGCCCAAGAGGAATCAATACCCTCAGAGAAAAAGTTTTTATTTTTTGATTTCACAAGATTTTTTAATTTTTTAACAGATGATACCATTTGAGTATTGGATGTAACATTACACATAATAACCACATCAAAAAAACTATTTTTTTCTACCTTAAATGCTTTTATGTCTGTGCATTTTTGAGTGAGTAAAATATCTATGACGTTATCAAAGAAAAAATTGTTCGTAAATTCTGTTTTTCTTTCAGTCACTTATAAATATGTTACCATGTAAAAAATAAAGACACTATTCTTAATAGTGAGGAGAGAGTTGACAAGAATTAAAAACTTTTTTGGCTTATTAGAGACACTTTTTAACAGCAGGCGATTGAGAACCATACTTGCTGCTTTATTATTTTTTATTTTCCTATTTGGCTATCTTTTTTATGTTTCAGAACCTGATGTAAGAAACTTTGGTGATGGTATTTGGTGGGCCCTCGTAACTATTACTACTGTTGGCTATGGTGATATCACACCAGTAACAACTTTAGGAAGAGTTGTCGCAAGTTCTCTTATGTTGCTTGGATTAGGATTAATTGCTACGATAACAGCAATTGTTTCAGCTAAATTTA
>JAOOBM010000007.1:0-27168 GCA_028404505.1 Acidimicrobiaceae bacterium
ATAACATCTTTTTTAATTTTTATTTTGTCTATATATTTGTTCAATAAGACAAGATATTTATATCAACAATTTACACTCTTTGTTAGTTCACAAGTACTTTTATTTAACCTTTTGGAATTTTTATCCTTTGATACTTTTAATGATGTACTTTATGGTGCTTCTCAGTTATTAATTGGTTCATATTTTTTAAGGTATACATTTAAAGAATTTGAACCAAAATGGCTAGGATATTTTCTTTCAAGTATCTCATTAGTGACTGGTATGGGAATTATTGATTCATACCTTGGCAGTGATGAATTAATCGGAAAAATTCTTAATATTTTACTCTCAACTATTTTGATATGGTTAAGTGTTCGATTAACGAGTCAAACTATTCTTTTTGTAGGATCAATTGATTTATTAGTTAATCTTTCGTTTTTAATTTATGAAATATTTCCAGAACTTGGTGCTCTACTATATCTTGTGATTGGAACACTTTTTATTTTTGCTGGTCTTTATCTCAATAGGCTTCGAGAAGATATAAAAAAAATTTAAAGAGTGAAGGGTTTTTCTGGCCTTACTCCAATTTCACTAATTACATGGGCAGCGCTTTTATTTGCAATTAATGCGGTCTCTTGCATGGATAATTTTTCTTCTATTCCAAATAAATATCCTGCAGCAAAATAATCCCCTGCACCTGTTTTATCAACAACCTTTGCTTCTGTAGCTTCAAAAAAATACTGTTTATTTTCTTTCAAAACTATGACCCCATTAGCTCCTAATGTGCATATAAGTTGATTAAGTTTAGGAAAATTTTTACTTATAAAATCTAAAGACTTTTCTGTTGAGTCCTGTTCTGTAAGTGCTTTTATTTCATCTTCGTTACAAAATACATAGTCTATATTTTCTTTTATTAGATCGATAAAACTGTCCCTATGTGCCTGAACACAAAAAACATCGGACAAGGATAAAGCATTTTTTCCACCAGATTGTTTATTTATCGATGATGCATACATAAATGCTTCCTTGCTTGGTAACCTGTCCCACAAATAACCTTCCATATATAAAATGTTGCAATTTTTTATAGACTCCTCATTAAGATCTCCCATTGATAATTGGGCACCAGCTCCTAAATATGTATTCATTGTTCGTTCACCATCTGGTGTTATAAAAATTGCACACAATCCAGTTTGTTCATTCTCTTCTTCAAGAACTGTAAAGTCACTGAGTCCATGCTCAGATAAGCTTGACCTGAACTGTTTTCCAAGATCATCATCTGAGACTTTACCAATAAATCCTACGGAGCCTCCTAAGGCCGCTATCCAATAAGCAGTATTTGCAGCAGAGCCTCCTGCAGCATAAGTTGGATTTGGCATATTGCTAAGTAAAAAGTTTGATCTCTCTTTATCCACAAGAGTCATTCTTGCTTTGTTAAGGTTTAGTTTATCAATAACATCTTCTTCGATTTGTTGAAGTGAATCAACAAGTGCATTTCCAATACAAATAATCACAAATTGATTTTAAATGATAATACCTGGATTTCCATCAGAACCGATAATTTTATTTGATTCATTTGAAAGCTTTTTCATTCCACCAATAAGATTATATGATTGGTAACCAATGGAATTTAAATACTCTGAAACCTTGCCTGATCTTTGACCTGATCTACATACAATAATATAAGAAGATTCCTGATCAAATAATTCTAAGCTTTCTGGTACTTCACTCATCTTTACATGTTTTGCTTCTTCATGATGTCCATATGTCCATTCATCATCTTCCCTAACATCTATCAAGCTCCAGCCTGATGATAATTTAGCATCTAGTTCATTTGGAAAAACACCTGTTGAGTCTCCGGTATTATCTATATCTAATTCCACTAGCTTCCTCTCTAAGCCTTCTTACTCTTTCTTTAGTAGGTGGGTGAGTAGAAAATAATTTTCTCAATCCAGAACCAGTAAATGATTTTAAAGGATCAGATATAAACAACTGACTAACAGCAGGATTAACATTCAATGGGTTTTTTGAATACATCTCAATCTTTTCAAGAGCTGAGGCTAATGCTAGTGGATTGCCAGATATGGAAGAACCTGTTTTATCTGCGCCATATTCTCTTGTTCTTGATATTGCCAATCTAATTATTAAAGATGCAATAGGCGCTGCGATAAATGCTATCAAGATAATAAATGGATGTGTTCCTCTATCCCTTTGTCCCCCACCCCAAAAAGCTATTCTTGACATAAATGAAATTGCAGCTGCAAGCATCGCTGCAATACTTGATACCAAGATATCTCTATTTTTGATATGTGATAATTCATGAGCTAGAACACCCTCAAGCTCGTCTCTGTTTAGAACTTTCATAATCCCTGTTGTAACAGCAACAGCAGAATTTTTTGGGTTTCTTCCTGTTGCGAACGCATTTGGTTGGTCACTTTCAATTACATAAAGTTCAGGCATTGGCATTTTTTCTTTTTGTGCAAGAAAAGTAATTATTTCTCTAACCTCATCATATTCTCCATCTTCAAGTTTTCTTGCTCTGGTTGAAGCAAGTGCTATTCGAGATGAATAAAAATACATTATGAAATTAAAGATAAAAGCAAAGAATAAGGAAAAAATAAGATCAAAACCCAATGCTTGAGCAGTAAATATCACTAAAACTGTCATAAGCGTCAGTAAAGTAGTAGTTTTTAAAACATTCATATTTTTAATTATAATTTATCTGGCTTATAGTTTTTTGGCCTCAATACAGTAAAAACCTCCTAAACCACGATCATTATGTATTGCTTCTAGCCCAACAATATCTGATTTTAATTTAAGTTGGTCTACGCCATAAGTTTCTACAAATTGGTTTTTTAAACTTGAATAAATTTCCTGGTAACCATATTTATCAAGAAATTCATATTGTTTCATAATCTTGTATTCAAAATTATTTTCTTCAAAATATTGTTTTAAAAAGGAAAAATTTACATCGTACGTGATATCGGTCTCCGTAGGCATTTCTATTGGATCACTTGAAAGATGGTGTTCTTTATAAGTTCTAATTAATGATTTATATGGTTTAAGATTTCTCTCTTCGTATTCGAATCCATAATCAAAAATTAGTAGATGATTTGGGTCAACTTTTTTGATGAGTTCGTCTAAAAATTGTTCTGTATTGTACTGAATTTCAAGCTCATTCTCTTGGTTATCTAAAAAATTATATTTTTTAATCCATTTAAGATTTGATTCACGCATTTCTACTTTTCCATATCTAAGTTCATTATCTTTTGTAAATTCAATTGTTTTTTCGTACCAAGTATTGTCTACTTCTATACCGACAGAACAAGGTATATTATCTAACACTTCATTCATATAAATAGTTTTTATCTGAGATGAACCATAGTTGTCTAAATTGCTATCAACCAAAAAATTTTTACTTTTAAGTGCTTTTAGGGCATTTAACGAAATTTCGGAAACATAGACTTCTTTTTCAAGATACTTTGACACCTGATTCGCAAGTGAACCTGTTCCTGCTCCAACTTCAAGTATATTTGAATCGCTATTGATTCTATTTTCTTTAATACAGTTTGAAATAAATAATCCAAAATAATTAGATACTTCTGGTGAGGTTAAAAAATCACCAGATTTACTGGAGCGGACTTCGCCCTTTGCAAAAAATCCATAATCAGAATAAAGACATTCCTGCATGAATTCATCAAAGTATAAATAGTTTTTACTGTATTTATTTTTGAGGTAATCAATAAATTTTTTTTCTACCACTTAATTAGCTATTAAAAAATATTGATGAAGCTTCACCTAGATTGCTGAATATGCCTGGAAAAATTCCAGAGACAATTGTCAAAATTAAACTTACAAAACCAACAACTTTGAGTGGGCTTGGGATGATTGAATTTTCGGTCTTTTGAACATCTTCTTTTGGACTATCCATCCATATTACTTTTGAAATTCTTGAATAATACACCAAGCCTATTACAGCATTAATAGCACCAACTATAGCTAGAGATAATCCAAAAATTTCACCTGTGCTTAGTAAGCTTCTGAAAACTACAAATTTTGCGAACCATCCTCCAAGAGGTGGAATCCCTGCAAGAGAGAAGAAAAATATTACTGCAAAGATTCCTGCTAATGGTGTTTCTTTTGCAAGACCTCCCCAGTCATACATGTTTTCTGAGTCAATATTTCTTTGTAACAAATTAATCACTAAAAATGCACCTATATTCATAAATGCATAAATAATTAGATACGTAACACTTGCATAGACACCATCTTCAAAATTATTTGTTATGTTTGCAACAGCTATCGGGGCAAGAATAAACCCTGCCTGTGCAATCGATGAATATGCTAGAAGTCTTACTGGATTTGTTTGTTGTAAAGCTGATAAATTACCAACAAACATTGTTATTCCAGAAATGAATACAAGTATTATCCCCAATCCATCTCCAGATTCAAAAAATATTTTTGACATCAAAATAATTAATGCAACAAAGCCAGTCGCTTTGGAGCTAACAGATAGATAAGCCGTTACTGGTAAAGGTGCACCTTCATAAGTATCAGGTGCCCAAGAGTGAAATGGAACTATCGATATCTTGAAGCCTATACCCGCCAAAATAAGTATTGCGCTTAGTAAAGCAACAGGTGATTGGGTAAGATCTTGCTGAATTAAAATATTAGCTATATCTGAAAAAACTAACTTTCCAGTTACTCCGTAAAGTAGTGAAAAGCCATAAAGAATTAAAGATGCTGATAATACTCCCAGTAAAAAGAATTTAATTGAACCTTCATTTGATTTTTGATCGCCTTTTTTCCAGCCGGATAAAAGAAACATTGGCGTTGAAGCTAATTCAATTCCAATAAACATTGTTAGTAAATCTCTTGAAGAGGTTACTACTAATGCTCCAAGGAGAGAACTTAATAGAAGAAAATAATATTCTCCCTGGTAATATTCATCACTTTCCACAAAATTTACGGACAATAAAAATGTCAGATACGTAACCAAGATAAATAGGCCTTTTAAAATCAAGGAAAATTTATCAATTACATAACTTCCCTCAAACATAATTTCCGGAGTTGTATAGTTGGCAAATTGAAAAATAATTGGAAGGAATGCAAATAGCGATCCAAGAATTGATACCATTGCAATGATGAATTTAAATTTTCTTGGTAAAAGTATATCTAATGTTATAGCAGCCACAATCGTTAGGATTACTATTAATTCACTTGATATAGCGAAATAATTAATATTAATTTTTAGCCTCCGAACGCTTTAGACACTAAAGCAATAACTGCATCATTAGTCGCTCCAAATATAAGCTTTGGAAATACTCCGATTAGAACAGTAAGTATTACTAAAGGTATCCAAGCAACAAGCTCATAATTATCGGCATCATGAAGCTCTTTATCTAACCATTCTTCTTTAGGTTCACCAAGATTAACTCTTTGAAGCATCCATAATAAATAACCTGCTGTTAAAACAGTTCCAATTGCACCTGCAACCATGGAGGATCTAAAAATTGTAATATTTAAACCAGGTAATGGATTGTATGCTCCAAGGAGAGCCATAAATTCTCCCCAAAATCCTGCCAATCCGGGTAAGCCAAGTGACGCCATAGCTGTAAAAGCTAAAATGGCTCCAGTCTTTGGAAGAAGTTTCATATTTCCACCTAGTCTTCCCATGTCTCTGGTGTGATAAGTATGTGCCATAGATCCAGAAACAAAGAACAATAAACCAGTAATTATTCCGTGGGCAACCATTCCAATCATTGCAGCATTAATACCTATTGAGGTGAGTGAAGATATCCCAAGCATTACAAAGCCCATATGTCCTACTGAAGAAAATGCAATCAATCTTTTAAGGTCTGTTTGTGCTAAGCAAGCAAGAGAGCCGTATATTATTCCAATTGCTGATAGCACTGCAATAGCTGGAGCCCAAGCAATAGCCTGTTCTGGAAGAATAGGTAAAGCAATTCTTACAAAACCATAGGATCCGAGTTTTAATAAAATTGCAGCTAATAAAACAGATCCAACAGTTGGTGCAGCTGTGTGTGCATCTGGCAACCATGTATGTAGTGGCCACATTGGTACTTTTACTGCAAAGCCCAAGAATAAAACAGCAAAAACTAACGTTGCAAATGTACCTGTGAATGCTCCACTAGAGCCAAGCTCAATTAGTTCGGGAATACTAAATGTTCTATTTCCCCTGAAATATAAACCTAGGAATCCTAAGAGCATGAAAGCAGATCCAAATAAAGTAAATACAAAAAACTTAATACTTGCATATAGTCTTGTTTCAATATCATTCTTAAGTCCAGAAACACTTCTGACAGTTTTATCTCCCCAAATACCAATCATGAAATACATTGGTAATAAAACAAGTTCAAAGAACACAAAAAATAAAATTAGATCTAATGCCACAAATGTACCATTCATTCCAGTTTCTAAAATTAAAATCAAAGACATCATTCCTTTTGCATTTTTTGGTTCAGGTAAATGTTCAAAAGAATAAATAATTGCTAATACAGAAATGAAAGTAGATAAAAGTAATAAAGGTAAAGAAATACCATCTATACCTATTTCATAATTTGAATTAATACTACTAATCCATGAGACCTTAGTACCAAGCTGAAGGTCACCAGCATTATTAAAATCAAATTGCAAGGCAACAATTAAACTTACTCCAAAAGTAAGTAGTGCAGATCCAAGAGTTACTAATTTAATTAGCATCTCTTGTTTCTTAGGTATTAAGAATATAAAGATTGCAGATACAAGCGGAAGAAAAACTACTATGGTTAAACCTAATCCACTCTCCAAAAAAGAAAAACTACTCAATATTTACCACTCTCTCTCATAACACTAACAAAATTATTAAGCTAATAACTATCACTCCTATTAAAAAATACATTAAGTATTGTTGAGTTTTACCAGTTTGAATTAATTTGACTTTACTACCAATAGTGTCTGTACCTGTTGAGGATAAATTAAGTACCTTGTCAATACCTCCTTGATCAAGATTTGTATATACAATTCCTCCTGCTTTTGAAGCAGTTGTCCCAACACCATTAACAAACCGATCAAGGACATTTGAATTAAATGAGTCAACAAATTTAGCAAAAGTTATTTTTACAGGATCAATAATGAATTTGAAGTAGAAAAAATCTAAGTAGTATTTATTTTCCAATAAATTCCATATTGGTTTTATTTTAATTTTTTCATCGCCGTCAGTTGCATTTCCTGACATTTGATAGACGTAGTAGGCAAGTCCAATACCCAAAAGTCCAGATGTAAGACCGCTGAACATAGCAACCAGATCAAATGATTCAGGATGATATTCTACAATGTAATTTTTCCTGGTTGTAACCCATTTTGTAAATCCTGTATAAACACCAGGTATGTTTGCCCATCCTGCAACAATGGCAAAGCCTGATAATATTATCAAAGGAATTGTCATCATTTTGTCTGATTCGTGAGGGTGTCCATCACCCCGATAGTCACCAAAAAATGTTAAAAGAACTGCTCTTGTCATATAAAACGCAGTGATAAAGGCTCCAAGAACTGAAATAATAAAATATAAATTATGCCCTTCGTGATTAAGTGATGCGAGTATTTCATCTTTTGAGAAAAATCCAGCTAATGGAGGAAGTCCAGCAAGGGCTACAGTTCCAATAATGAAGGTTGAAAATGTTCTGGGCATTTCTTTCCTTAGTCCACCCATTTCAGACATGTTATTTGTGTGCACTGCATGAATTACCGAACCAGCACCTAAAAATAATAAAGCTTTAAAAAATGCATGAGTCCATAGGTGAAAAAGACCTGCGGTGTATGCACCTGAACCCATTGCTGTAACCATGTAACCAAGTTGACTTACTGTTGAATATGCAAGAACTTTTTTGAGATCATCCTGAACTACAGCAACTAATCCTGCTCCAAGAAGTGTTATTACTCCAAATAAAAGAACTATATCTAGGGCTTGTGAAGCCATTCCTTGGTAAAAAGGAAACATGCGGCCAAGAAGATAAACACCCGCGGTTACCATGGTTGCTGCATGCATTAAAGCAGATACTGGTGTTGGTCCTGCCATTGCATCAGGTAACCATACATGAAGTGGAAATTGGGCACTCTTTCCCATTGCACCTATAAAAAGAAGTACTCCACCCAAATATGCTACGGTTTTGATATCTGCATAATCATGAGTTGATTGATACAATATCTCAGAAATTCTCAAGGTTTTTGTTGATAAAGCAATAACAATGATTCCAATCATTAACCCAACATCAGCAATTTTATTAGTTATAAATGCTTTCATCGCTGCGGAAGAATTTTCCTTTTTTTCCCAGTAATGACCAATTAGTAGATAAGAACAAACTCCAACTAATTCCCAACCAATTAACAATTGCAAAAGTGTTGGAGAGGACACTAAAACCAACATACTCCCAGCAAATAATGTGAGCGATGTAAAAAAGAAAGTATATCTTATTTCACCTTGCATATAATTTGTTGCATATATGAAAACTAATGATGAAACAGTTCCAACTACGAAGTACATCATGATAGATAATCCATCAACGACCCAACCAAACTCAAGATCATAAGATCCAATACTTCCTATGTTAATAAAGAATTCATTAGCGATTCCTTTTGTCGCATGCTCATAAAGTAAAGCCGCGCTGTATGAAAATATGAATAAAACTGTTCCTAAAGCTAGTTCTGCTCCTTGTAAAGGAAGATGTTTTCCAAAAAAAGTAATCAAAATTGCAGCTAAGAAAGGAAGTACAACAATCAACCAAGTAAATTCAGCGAGTACACCACCATCAGTATATTCTGGCTGAACTTCAGCAAGAAAATTTATAAAATTTTGATTTACCATTTCATTAAATCAAATTCATTTATATTGGCTGTTTCTCGATTTCTAAAAAGCATAAGAACAATAGCTAATCCAATACCAACTTCTGCTGCTGCAATAGTGATAATAAAAATTGAAAAAATCTGGCCATTTAAAAAAACATCTGAAAGCATTGCGTTGAATGCTACAAAATTTATGTTTACTGAATTAAGAATCAGCTCAATTGAAAGTAAAACCATTACTGCGTTTCTTCTTACAAGAATTCCATAAATACCTATAGAGAATAAAGCTGCTGCTGCAATCAGTAATGGTTGAATGCTCATATTTGATCTTCATCCATTAATGCATTATCTTTTCTTGCTAATGTAATGCCACCAATTAAAGCTCCTAACAAAACAAATGAAACCAGCTCAAAAGGAAAGACAAATCTACTTAACAAAATTTCTCCTAATAATTTTGTAGATGTTCCTTCGCTTATAACTACTGTTGAATCAAATGTTTGTAGAAGAATATAAGTAAATATTCCAAAAATTGAAAGTGATATGACAGCAGCCAATAATTTATTTTGATCATTATCTAGTTCAGCATTTGGACCTAAAGGAGCTCTTGTGATCATCACACCAAATAAAAATAAAACAATAACTGCACCTATATATACAAGTATTAGAACTAAAGCTACAAATTCAGCCGATAATAATATGAATAAAACAGCAGTAGTAGCAAGAGTAAAAACTAAAAATATGGCAGCGTGTATAACATTTGATGTTGTCACAACTTTTACTCCACTAAGTAAAAGCAACAGCAAAAGAAAGTATGAGAATATGTCTAATGCTTCCATTAGCTCTCTAAACCTGGACCTTCAGGAACAGTCTTTAGCCATTCATCAAGCCTGTCTTTGTCATGGAGCATATCGCCCATAGAAAATTCTGAATATTCGTATTCAGGTGACCAAAACAATGCATCAAACGGACATACTTCAACACATATCCCACAATACATACAAAGTGCATAATCAATATCAAACCGATCCAGTACCGCTCTACTTCTCTGACGACCTCCTGGCTTTGAAGGAGGTTGTAACTCTTTGTGACCCTCTATGTAAATGCACCAGTCTGGACAAGATCTTGCACACAACATGCAACTTGTACATGCTTCAGAATCTAAAGCGATGACACCCCTAGTTCTAGGTGCGAGTATTTCTTTTTCAAAAGGATAATTTACGTTAGGATTTTCAAAAAAAGGAAGAAGGGTTTTAAACATATTGCCAATGACAATTTTAAGTCCAGTTAAAAATCCAGGAATTCTTGGTTTGAATTTTTGCATTAAAAAACAACTTTCATGATTGCTGTAGCCATTATATTCAAAAGAGAGAGAGGTATAAGGACTTTCCAAGCAAGGGTCTGAAGTTGATCTTCCCTAAATCGTGGGAAAGACCATCTTATAGCAATAAGGATAAATGCCAGTAAAAATGTCTTTCCAATTAGAACCAATGGACCATAAAAGTTAACCCATTCAGTAGGTAAAAGTGGAACATGATAGCCTCCTAAGAAAAGAGTTGAGGCAATCGCACACATAACAAATAAATTTATGTATTCAGAAATATAAAAAATAAGAAATCTAATCCCAGAATATTCTGTAAAAAAGCCCATAGTTAATTCAGATTCACCAATTGGCATATCAAATGGTGTTCTCATCATTTCAGCAGTTGCTGCAATCATAAAAATAATAAATGCAATACCCTGTCCTGCAATTACAAAAGGAAATCCAAATTCAATCTGTTTTTCTACTATTCCAACTGTTGACATAGTTTCAGCTTGTATAACGACACCAACTACAGATAAAATTAGTGGCAATTCATAGGCAATAAGTTGGCCTGCTGCTCTTAAACCACCCATTAGAGAAAATTTGTTTGCAGAGGACCATCCAGCTGTAAGAACTCCAATAGTGGAGATGGAGCTGATAGCAAGTAAAAAGAAGACTCCTAATTCCAGATCACGAACAATTAACGTGGGACTTAATGGAATAATTGTAAAAAGGCCTACTACAGCAGCTATAACCCAAGCTGGTGCCCACTTAAATACAGGCTCATCAACATCATTTGGAATGATTGTTTCCTTTTGTAAATATTTTGCAGCTGTTGCAAGTGGAAATATAAATCCTCTTAAACCAACATGAAGAGGACCTGGTCTTCTTTGCATCCAGGCAGAACCTTTAACCTCCAGCAAAGTAAGTCCTAAAGCCATTACTGGAGCTGTAGCTAAAACAACCAAAACTTTGATCAGTAATTCGGTACTAAAACTCATCTATCTACATCTCCAAGAACAAAATCTAAACTACCCATTATTGCTATCAAGTCAGGAAGCAATGCTCCTTCAAGCATTATTGGCAAAATTGATATGTTACTAAATGAAGCTGTTCTTATTTTTAACCTATAAGGTCCTAAACCACCTTCAGAAATTATATAATATCCCATTTCACCCTTAGGATTTTCTGCTCTTACATATGTTTGTCCTTTAGGAACTTTTATAACTTTTGGTACTTTTGCTTGGATTGGTCCAGAAGGCATGTCTTCAATTGCTTGTAAAATAATTTTTGCAGATTCTCTCATTTCGGATGTTCTTACAGCCCATCTGTCGAAACAGTCACCATTTTCACCAATTGGTATTTCGAAATCAAATTTTTCATATGGTAAGTAATTTGATTGTTTTCTCAAATCAAACTCAACACCTGATGCTCTCAATATTGGGCCGGATACTCCGTACTCTTCGGCAACTTCTTTTGGTAATACACCAACATTCTTTGTTCTAAGTTGAAATACTTCATTTCCGCCTATTAAATCTTCAAATCTATCAACAGCTTCAAGAACTTTTTGCATTGCAACTTTGGTATCGTGATAAAATCCTGCCGGTAAATCTTGTATATCTTTTTTTGTTGTTGGTCCAGCACCTGCGGCAGGTTTTACCCCACCAATTCGATTAAAGTTTGGATGAAATCTTCCACCAGTAACAGATTCGAGCAAATCAAGAACTCTTTCTCGATCTTCCATAGCTAAAAATATAGGTGTTAGTGCACCAATCTCAAGTGGGAAAGCACCATTAAAAACAAAGTGTGAACTTATTCTTGCCATTTCTGTCAGAATCAGTCTGATGTATTGTGCTCTTTCAGGTACTTCGATTTCCATTAATTTTTCAGCACCAGCGATAAATGGAATCTCATTCGCAAATCCTGAAACCCAGTCAATTCTATTTACTAATGTTGTTACTTGTGGATAAGTTCTGACCTCTGCAAGTTTCTCATATCCTCTGTGCATATATCCAAGTACAGGTTCAACACTGGATATTTTTTCTCCATTAATTTTAGCTACTAACCTCAAAACGCCGTGAGTTGATGGATGTTGAGGGCCAATATTTAAAGTCATATCTTCTGTTTCTATTTCAACAGAAACTGATGCTTCAGATAAAATTGGCATATTGTTTGGATCCATTGTTTGAGCCATTAGCTACCCTCTTCTGTGACCACGATGTTATCTTCTGGCATACCTTCTACATCAACTTCACCTGGCCAAGGTTTAACTTCTCTACTTATTAACTCAAATGATTTAAGTAGAGGATTCCCTTCATAAGCATCAGGAAGATAAAGTTTCTTTAAATTTGGATGGTTCAAGAAATTTATACCAAACATTTCATAAGCTTCTCTTTCATGCCAGTTCGCTCCACCAAAAACTTCAACTAATGAATCAATCTGCGGATCCTCTTTTGAAATCTTTGTGGATGATATAACTAAGTCGTCAGAATTTGTTTTTGATAAACAACTTATTATTTCAAAACTTGGGGTTACTGGTTCTTTTGGTGCGTCACCAATTTTTACATCGTTATCCCAGTCAACAGCAGATAGCCAATTAAAAAATTTTAAATCAAATTCTGCTTTCAATGTTTTATGCGTATCAACCCAAGACTGAGAATCTACTTCAATTTTTAATGTATCAAATTCAACTGATGAATTTTGAAATTTACTTTGAATTGAATTTACGAATTCGTTTTGATCAGACTGGTTCAATGTCTTTTTCTCTCCACTTTTCTTTCATATCTTCACCTTTTATTTTTTTCTGTAATAAAACTATTCCTTCTTGCAAAGCTTCCGGTCTTGGAGGACATCCGGGAACATAAACGTCAACTGGAATTAACTGATCTACTCCTTTTGTAACAGAGTAAGAATCCCAATACGGTCCCCCACTGTTTGAACATGAACCCATTGAAATTACATACTTTGGTTCCGGCATTTGATCATATAATCTTTTAACTGCCGGGGCCATTTTATCGGTGACAGTACCTGCAACAACCATCAGGTCAGCTTGCCTTGGCGATGCAGGAAGTGGAATTATACCTAATCTCATAAAATCGTGTCTTGGTCCACTTGCTGCCATAACTTCAATGGCACAGCATGCTAAACCAAATTGGAAATACCACATATCATATGCTCTTGCCCAATTCAATATTTTAGAAATAGGCTTGGGGATACCAAACTTTTCAATTACTCCCATTTGAGGACATCCTTTCTAATAGCATATATCAAACCAAGTAAGAGAATAAAAATAAAGATAAACATTTCA
Organism: Acidimicrobiaceae bacterium; assembly: GCA_028404505.1. Taxonomy (GTDB): domain Bacteria; phylum Actinomycetota; class Acidimicrobiia; order Actinomarinales; family Actinomarinaceae; genus Actinomarina. The sequence goes on from JAOOBM010000007.1 coordinate 13,425, forward strand.
ACCAAGCCAAAGTATCCAAGATTTTCAAGATTTAGTGCCCATGGAAAAATAAATACTGCCTCAACGTCAAAAATTACAAATAATAAACCAAATATATAGTATCTAACATAAGTTTGGCTCCATCCACCACCTACTGGATCTACTCCGCACTCGTATGTTTTAACTTTTTCTGGAGTTGGTTTTTTGGGACTAAGTAGTGCAGATACAGAAATAAAAACTAGAAACAAGACAAGTCCGAGACCTATCATCGCCCCAACAGTAACGTAATCCTGAAAATAAGAAATCATATAATAACTTTAGTATGCTCTTAAAAAGTTTAGTTTTATTTCAAACTTCAGAGGAATTCTTTTGTAATATTTTTTTATGGATAAAAATAATTTTTTTCTAGATTCTCCAAATTTAACAGATCTTGTTCAGGTATTAATCAATAAAATTTGTTCAGAAAAGTTATTCAATGTTAACCAAAAATTAGTTCTAAGAAAGTACGATCAATCAATCAAAAAAATAAACTTTATTTTAGTTGATGGCTTAGGTAGCAAAAATATCCAGAATTTAGATAATTTATTTACTAATAACCAAACCGATGAAATAGTCTCTACATTTCCCAGTTCTACAAGTGTTGCCTTAAGTTCAATTAATTTTGCTTCTAAACCAATAGATAATGGTTTGATTGGCTATTTTCATTTTGCTAAAAAGGAAAATAAATTAATCAATACCTTAAATTGGAAAGGTTCTGAAACTTACTTAAAAAATAATGACTTTTTCTCTTCCCAAAAAACTATTTGGAATATATTGAGTCAAAATAAAATTAATTTCAATGTTATTCAACCTAAAAATTTGATTGGTAGCCCTCTATCTGATCATATATATATGAGTGCGAATCAAATAGGCTATGAAAATTTAAGCGAGCTTGAAAATATATTATCTTTACCCGAAATATTAGATAATCACTTTAATTACATATATTATCCAGTGATTGATGTTGCAGCACATATATATGGAACAAATAGTGACGAATGGCAAAATGAAGTTAACATCTTTTCAGATTTTTTATCAAGAATGATAAAAATAGATTCAAATAGATATACATGTGTAACTGCTGACCATGGAGTTGTAAATATTGAAGACCAAAACAAATATAGACTTAAATATGATGAATCAGTAAAAATTTATGGCGATCAAAGAGCAGTGTATATAAATGGGGAGGTTGAAAAAATTGAAAAAGTATTCAAGAACGTTCCAGGGTATTTTTTAGAAAAAGAAGAAATAATCTCTTTATTAGGTACACCTACTAATGAAGATATAAAGAATTTTTATCCAGAGCAAATTTTTCTTCTTGATGATGGAAACATAATTTTTCCAAATCATCTAAGTGCAAACTTAAAAGGCTATCACGGAGGAATTTCTAAGACAGAGGTCTCTATACCTTTGATTGAAATAATAAATTAATTATGGTCTTGTCTTATATAGGTATGGTGTTTGTCTTAATTATGATGATTTTTCTATTTAGAAAAATAAAGTAATTAGTTTGGTTGGTAAGTCCCAAAGAAGACTTGCCAGGCAAGAGCTGTCTTTGCTAATAAGCTAAGCCATATATATGCCCTCTCACCGTAAAGATAATCTTTCCATTTGCCTACACCTTTGTATTGGAGAACCATGTTTATTGAGAAAGTGTTAAAGAATAAAAATATACTTACAAAAATCCAGACAACAAACTGAGGTACACCTTGTGGGTTTGAATCTGTTGCAACACCATCCCCAATTAAATTAATAAATATGAAAATCCACGGTGCAACACCTACAAGACAACCCATTATGTAACTTGTCCAGTCGACTTTTTCAGTATATTGATTGTTGACTTCCATCATCCACCCGAACCAACACATTGCAGCATTCATAAAAAATATACCAAGTAATGCCCAGATATCATAAATTCCAACTAGTAAGGCAATTAAAACTATCATGACAGAAGCACTTATGGAGTATTCAATCCAACGAACTTTATTGATTCCTTTTCCAAGGTCTTCTTGGTATTTATTGTAAAAAGGACCTGATATCAAAAAATGTGCAACTGCAGATGCTAACAAGAAGGTTGCAACAGCAGGTCCAAAGTTTGTTACTTCTCTCCATATTTCTAGTTTTGGTACTAAAGCAAATGATGATGGATCATTTGGACTGCCCTCTCCGACCAATTGTGTAAGAGTTATTGGAACTACAAAATCGGAATTTACTACAGTTCCTAACCAAAATAATGCTGATCCTTGGACGAGGTGCATAAAGCCCATAATGATATTAAAACGCCTTAATTTTCGGATTTTTTCAGATATCAAATTTCCCCCCTTTAACACTCATATATTAATATGGAATTTACAAACATCTACCAAAAATGAATAAACAAGAAATTTATCAAGAAATTCAAAAAATTCTTCACGAAATTAACGATATTTCAAAGTCTTTATCTTCTTCAAGAGAGTTTATATCTGAAGATTCCAATAAAAGAGCTCAAGTAAGACTGGCAGAGATCGAGAGTGACTTACAAACTATTGCTGGAAGAATAGCAAAAATTAATTCAGTTCTTTGAAGGAAAGGTAGTGACTTCAGTCACATCTATACAAACTATGTCACCTGGTTCAAAAATCATAGAGGGCAGAGATCTTGCTCTAAATATCTCACCGTTTTTATTTTCAAATGAAATTACTTGATCATGCCCATAAAAAATACATTCTTTAACAACATAATCCCCATTGGAATCTAGGTTGACTTCAATACATTCAGGTCTTATCGAAACATCTAATTCTCCATCATAAGCAGAATTGAATGTTCCTAATGATGTTTTAACTCTTCCGTTTGTTGATATTCCTTTTATGATATTTGGGTCTCCAACAGAGTTTGCAACAGTTTGGCTTATTGGATTAAGATATATTTCCTGAGGAGTAGCACTTTGGATCACTTTACCATTTTCAAGAACACTAACAATATCACAAACTGATAGTGCTTCTTCCTGATCATGAGTAACTATGATTCCAGTTGTTTTTGTGGCTCGTAATAATGAAACTACTTCTTCTCTTAAATCTCTTGCCATCTGTGCATCTAAACTTGTGAAAGGTTCGTCTAGCAAAACCACTTCTGGCTTTGGAGCCAATGCTCTTGCAAGCGCTACTCTTTGTTGTTGACCTCCTGAAATATCTTGTGGAAATTTTTTTCTGTACAAACTTAAGTTGGTCATACTTATTACCTCATCAAGTCTTCCGTTTTTAATTTCTTCTTTACTTAAACCAAAAGCAATATTTTTTTCAACTGTTAAATGAGGGAATAGTGCATAATCTTGAAATACCATGCCAATTTTTCTTTTTTCAGGTGGTACATTTGTTTTCTCATCAAATATGACTTTGTTATGCATTTCGATTGTTCCTTGATCTGGGTTTTCAAAACCAGCTAGAAGCCTTAATGCTGTTGTTTTACCAGAACCAGAGACACCTAAAATTCCAAATATTGAACCGTACCAAATGTCAATATTGAAGTCCGTCAAAACATCTTCACTACCATAAGATTTTGAAAGTGACCTTGCTCTTATAATTAAATTATCGAATACCATATTTAAACTGTTAAATTCCTTGTACTTAATATATAAGTAGGGATTGCGCTTATTGCCAACAATATAAAGGCAGAAAATGCAGCTTGTGTAAAGAGTGCTTCTGAAGCAAAAGACCATACATCAACAGCCATTGTATTAAATTCTGTTGGTCTTAATAACAAGGTTTGTGGAAGTTCTTTCATTGTAGAGAGAAATACCAGTGCGCCACCAGCAAATAATCCTCTATAAATTAATGGAAATGTAATCTTTTGAAAAGTTTCAACTTTAGACAAACCAAGGCCAAGACTTGCCTCAATATATGTCGACTTTACTTGTTCCATTGAAGCTTGGCCACCTCCTATCGCTTGTGGAAGAAATACAATTAAATACGAAATAACCAGTGCGAAGAAACTTTGATATATACCTGGAAATATTTTTACAGAAATAAACAGTATTGAAACACCAACAGCAATATGTGGTAACCCATAAAGTGATAACATTAACTTTTCAAGAATGTCACCAAATTTTGATTTATATTGAGAAATCAATATCACGATTGGCATTGAGATAATGATGGCAAATATGGAAGTTACTATCGCCGCAGAAAATGAACCAAATATTCCGGGCAACGATGAGCTGACGTCATTTCCGTAATAAATTCCACGCAATAACCAAAAACTTAAAACAGATATTGGAATAATTAGCCCAAGAAAAATTACTAAGCCAAGAAAACCATATGTAAGCATTTTTCCACTGCGCTCTAATTTTATTTTTTTTGGAACTCTTGGTGTTCCAGATACTTTCGCAGATCTAGAGGTTGCTGAACCTCTTTGAACAAAACTTATAATCAAGGCCAATACGATGAGAAGACTTGAGTAAAAAATAACAGGATCACCTAGAATACTAAATTCGTAATATGCATATATTGCTTTTGTTACTGTTGAATATCTCATCAAAGAAACAGCGCCAAAATCAGATATGACATAGAGGCCTACTAACAGACCTGAATATATTATTGGTTTCTTTAACCTAGGTATTACAACATTTGTATAGACTTTAAGCTGACTCACTCCCAGTGATCTAGCAGCATCTTCAACTGTTGAGTCAAGATTTCTCAGTGCGCTACTACAAATTAGTTGAACATATGGATATGTGAATAAAGTTAGAACTAGCCAACTACCTAAAAATCCATCAATACCTGCAATTTCTTCTAATCCGAGACTATTAAAAAGTTGTACAAATAACCCTTTTGGAGAAAATGCAGAAATATAAGTTAATGCACCTATATATGAGGGAATTACTAATGGTAACGCACATAGAGTAAATAAAATTTTTGACCCTGCAAACTCGAACCTAACTGTCACAATCGATATCAATAAACCAACAATAAGACTTGAAATTACAACTGCAATAAATACTGCAATTGTATTAAAAAGTAATCCAAAAACATCCCATGATTGAAAGAAACTTGATAGTGATCTTGAAAAATTAACAAATCGCCAAAGCATATAAATAACAGGCATTAGAAAAGTAATTAATATAAATGAATTTATCGAAATTAAACTTTTTGGGATCTTCACAATACTAAGGATATCTTTGATTTTGACTTATTAAAAGAAAAATTCTGGCCAGAGAAACCCCTGGCCAGAATTCTATTCGGTTTCGAGCTTACTAGTTAATTTAATGACTGACTAGAAACCTGCTTGCGCAATCAATTCAACAGCTTTTTCCTGCCAAAGTGCTAACGCAGACCAGTTCAAATTCGATGGAGAATTCAAACTATCAATGTCTGGAAGTAATGCGTTTGGTGTTATACCGGCAACGAGAGGGAACTCATAAACAGTATTAGTAAAATGCTCTTGTGCACTTGTAGAATGTAAAAATTCAATAAATGCTAGAGCAGCTGGTTTATTTTGACTAGTTGACAAAACACCTGCACCAGCTGGCATAACCATAGCGCCACAACCACCATCTAAATACACATTTTTAACAGGACTATCGCCATTCTCGGCAAGTACTCTTAATGTGTAATAGTGATTAATCATTCCAATGTCTAACTCTCCAGCATCTGCCGCAGCAACTTGTGGGGAGTTCTTTGGATACTCTCCGTATCCAAGCCCATTGATAGCAGTTAACCACTCTAGAACTTTTTCTTCACCATCGGACTCAATCATGCAAGCAATCATTGCAATGAATGATGAGTTAGTTGGTGCAAGTCCTAATCTATTTCTAAACTTTTCATCTGCTAGACCATAGATATCACCTGGTAATTCTGCTTCAGTTACATCTCTTGTGTCAATGACCAATGATCGTGACCTTCCTGATGTACCAACCCAAAAACCATTTCTATCAACAGCCCATGATGGAACATTGTCAAGTAAGTCAGCTGGTAATCTATCAAATAAACCTGCTTTAGCAACTACGCCAAGACTTACTGGATCTTGTGAGAAAAATACGTCAGCTGGGCTAATTGCACCTTCAAGCTCTAGTGTTCCTGCTAAGGCAGCACTTTTAGCATATCTGACCTCAACATCTACACCAGAAGAAGCTTCAAAAGCTGCGATTACATCTGCAACTAGACTTTCTTTTCTTCCACTATAAATAACAAGCGTTCCTCCAACTTCTGCTTCAGGCTCAGCTAAGGCTGCTTCAACAGCAGCGTCAATAGCTTCTTGTGAAACTTCACCTGCAGGACCTGCTGGACCTGCTTCACCTGCTGGTCCTTGTGCACCTTGCTCACCTTCGGAAGCACATGCTGCAAAAACCATAAGCATTACAGAAATCAAAGCAATAAATTTTTTGTTCATTTTTTACCTTTTATAGCTTATATATAGTGTTAATAGTAGTTAACACTTTAAGTTAATGTTAATTATTTTTATTAATTTTTTTTTGTATCCTCAATTATTGGTTTTCTTAATTAAAAGTTACAATTAAATAGTTAAACATGAAATCAAACGAAGCAATACTACTTGTAAATTTAGGATCTCCTAAAAATCTTGATAAAAAAAGCGTTAGAGAGTATTTAAATGTGTTTCTTTCTGATGATTATGTTGTTGACATTCCAAAATTTATACAACAATTAATTTTAAAGTTATTCATTCTTCCATTTAGACCAAAACAAACCCTTCATGCTTACGAACAAATTTGGACAAAATCAGGGTCTCCTTTAATTATTTCAACTTTAAACATTAAGGATAAACTAATAAAGAAAACTGGGTGGCATGTAGAAATTGCTATGCGATATGAAGATCCAGGTATTGACTTAGCGTTAAATAATCTGAAATTAAAGGGATTTAACAAGGTTTATGTTGTTCCTTTATATCCACACAACGCAATGGCAACTACAATAACAACAAAAGTTGAGGTAGAAAGACTTGCTAAGGAAATTCATCCAGAAGTAGAACTAAAATTTATTAAACCGTTTTACAAAGATGAAAAATATATAAAAGCTATATCTAAAGGTGTTCGAAAATATATATTAGAACATAATTTTGATAAATTAATCTTTAGCTATCACGGAATACCTAAACGACAAGCAAAAAAAACAGATCTAACGGGAGCACACTGTTTTGAAAATAATGATTGTTGCGAAGTTGAAAGTCTTGGTTCAAGTGATTGTTATAAAGCACATACAGTTCAGTCATCAATCTTGATTGCAAAAGAATTAGGATTAAAATCTTCTGAATGGGAAATAGCCTATCAATCTAGAATTGGTCCAGGATGGTTAACCCCTTTTACAGATAAGAGACTTGAACGACTACCTACTGAGGGGGCAAAATCAATAGGTATTTTATGTCCATCATTCATTTCAGATTGTTTAGAAACATTAGAGGAAATTGATATCAGGGGTCGGAAAACATTTATGGATGCAGGGGGAGAAAAAATGATTTACATTCCATGCTTAAACGAGTCGAATGAAACTGTTGAAATGTTGATTTCAATTGTTGAAGATGCAAAAAAGTTTGAAATTAAAGCTTTGAAAACTGCTTAATTAATGCACGTGGGAATATTTTTCCACCATTGCGGACTACCCACATGAAAGCTACTAACAAATATGCAAATGGACATGCCATATTATTTATTTTACAGGAATGTTAATATAAAAGAAATGGATAACAATATAAAAGAACTTGAAGATAACCCAAAAATTATAACAAAGTTTGAACCTCTAATTTGGCTAGCATTTATTGCTTTAACTGCTGTAGTCGGTTGTCCAATATTTTAAAAAACAATCAAAATAGCTAAATTGTTAATACCTGTTAACATATCAATATAATGCAGATAGACGAATTAAATTCTCCAAATACTTTAAGCGAAGATCTTATATTGACACATGATGAGATAGAAAAATTCCCAAAATCTTTTTATACCCATGCAGAGGCAATATTTCATTTACAAGAAGTTGGTATTGAAATTAAGCAAACACGTGTTGCAGAATGGATTGGCGTCAGCAGAGCAAATGTTTCACAGGTAGTTGGACGTATGCAAAACAGTGGTCTTATAGAAATGAATGATGACTTAACACTCACAGAAACTGGTTTGTGTCTAGCAAAATGCATATCTAGAAGACACAGGATTACTGAAAGATTCCTTTCTGAGATTCTTAACCTACCCTGGGATCAAGTTTATGAAGAGACATCGCGTTGGGAAAATGTTCTTAGTCCGGTTACTGAAAAAGCTATGCTTAAACTTTTAGGATATCCAAATACTGGTCCATTTGGCAATCCTATTCCATATTCAAATTATCAAGAAAAAAAAATGTATAATTTATTAAACGTTGAATCAAATAAAAAATATTCTATTGAAAAAATTACTGAGGAATTAAAAAAAGATGCTTCAATGATTGACTTCCTTCAAACACATGAAATGTTGCCCGGAACAGAGATTATAGTTGCAGATGCAGGAGATTATTCAATTACAATCAGTACAAATAAGAGCGATTACTTTGGTATTGATCAATTTATCGCAAAAAGAGTTTTTGTCAGCTGAAATAATTTATGATTATCTCAAATATATTCAATAATTAAATATGGAAGATTTTTTACAGCAATTACCAAGAAATTTATTTCTCTATATTGGTGCCGGTATCTTTGCATTAATTGTGACATATAAGTTCTTTCCAAAAGTATTCTTAAAAATTCACAAACCTTTCTTCTTCACTTTAGGAATTTTGTCTTTATCTTTAGGATATGTAGGGATTTTAATACCTGGCCTACCAACAACTGTTTTTATTCTTATTGCTGCATGGGCATTTTCAAAATGTTCTGATAGATTTACTGCTTGGCTTGAAAATCACAGACTTTTTGGACCAATGATATTAAATTGGAAGACTTATAGAGGACTATCTAGAAGAGCTAAAAAACTTGCTATTTTGATGATAATTCCTACTTTTGTCTTAACTATATTTTTAGTATTTTCATTAGTTGGGGACTTAATATTTGGATCTTTTGGAATTGCTCTTTGTGTATGGTTGGCAACGAGACCTGAGCCCCCACTAGAACAAAATTAAACTAATTAGCTTCTGGAATTTGATAATCTATTGGTGAAACTTTATCTAGTTCAAAAACATCTCTTGCCTGTGCCTCATAATTCAAACCAATAGAAATTTGATCACCTTCAGTTACTCTATTTCCATTTTCATCAAGACGAGCGTTAAAAGTTGCTTTCTTTCCTGATTTACATATAGTTTTGAGTTCGATTAACTCATCGGCCCACCCAAGAAGATAGATACTACCGGGAAATGGCTCTCCCCTAAAGTCAGTTCTTAAACCATAGCAAAGAACGGGTATTTTCAATTTATCAACTACAAGAGACAACTGTAATACTTGTTTAGGTGTTAAAAACTGGGCTTCATCAACTAAAATGCATGAAACTTTTTCTCTCTGATGTTCATGTGCTGTCCAGACATATAAATCGTCTTCTCCCTCGAATCTCTCTACATCTCTTTCTAAACCAATTCTTGATGTAACTTTGCCTTCTCCGAATCGATCATCTAATTTAGGTGTAAAAATTAATGTTTTCATATTTCTTTCTTCGTAGTTATGAGCCGATTGAAGAAGGTTTGTACTTTTTCCAGCATTCATTGCTGCGTAATAAAAATAAAGTTTTGCCATATTTTTATATTACCTTTTTATTTTTATCTTTATCCTTTTGTAAGATATAAATATGGAAAATATTTTAAAATTTTCTCACATGCTTGGACTCTCAATATGGTTGGGGTCAATGGTAATGTGGGCAATGTTTGCGCCAAAATTATACAAAATTGATCCAACAAAAAATACAACTAATACCTTAAGAAAAACATTTAGCACTCTTTCTTGGAGCTCTTATTCTTTATCTTTATTAAGTGGTGTGGGAATTTTTCTAATCATTGACAATGATATGTCAACGTGGGGAACTGAACTATTAGTTCTTATTTTTGCAGGAATTGTTATATGGCTACATAGCTTTGCTTCAAAATTAAGTTCTGCATTAAGAGGTATGTTGAATGGGGTAATGTTATTAAGTGCTTTAGTAGTTATTTATTTGGCAACAATTAATATCTAATAAGATTGAATTAGTTCTAATTCTTTCTCAGTGATAATCCCTTCACCTTGGATCAAAATTTTGCTGGTTCCCTCTTTTATTAAAAACCAATAAATTGTTTCTTCATTTGGTATATCAAGATCTTCCTTAAATTCTTCTTTATTTAAATAAGCAGTTATCGTGCGATTTCTAATTCTATCGTCTCTAATACCAGCTCTCATTACACCATCTAAATATATTTCGTTTAACTTATTTGTTTTTCTAATTGTTGGAACTTCAATAATATTGTGAGTTAAATCCATTTCATTATTTTCAAGAAGATTAATTGATTCATCAACTAGGCCTTGATGCCATTGTTGAAAGGCAACAATGATTATTAGATCTTTATCCACAAAATCGTCTGGAACAACTTTTTTTTCTTTATTTAAATTGTTTCCTTCAATTGAAGGAAATTCATTAATTTCTCCACTCATATACATATTCTCGCTTGATTGACAGCTTATTGTAAGAAGAAATACTATTAAAAAAACTAATTTAGGCCGGACCAAGAACTGCCTCAAGGTTTTTGATTTGTGTATTCATTAATTTTGTCCATATAGGACCAAAAAATAATCCAACTATTATAAAAATCCCTTTATATTTAACGTTCACAGTATAAGTAAGTTCAGTACCTCTTGAGTTTGCTGATAAAAATATTGTATCGATTAGCGTAAAGTTTTTAGTATCTGCTTTTAATGAGGCTCTCAATGGTGCGCCCCATTCAATTACCTCGTAATCGATAATCATTTCTCTATCATTAAAAGATGTTTTTGCTTTGAATATTGATCCTTCTCTAATTGGCTCATTAGTCATTAGCTGAGCTGTACTAGCTGTATCCCATTGATCAAGATTTCTAAAATCAGCAACAAAATTGAAAGCAGACTCAATATCTCCTTTTACAGTAATTGTTCTTGAATAAATCGGCATATTTTTATTTTAAGCTATTGAAAGTTTAGTATGTAAAAATTTATCGAAGATTTAACGACCTATTTCTAAAACCAATAAATCCAATTGCCAAAAATATTAAAGTTTTTCCAACTACAAGAAATATATCTTCACCAATTAAACCATCTTGATAAGGATTTCCGTATGCTCCAAACGATGAGAGATTATCATCGAACCATTGAAAGAAATCATTTGTCCCAGCTAATGAGTTTGTTAAATATTCAAATGCCATTAAGCCACCTCCAAAAGCCCATGCCATTGAGGACTTACCTGTGAAAGTTCCAAGAGCAAATCCTAATGCTCCAAAACTAACACCAGCTAATGCAGCTTGTAGCGTTGCTTTCATTAGAGGTCCATAATCAAGTGTCTGGCTAAGTTCCATGGTTGCTATTGGAATAAACATAATGTTTGTCCATGCAAAAGTAACAAATAAACCAAAGAGGACTGTAAGAATGGCTTGTGATAAATAAACAGTTGATCTTGTCATTGGTAATGCTGCAACAAATTCAAACGTTCCATCTTCTTCAGCTTTTGAACCTAGTTTATTTAAAAGTATGATCGTAGCTGTACCAATTAAAAGCGGTACGAATGGAACTAGGAAATAAGTTGTTACCATTCCCTCTAGTGTAAAAACATTATCCCAATCTTGTATTCCGAGCAAATTCATAACTGTATCATTCTCAGACATGCCTCTAAATGCTTCTCTTTGTGTATCTATAAGGAGGCTTTCTACGCTTGAATTTGCAAAAGCCAATGGAAGTATCAATAGATAAACTCCTCCTGATATTGCCCAATTTAAGATGAATTTTCTTGGTACAGTGATCATATATTTAAGATAATTAAGCATTTGATTCCTTTCTGTCATAAAACGAAAAGAAAGCATCTTCTAAATCTTTTCCATCTTCTTGTGCCTTATTTAAAAATGTTTCATAAGTTTCATCATAAACTTTGACTCCATCTCTCAAAACAGCCATTGACTTAGCAACTTTTTCAACTTCAGAGATTATATGAGATGACAAAAGTATGGAAGCGCCATTATCAGAAAATTCTTCAATTATTTCAAAAAATGACCTTTGGTGAAAAGGGTCTAAACCAGAAGTTGGCTCATCCAAAATTAAAGCCTTCGGTTTATGCTGAACAGCTAAGATTATAGCAACTTTTTGTCTGTTTCCTTTAGATAATTCTTTTAAAGATTGATCTACTTCAAGTTCGAACTTCTCTGCTAATTCCATTGCATATTCAGTAGTTTGACCTCTCATGTCAGCACCAAGTTTAAACAATGATTTAGGACTAAGATTTTGTGGAAGTTGTGGATCTCCAGGTAAATATCCAATTATTTTTTTTGCTTCAACAGGATTTTCGATTGTGTTAATATCCTCTACTGAAAGTGAGCCTTCTGAGGGTTTCAAAAAACCCATTAAACTTCTCATCGTCGTTGATTTTCCTGCACCGTTAGGACCAAGTAAACCTTTTACTTCACCATTATCAACAGAAATACTAATGTCTGAAACACCTTTACCATTTTTGTATTTCATTGTTAGGTTTTTAATTTCAATCATAATTTGATTATATATGTTTTAGTCATTTTCTACATTATCGGAATTTTGTTTTTTTCTTAGCCATGTAAGTAAAAGAGCTGGAATTAAAAACATAAGCATCTCATCCCATCCGCCTTGATGATGAAAAACTGGTGGACTATTTGTAAAAAATTAGGTTCATAGGTAACTCTGTACTACCCATCTTGAAATATTAATCAAAGAGCTAGGAACAAGGCCAAAAAATATTGTCATTGTTGCTAAAGAACTAATTAATAAATATTCAGATCTTTTTATTTTGAAATTCTCAACTGGTGTCTCTGTTTTTTCAATTGTTGCAATCCAGATTGGTTTCAAATAGAAATAAAATCCAGCAACCGTTGACAGAAGAAGAATTGAAACTAAGAGATATTTTTGATAGGCCCATAAATTAGTTAGTAAAATAAATTTTGAAACAAATCCGCTCGTAAGTGGAATACCAGCCAAACCAAGCATAAAAGTACAAAATGTAACCGCGAGGAATTTATTGTTAATTATTAATCCCTGAATATCTTGAATGTTGAAATTAGATGACATTTTTCCATTGATGATTGAAAAAATTACAAAAATTCCAATTAACTGGATGATATAAGCAAAAAGATAAAACATTGAAGCACTCGTTCCATTGATTCCAGATACTATCCCTGAAAGAATAAAACCAGACTGGACCACTCCACTATAAGCTAAGAGTCTTTTTAAATCGTCTTGTACAGAAGCAAAAATAGATCCAATTACTACAGAAAGTATTACAACAAATAGAAAAAATGAATCAAATTCATTTGGCATAAATCTTAATGAAACTTGACACAATCTAGCAATTACAATAAATGCCGAGGCTTTAGCTATTGAAGCCATATAACCAACATATCCAGTTGGTGATCCTTGATAAACATCTGGTGCCCATGACTGAAAAGGGGCTGCAGCAATTTTGAATAATAGCCCAATAAAGATAAGAACTACACCTAATTTAGTTGTCAATGGCACCGAATCTGCTCCAACAAATCCCACTCCGGTGGCAAAGTCATATACACTAAGTACAGAAAATGAGACATACACTAAAGAAACGCCATAAATAAATATGCAAGAT
>JAOOBM010000008.1:0-26709 GCA_028404505.1 Acidimicrobiaceae bacterium
TTTTGAAAAAAATATTGACTTAAATTACAGTTCTTTTGACTTCGTTAAAGGTAAATCAATTTGGTTCATTAATGAATCTGATTTTGGTCAATTTTATGAAGACAATTTAAGTGTTGAAAGCTTAGTAATAAGTAAACAACTTCCAAATCTTATATTTATAGATATTGTTATCCATGAAAAAATTATCGTTATCAGCGATCTAAGAGACACGAACCCAAAAGAAGTCATCTTATATAAAAATTTATATACAGAACTCGCAGAATCAAATAACCGATTACCGCGTTTAACAATTACAAATGGACCTGTACCAGACGGATTTTATAGTGAAATAATTTCCCTGATCTTAACAGTAAATAAGTATGAAATATCAATTCAAGATTTAAAGATGCTATATGATGGAATTGATCTTACCGGATCATACAAAAACACCGCACTTAATATTGGTCGACCAGTTGACCTTTCAAAAAAAGGATCTGTTGTTGGATACATATTAGAAGAAGATAATTGTGATGGGGAAGTGACCATCATCGATTCAAACAGTGAAGACATTGAAACTATACTTAGTTGTTAAAATCTAAATCTATACTTTACATCTAGATAAAAATTAAAAAAAGTTTTGGATATACTTAAATTATTGATAATCTACAACATAAGGAAAAATTATGGCAACAAAAAAACAAACAAAATCTAAAGCTAGGGTAACCAAACCCAAAGCAAAAAAGGCTGCAGGTAAAACTAAGTCTAAAAAAACTGCAGTTAAAAAAAGTTCTAAGCAAAAAGGAGTTAACTTAAACATGAGACCTAGAAACTATGCAGCAGTTATAAAAGTTGTTGGAGTTGGTGGCGGTGGAACCAACGCTGTTAACAGAATGATAAAAATGGGTATTAAAGGTGTTGATTTTGTAGCTTGTAATACAGATGCCCAAAGCTTACTTGGTTCAAAAGCCGATTTAAAATTAGATCTCGGTCGAAAATCAACTAGAGGTCTAGGTGCTGGTGCAAATCCAGAAGTAGGAAGACAAGCAGCAGTAGATTCTGAAGAACTTATAAATGAAGCTTTAAAAGGTGCAGACATGGTTTTCATCGCTGCAGGTGAAGGTGGTGGAACTGGAACAGGTGCATCACCCATATTAGCAAACATAGCTCATGAGATGGGAGCTTTAACTGTAGGTGTTGTTACAAGACCATTTGGTTTTGAAGGTAGAAGGAGATCAGTTCAAGCTGAAGAAGGAATACAAGCACTTAGAGATGTAGTTGATACATTAATTGTTATTCCTAATGATCGACTTTTACAAATTAGTGATAAAGATATCAAAATAAGTGAAGCTTATCTCAAATCTGATGAGATACTTGCAAATGGCGTAAGAGGTATTACAGGTTTAATAACAAACCCTGGAATAATAAATGTTGACTTTGCCGATGTAAAAACAATATTAAAAGATGCTGGTAATGCCGTACTTGGAATTGGAAGGTCTACTGGAGAACAAAGAGCTCCTAATGCCGCACAAGCAGCTATTTCTTCACCATTATTAGAAGCAAATATGGACGGAGCTGAGGGTGTTCTAATAACAATTGCTGGATCTGAGGATCTAAAACTTCAAGAAGTAAATGAAGCAGCAAGAGTAATTACCGAAAGAGCAGATGATAATGCAGAAATTATATTCGGACATCTTGTTGACGATTCTTTAGGTGACGCTGTAGAAGTAACAGTTGTTGCTGCAGGATTTGGGCAAAGACCAAACAGAAGAGTGTCATCTGACTTTGATGAAAACGGAGGAGATAATCTCCCTGATTTCATCAGAGGATGATTAAGTCTAAATTAATATCTAAAGCAACTTTTTATAACAAATCAGACAATAAAGATATAGCCAGCTTTAGTGAGGTTGCTTCAATGAATCAAACTCATAGCAACGTAGTTTTAGAAATTGAGCGAAGCGGAGTTTATGATGCCGATGCTTTAATTACAACAAAAAAGAATCTATTACTAGTTGTTTCAACAGCAGATTGCATGCCTGTTGTTATATCAGACAATACAAGAATAGGAATTATTCATGCTGGATGGAAAGGTGTAGAAAATAAAATATTTTATAATGCAATCAAAAATTTTGATAAAAATAAGTTGAAAGTATCAATTGGACCTCACGCAAAATCATGTTGCTATGAAATTCAAGATGATTTGAGCCAAAAGTTTAAAGATTACACTGTTGAAAGAGAAGAAAAAAAATTTTTAAATTTAAGTGGGGACATAATTTTGTTCTGTAATAAAAACAATATTGAGTTAGAAATAGCTAATGAGTGCACAATAGGAGATACAATGTTTCATTCATACAGAAGAGACAAAACTTCACTGAGACAGGAGAGCACTGTATGGATGTAACTATGCTTAATGAAATAAGTGATGAAGTTAAAAAATATAATGCAAGACTTCTACCAGTAATTAAAGGCCGAGAGACTGAGGAAATTTCAAAAGTATATAATGAGGGATTTAGAGAATTTGGTGAAAATAGACTTTTATCAAGTTGTTCTAATTTCTTAAATTCATATTCTAAACTTTCATAATTTGGACACAATTTAGCAAATTTTGACTTAACTAAATACTCTGCGTTCATTGACTGGTGGGTAGATGTTGTGCCATGCTTGTATGGAATAAGTAGTAAAGGAATATTTATTAATACAGCTTCTAATACTCCTCCTCCCGCTCTAGAGACTTGAAGGTCAATTGAAGAATAAAAATCGGTCATGTCTTTTATAAACTCTATTTGCTTATAATTTTCGAATTTTTTTGAATTATCAAAATTATTTGGACCAACGATGTGGATTATCTTTATATTTTTTAAAGTGTTGTTGCCTAAATATTTGTATATCAAAGAGTTTATTTCTTCAGACCCTTGGCTTCCACCTTGTACTCCGATTGTTATTTCTTTATTATTAATTGATTTTTTATTTTGAATTTTTTTATCAACAATTGGTCCAGTGTTGTCTAAATTTGTTTGGTTTATATTTATTGTGTTTGGATAGGAAGTAAATTTATCACTTTTTAAATAGGAAGCAATTTTATTACCAAGTCCAGCATAAATATTTTGTTCTTGAATAAAGAATTTTACTTTATGTCTCCAGCTCAAATACCCAGCAAGAGGTGCAATATAAGATCCAGTTGTAAATAAGATTCCGCAATTCTTTAAATCTATTTTCTTTTCAATAAGTCGAATAGATTTTATTATTTTTAGGATATTTAGCATATAACCAACTATGCCTGTCTTTGATCTATATATGTCTATTGAATGAACATCTATATCTCTATCTTTAAAATATTGAGATCCTCTTTTATCTGTTACTACCTCTATTTTTCTTTTTTCTATCCCTCTTTGACGTAAATCATCAATCAAATTAATAACGGGTAATACATGTCCCCCAGTGCCAACACAAAAAAAGACTATTGTATTTTGTTTCATAATTTTGAATAACCAATTGCTAAACCGCCGAACAAAGCCACCATGGCACTACTCCCGTAAGAAATAAATGGTAAGACAATACCTGTAATTGGTAGTAAACCAACCGCACCTCCAAGATTAATTACAACTTGTATTAAGACCCATGCTCCTAATCCAGAAAATACAAGTTTTTTAAATTCACTTTCTGTTGATATTGCCAATCCAAACAATGAGATAATTAAAATGCCTAGAATAATTATAAAAATTACTAATCCTACAAATCCATATTCCTCACCAATAATGGATGCAATAAAATCTGTATGAGAATTAGGAAGCATTCCCCATCTAGCGCGAGATGTTCCAGGTCCTAAGCCAAACATCCCTCCAGAACTTATAGCTATTCTGCTTTGATTTAATTGAAAGCAATCACCTAATAAATCTATGCCATTATCACAATCTTTATTTATCCAGGTTAAAATTCTATTCCATCGATAGTTCCCTGAAATTGCAAGAAAATATAGTGGAACTACAGATAGTGACAAAATACCGACAGGAAACTTTAAATTAATTTTTGAGAACAAAATTTGTGCTAAAACTATTCCAAATATAGTTAGTGTTGTTCCGTAATCAGGTTGAAGGTAAATAAAAAGACAACACATTAAAGGTAGGAACATTGCTCTTTTTAAATAAAATAAATCACTATATTTTGAATCAAGGTTTGATAATTGATAAGCTATCCACAAAATAATTAATGGTTTAGCTAATTCACTTGGTTGAAAATTGATTATTCCTAAGTCAACCCATCTTCGACTTCCTCCTCTAACTATTCCATAAGTTAAAACAAAAAAAAGTGATGTTGTTACAAATACAACTGAAAGATTTATTAATTTTTCCTGAATTGAAATATTTATTTTTTTCCCAATATTGAATATTACAATTCCAAGTAAAACCGCAGCAATATGTCTTTTTATAAAGTAAAAATTATCGTTGTATTGATTCATTCCTTGTACAGATGAAGCTGAAATATTCACTAAAACACCAAAAGTTACAAGAAACCATATAGAGAATAAATTTAATCTTTGAAAAAATAAATAAGAAAATCTCAATTTTGTCCACCTTTTAAATTCATCACTATTGATTTAAAAAATTCTCCTCTTTCAATATAATTTTCAAAATCATTAAAACTCGAGCCTCCACAAGAAAACAAAACGGTTTCAAATCTTTGAAAATCCTTTTTTAAAATATCTTCTAATTCAAAAATTGATTTAATAACTTGTACTTCACAATGAAATAAATTGTGATCCAAATTCATATCATTGGGAATAATTATTTTTTTTATTTCATTTGATAGTTGAAGTTCACTTGTAGGAATATTTTTTGTAATTCCATGCATAATAAGTAATGCGTTTTTTACTCTTTCACTTGCTGAGGATACAGAGTGAAAATTTGTAGATTTAGAGTCATTTATAAATCTTGTTCCATTGATAATTTCAACTTTTTCAAAACGATGTTCTGTAGTTGACTTATTTTTCAAAAATTTATAAGCATTTTCTATATTGAGATTTAATTTATCAATTAATTTAATGAATGCAATAGAGGTATCAATTGGATAATTTGATAATTTGAGATCAAACTTTTTAGTTATATCTTTGTTTGATTTTTCTTCTGAGGGAATTCCTATTATATTTTCAAGTTTTACACTAGATACTGTATTTGTTCCAACAATAAGATTATTTTTTGATTCCAAAAATTTTAATAATTTCATTTTTGAACTTTTATATTCTTCAAGGTCCTTATGCCAATCAAGATGATCAGAGTGAAAATTTATAAATACACCAAAGTCTAACTTTAAATTTTTTGAATAAAAAAGTTGAAAACTTGAAAGTTCAACAATTGCATAAATTTTTTGATTTGATTCAAATTCAAGTGGCGAAACACCTACATTTCCGCATGCAATAGATTCAATTCCATTTTCATTTAAAAAATTTGATAATAAATTAACAAAAGTTGTTTTACCGTTTGTTCCAGTAACGCCTATAAAAGTACCTTTGAATTCATTTGAGAATAAATCAATATCAGTAATTACTTTATTTTCAGGAAAGTCTTTAAGTAATTTATGATCTGGTTTTATTCCAGGAGAGACGACTATTTGATCAACTTGCTCTAAATGTGAATCTCTAAAAACTAGTTCTTCCCCAATATCTTTTAATAAATCTAGATTGTCATCATGAATTAAATAATCTTTGGATGTAGTGTCAAAATATTTTTTGACAGATTGACCTGTATTGCCATATCCAAGAATTAAAGACTTCACTTAATTTCCAAACAATACCCAGTCTCCATAAAATAGACCAAGCCCCATTACGATGAAAATTCCGTTGATTATCCAAAACCTAACAATAATTGTTGTCTCTGCCCAATTACTCATTTCAAAATGATGATGAATTGGTGTCATTTTAAAAATTCTTTTTTGTTTCAATTTATAAGAAGATACCTGAAGGATGACAGATAAGGCCTCAAATATATAAAGGAAGCAAAAAAAGAAAATTAGGCCATCCGCACCTAGCGATATTAAAATTATCGGAAACATAGCACCAATAAAATGAGACCCTACGTCTCCCATGATTATTTTTGCAGGATTTGTATTCCACCATAAAAAACCAAGAGTAGAACCAGCTAAAGCAGATATAAGTGTAGATAGCTCAAGACCAACCATTTCATTATTCATAAAATTTATGTAATAATCTGGATGCCTAAAAATCCAAAAAGCAATAATTAAAATTCCTCCAAAAGAAACTGAGGATGAACCTGCTACAAGACCATCTAAACCATCTGTAAGATTTGTTGAATTAGTAATACCTACAATTAGAAAGACTATAAGGATCCACTTTAAAAATCCAACTTCAAAACCAAAACCGCTGAAAAAATAAAATGTTGATGAGTAATCTAGATAGTAAAAATATAAACTTACAAAAGAACCTACCAATATTTGTAAAAATATTTTATTTCTGGCTCTAAGGCCTAAATTTCTATTTTTTCTAACTTTTAAAAGATCATCAATTAATCCAACTGAAGCCATGAGTGTACCGAATAAAAGTAGATTAAAAATTACTGGATTAATTGATATCAATTCAATCTTAAAACCCTGACCAATTGTCCAAAAATTAATATGTGACAGAACATATCCCGCATAAGTTCCTAAAATAATAAATACACCTCCCATTGTTGGCGTACCTTTTTTATGGTCATGAAAAACCACTTCCTCTTGAATTGGTTGACCAATATTTCTAGATTTAAAATAGTTAACTCCTATGGATGTTGACAAAATTACGAACAAGAAAGAAATTGCACCAGATACAATTATTGCAATCAAATTAAGCCTCCAATGGTCTCATTAATGAAATCGTTATCATTAAAAGGAATATGTGAATTGTTTATTTCTTGATACATTTCATGCCCTTTACCTAATACTAATAAAACTGAGTTTTCCTTGAGCTCATTAATTGCAGAAGTTATTGCTTCTTTTCTATCAAGAATTACAGTAGTTTTAGATAAATCGCATCCTTTTAAAATATCATTTGATATCTGAATAGGATCTTCATTTCTTGGATTATCATTCGTTACTATTACACTGTCTGCCAACTGGGAAGCAGTTCCCATAAGTTTTCTTTTTTCTTTATCTCTATTACCTCCAGCCCCAAACAAAACAACAACCTCAGAAAAATAAGGATTCACATATTTAATAACTTGGGAAATTGATTCAGGAGTGTGAGCGTAATCTACAATTATTTTATTAGTTTTGAAATTAATTAAATCAAATCTTCCTTTTGGGTTTTTCAGATTCGAAATATTTTCTATGATTTGGTCTACATTTTTTATTTTTGAATAATATGCCATAGAAAAAGCAAGTAAAAAATTTTGATAAAAATTTGGACCAACGATATCTAATTCAAAATCGTATATTTTTTTATTAATTTCTATTTTCAAACTAGTTTTTGGGTATGTCTTTTTCTCTAATATTTGTAAATCTGCTTGAGTGTCTGAGCTTATTTTAAAAGATGGCAAAGATGAATTTTGGGCAACTTTATTACCCCATTCATTGTCTATATATACATACTTATCTGATAGCTGGTTTGAGAATAACTTTAATTTTGAAAAAAAGTAATTTTCAATATTTGTATGGTAATCAAAATGATCTTGAGATAGATTTGTAAAACCTGAGGTATTAAATCTAATGCCGTTAAATCTATCTTGATCTAAAGCATGTGATGAAGCTTCAAGAATTATATTATTGTATTTTTTAAAATCTGACTTTCCGAGTAATTTAAGAATATTAAATAATTTAGGTGAGGTTAAGTGTTTTTCATTTGTTATTTCAGAAAATAATTCGTTTTCATTAGTTCCAATAAATAAACTTTCCGGACCAAGTAATTCTTTAAGATAAGCTCCTGTTGTTGTTTTACCATTTGTTCCTGTAATGCCAAAGTACTTTTTTGATTCATAGTCATTACATAGGTAATTGTATGAATCAAGAAAAACTTCACTATAATTTTTTGCTTTAATTACTTTATCATCATTCAAACTGCAATTTAAAGATGTAATGACTAGCTTCACTTTCTTCTTTAAGGACTCGTCTACATATTTGTCTAACTTATCTTTATCGTCATGATTAATAAATAGTACTGACCCTTCCTCAACATCTAATGAGCTGTTAACAAAATTTTTAATATCAATTTCAGTAAATTTTAATTCTGACAAATTAAGTTCACTCATTTTATTTATCCGGTACTAGGTTTCTTACAATATTCTTAAATATTGGTGCAGCTGTAGAGCCACCTGTTACATACTCTGAAATCGGAGAGCCTAGTGCGCCCCATAAAATTACTGATCCAACTATTGGTCCTTCATTAGTCTCTATAAATCCAGTAAACGATGTATTAAAGCGTTTATCTGAGTATCCAATTCCCTCCAGATATGTCCGGCTAGTTCCTGTTTTACCACCTATTACATAACCACTCATTCTTAAAGACTTACCTGTTCCATTGTCTCCCTCAACAACGTTAATAAGTAATTTTTTCAATCTGTTGGACAAATCATTAGAAATGATTGATTTTTGATTTACATTCTGATCTAAATTTCTCAATAAAGATAGTTGAATATCTTTACCACCATTCGCAATTATGCTATATCCCTTGACCATTTGATATTGAGTTGTGTTTATAGAATAACCTATTGAGAGAGAACTAAGACAGGTTTTACATGAGTTATATTCTGTAAATGATCCTTTAGATTCTCCAGATAGCTCTACACCTGTTCTAGAACCAAACCCAAATTTTTTCAAAAATTCCTCAACATTGTCAATATTAGAATTGTTAACAATTTTTATAGTTCCTACATTCGAAGATCTTTCTATAATTTCTTCAACAGTAAGATTTAGTGGTTCATGCTTTAAAAAATCTTTGAAGCATCCTTTAAATCCTTCATAATTATCATCACATGATCCATCGATAATTTCTATCTCATCTTCGACTAAGTATGAATTATTCTCATCAACGATATCCGATTCTATTAATGATCCTATGGTAAATATTTTAAGTGCTGAACCAGGTTCGTAGTTTGCTCTTGCACTTATAAGGTCAATATCAAAATATTTATTATCTGAGGATGATGTCTCTGAAGAAATAAGAACTTCGCCTGTTAAAGAATTTGCAAAAACAACTGAACACTTAAAAGCTCCTGTATCGAGTAATGCATCATTGCAGAGATTTTCCGTCAAATATTGTAATTCAGAGTCGATAGCAAGTACTAAATCTTCTCCATGTTTTGGTTGAATTGTCTTAATATCACCTTGTGGAATTATTGCTCCATTTGGTGCTGATTCATACCTTAATTCTCCATTCTGTCCTTGAAGAAAATTATCAAAATATAGTTCAAGTCCCTCTATTCCATTTCCATCTGGATCAACTAGTCCTATTAGATTGGATGTTGATTCATCATAAACATTTCTTTTATTTGACTGCTCTAAATGTACACCTTTATAATTCCAAGACTTAATTTTTTGACCAGTTTCAAAATCAACATTACGTTTAAGATAAAAAAAGCGAGAATTTTCTGTAATTTCATTTAAAATTTTATTCTCATCAATTCCTAATATTGGGGACAATACTTTAATAAGGCCTAAATCGTTAATCTCATTTGGTCTAATCGCTACATTGTAGGATTGGATGCTACTGGCCAGTACGTTAAAATGTTTATCATATATTGTTCCCCTTTTTGCTTCTAGAACTTCTACCCTTTCCCTGTAAGATAACGCTTGATCTTGAAAGTGATCAGATTCGATAAATTGTAAAGAATATACTTTTTGAATAAATAGAAATGAGCCAAACAATACAAAAGAAAATATCGTTAAGAATAAAAAATTTAATTTCAGTCTATTTCTACTAAATCTCATCTACTAAAACCCATTACAGTAGGACTCATTTCTTCAATGTCATTAAGTTTGTATGGGGTTTCAAGATCTAGGTTAAAGTTATTAACCCTTAACCTGACATATGAATTTAATTTTGATAAATTTTCAATATTTTCAAACGAGTATTTCTTTATGTATTCAACATTTATATTTGCTCTAGAGCGTTCGAGTTCTACAATTTCAGCGTTAATTGATGAAAGTTCATTTGAAATTTCATTCATTTTTATATTTATAAAAAGTGAAAAAATAACAGATATTGATAAGAGTGAATATATTAAACGAAAAATATATTTTTTTCTCATAATTTAATCACGTACCTTAACGTTGCAGATTTTGCTCTTGAATTAGTTTCTATTTCTTTATTGCTGGGGTAATATTTTTTTTTGTTTGGAAATTTAAAACTTTCTACATTGTTACAAACACATATTGCAATTGAAGGGTCACAAGTACAACCAATGGTTAACTCGTTCATAAAATTTTTAACAATTTTATCTTCAAGGGAATGATAAGAAATGCAAACTATCACTCCATTTTTTGAAATTACATCTTTTATACTGGTTAATGACTTTCTTAACTCATCTAACTCGTCATTAACTTGAATTCTTATCGCTTGAAAAATTCTTCGAATACTTTTTTCAATATAAATGGGATTCTGTTTTGGCAAAGAATCTTTAATTAGTTTTACCAAATCCTTTGTTTTGTAAATTGGCCGATTATCTACTATTTTTTTTGCAATTGAACTGGAATATCTTTCCTCTCCATAATTTTGAAAAATTAGCTTTAATTCTTCATAAGAAAATGAATTCAATATATTTTCAGCAGTTAAAGATTCTTGTTGATTCATTCTCATATCTAAATCAGAATTAATTGAATATGAAAACCCTCTAGATGGTGTATCTATTTGATGACTTGAAACTCCAAGGTCATAAAGAATTCCACTTATTGGAGTAAATGAATTCTTTTCTAAATAATCTTGGATTTCTGAAAAGTTTAACTGAACTACATTGTGGTTATTCTTTTTATTTGCAATCGAATCATAATCACGGTCAAAACCAATCGCAGTTAATTTTTTTTCTGAATCAATAAATTCGAAATGAGAGCCATCGCCATAAGTTGCATCAATAAAATAACCCTCTGGAACATCTTTTAGTAAAGAAGAAATTTCTTCTTTCATTACGCCAACATGTGGAATGTACCCAACCCTGTTACTGTTCATACCCAGCTCTCTAGAACTGGCACCAATTGGAAAGTTGGGCGGAGTAAGGGTGTTCCAATTTAGTTGTCTAGAGAGCTGGCTATGAACTTATCCTTTCACTTCGTTAATATTTGCAAATTCATGATCTGCTTCATTTTGAATTTTTTTCCAAACTTTCGAAGACCAAATTTCAATTGTGTTTCCTGTACCTGTAACAGTAACGTCGCCATTAATTGGAATACTGCTGTAATCTCTTAAGTTCTCAGGAATTTGAATCCTTCCAGCTGAATCAAGTTTTGAGTCAACAGCACCACTAAATATAGCTCTTCTTAGTTGACGTGATGATTTTTCAGTTACAGGAAGGTCAGCCATTCTTTCTGAAAGAAGCGACCAACTTTTCTTTGTAAGTATCTGCAGACAGTTATCTTGTCCCTTGGTGACTACACAGCCCTGTTGGAGCTCTCTTCTAAACTTCGATGGAATAACTACTCTACCCTTCGAGTCCATTGTGTGTTGATACTCACCAAGGAACACTTTTATCCGCCTTTCGTGCCTTGAACCACTTTGTGTCATTATATGACACTATATGACACTTTGCAACACAATTCAATAAAAATTTTTTATGCTGATATGAGAAATTCTTTCCACTCCGGATCAGGGTTAGAGCCAATAATTGTTTTAATCCAAAAATTACCTTCTGGCTTTAAAGGTGCTTGAACTAGCTTTAATATTGTTTGATTTAAATACTTATCTGCTTTTATAAGGTTACATTTTTTACAACATGCAACAACATTCTGCCATTCATGTTGTCCCCCTTTTGATTTTGGAATTATATGATCAATTGACTCTGCTTGGTTACCACAATATTGACAAATATATTTGTCTCGTATAAAAATATTCTCGCGATTTAATGCAACTCTTCTAGCATATGGTGCTTTTACGTAATAGTTCAATGCAGCAACTTTTGGAATAGTGATTGTTGATGACTCAGATCTTATTTCAAAATTTGAATTTTTTATGACATTTATTTTGTTGGATAGTAAAAGTGATATTGATCTCTTGGCTGATGCAATAGAAAGTGGCTGATAAGTTGCATTAAGTATCAATGTTCTATGATTTTCAAAATTATTCATAATTAGATTTTAGAAGAGAAAAAGTTATTACGCTTGTAACTGTTGAGATTGGATATCATCTTCAACTCTTGTTAAAAGATTTAAGAATCTCTCTTTATCAAGCTCGAACTTCGAAATGTCTTCTTCAACTTCTTTAGCAACAAAATCAATAGTTTCAAAGAATGCCAATTGACCTTGCTTTAGAGCGTCAAAAACTTCTTTTTCCTCGACTGAATAAATTGTTTCTCCGTCAGAAATAAGCTTTGTTTTTGATAACTGATCTTGTAAATCACCATTTCTAGTTAAATACCTCCATGCACGCCTTACTCTTTGAATACTCATTCCATTATCTAATAATGTTTTGATTACTTTAAGTGAAACTATATCTCTGAATGAATATAGTTTTGGAACTCCTGGCTTACCGAAAGAAGACTGAATACTTGGAGAAACTAATTTAACTTTGTCCCAATACCTTAGTTGATGAGATGTGCATCCTGATAAATAGCATGCTTGTTTAGATGTAAACGCGTCTTTCTTCAATCCCTTACTCCTTATTAAAATCAGACGTATTATTTAATTTAATTAATACTATTTGTTTTGTCTAGAGGTATCTTTGTTTCTTACCAATTTATAGATTTGTTTAAAATTCCACTCCTGAATATTTTCAGCATTCAGTAGCGATCTAGTGTTGGTGACAAAAACATATCCTGACAGAGCCATTACAACAAATCCAACAACTGCAAATGCAGCTTGTATTGTATAAGTTCCAATCATTGTGAAAAATCCAAGAATAAAAGTTATGAATGAAATTGATATTCTAGCTCTTGAAAAATTTGACAATGTTAAATTCTCAACAGCTTTCTCAAGTTTTGGATCATCTTTAGATAGACCCAATTCTATTTGCTTTAATATTTCTTCTTCTTTTTTATTCAAACCCATATGAAGATTTTAATATATTCTGAAACTACTCTGTAATTAAGATGAATATATTTTTAAGGCATGGAGAAGTTAAAAATCCTAAAAATATTTTATATTACAATATACCTGGCTATGAACTTTCAAAACTCGGAAAGTCTCAAGCTGAACATTCTGCTGAAGTTTTATCAAAAGACTTTAAAATAGAACAAATCATTTCCTCACCACTCCTCAGAGCTAGACAGACATCTGAAATAGTTAGCAATAAATTAAAAATGGAATTTTCTATATCTGAGAAGATAACGGAATGGGATGGATTGTTAAATTGGAAAGGTTATACATTTGATGAAATTACTGAAACTAATGAATATTTAATCTACAACGATGATCCTACTGAACTTAGTACCAGTGAAACTTTTTTTGAAACATTTCAAAGAGTTGAGGAGTTGTACAACAATAATAAGCATACATTATTTGTAACACATCAGGACACAATTAGATCGTTCATGTTTTACAAATTAAAGTCTAAGAAATTTAACCAAGATAAACCGGGCCATTGTGAATTACAATATATTAAAAATGATACTCTACAAAAATATACTAACCCCGTCTAGGTAAGTATATTATAAAGTATTATTAGAAAAATTCCAAAAAATGAGCAAAAACTAATTACACCAACCAATGGTTCTATTGTTCTTAATATTTTTGAGTTTACTTTTTCAAGATAATATAAAACTAAATACTTACTTCCAAGAAAAGATAGAAACCCTGCAGCGATGAAATATACAAAACTAAATAACGATAACCATGGATTTACAAAATTCATCTTATATTACAATACTCATGCGTATGGTATTTAGTAAAAAATTTAAATTTATTGTATATTTTGTAGTAATTCTTTTGTCTATTTATATAGGTTACGTATTGGGTATCACTTTTTGTTCACAAAACTGTCAAACTACAATTTTTATTAACATTTTTATAACAAATGTCGTTATGGTAGGTGGTGTTTTTACACTTGTTAGATTGTCCGAAAAATCAATTACAGAATGGAATGATGATAATTACTATGAAAAAGATTGAATTACTCTAATTATTTCTTTTATATTTTTCGAATCAATATCCTTATGTAAAACAAACCTAACAACTTTTTCTCTCAGATATCCTGCTTTAATTTTGCTTTCCAATAACCTTTCTAAGAACTTATCTGAATTTTCAAGAGATACAAATTCTAATAAGACCATATTTGTCCCTTTATAAACAACTGAATCCAAACCATTAACCTTATCTTTGTTAATTGTTAATTCATCATAGATTTTTCTAGCTTTTTTGTGATCGTCTAATAGATTTTCACGATTAATTAATGCAAATTTAGCAGCAGATGCAATTATTCCAACTTGCCTCATCCCCCCTCCTATCTTTTTTCTATATTCACGGGAATCATTTATAAAACTTTTTGTTCCAAGAAGTATTGAGCCTATTGGAGCTCCAAGTCCTTTTGAAAAGCAAAAAGTTAAACTGTCACAGTACTCTCCATAATTAGATTTTGTATCATTTTCTAAAATTGCATGCCAAACACGAGCACCATCTACGTGAAGTTTTAAATTATTAGAGGAAGTGTACTCATATAGTTTTTGTATATCCTCAAAAGGAATGATTGATCCCCCTGATGATAAATGAGTATTCTCAATTGCGACGGTAGATATATTTGGTTTATGATAAAAAGATTTTTTAATTTGAGTATCTAAGTCCTCTAAATCTAAATTGCCATCTTTATGCTGAACATTTCTAAATTGAATTCTTGACAAAAATGATGCTGCACCATGTTCATAGTTTTGAATGTGAGAATCAGATGTTGTAATTACCTCATCACCTGGGTTGGTATGGTTAAGTAAAGATATTTGATTACCCATAAGACCAGATGAAACAAATAAGCCAGCTTCAAACCCAAGAAGGTTTGCAGTAAATTCTTCAAGTTCATTAACTGTTGGATCTTCTTTATACTCATCGTCTCCAACTTCTGCTGTAATTATATGTTCAAGCATCTCTTTTGAGGGCTTAGTTACGGTATCAGACCTTATGTCAATCATTTTTTAATTCAAGCACTGTTTCTCAATCTCATCAATTTGTTTATTAAATGATTTTTTTTCAGATAGTACATAAATTATTTCAAAGTTTTCTTGACTAATTGTTTTACCATCGAAGCTGAGATCCCTTGTGCAATAACTTACGTTCAATTTTTTTGATTTAGCTTTAGAATGAACTTCTATTTTTTTTATTAGATTAATTATGTCTCCCTCCCATTGGTTGGTCCCTAAACCATATTTAAGGGCTAGGGCATTTAATTTTTGTGATGAACCACCAATAACTAAATTTACGTTATTCTCTTCATAATTTTTATTGGCAATTATTTTTTTGATGACTTCTTCAATATTATTGTCATAAATATCTTTTTGAATTTCATATTTATCATCACCAATGCCAATACCGAGATTAAAATTTTTAATTTCCATAAGCGGATTTAAATAATTTTCCATTAACTCATTTATTTCTCTTTTTCTAATATTTAATACCATTGACCCTATTTTGAAATTTCTTTCATATTTATCTAATTTCGATAATGCATCCATTATTTTGTAAACAGGAAGTATCTTTATCTCTGGATTTATGCTGTGATCAAAAACATAGACTGTTTTGATTTCTAAATTATTTAATTTATCAATTTTTTTTTGGTATTCCTCCTCAAAGAAAGAACCATTTAAAAGTATTGAGTTATTATTCACTATTTAAAGCTAATAGTGCTGCACCTAACATCCCTGAATCTTCACGGGCTTTGCTTAATTTAATTTTTGGAAAATTTCTGTTTGGGAATTCAAAGTTTTTACTGATGTACTCATTTAGTAATGGAAGAAAATCATATGGGCTTTTAGTCATGCTGCCACCAATAACAAATATATCATTATCGAACAGTTCAAATAAGGAAATTAAAGCATTTGAAGTATTTTGTATTATTTCATCTCTTGCATACTTTTCGTAATCTTCAAGATCAATTGATCGATCAAATAATAGAGAGCCAACTTTTTCTTCATAAAAAATATTAGATAATTTTGTTTCTTTGTTTATTTCGTATAATTCCTGACACTTTTTTGTCCAAGCTTTTGCAGATATTACATCTTCTAAATAGGATTTTTCATTAATCAAGATACGTCCTATTTCACCCGCATTTCCACTGCCTTTAAATATTTTTGAATTATAAATTATCCCCCCTCCTACTCCAGTACCAAATGTAAGCATTATCAAATTTTTATAATCATTTTTGAAATGTGATAAATATTCAGAATATGCAGCTAAGTTTCCATCATTCTCTAAGTAAATTTTTTTCTCTTTAGCAAATCCAAGTTTTTTAAAATCGATAGAAAATTTCATATTTGTACCATATTTAAAAATATGATTATCGTTATCTACAAAACCTGGCATGCCGAGTGAAACTTTATGAGTTTCATCAGAGAATCTATCATGGATTTCTTCAATTAATGAAATGAAAGTATCTTCTCTTTTTGGGGTATCTTCTATAAATTTTTCATGAATTTTAAGTTTTTCATCGACAAGTCCACCTTTAATTGTGGTTCCACCAACATCGAATGCTAAAACCTTCATATTTTTAATGATTCTAAATCTAAATAGCTACTAGTTGAACGAAAATATCCAATATTTATACATTTTGTACTTCCAAGTATCCATTCATATGCTTTTGGTTGATGTACGTCTCCAAATAATGAAAATTTTGGCTTTTTGTCTTCTATAAATGTCTTTAAACTTTCCCACCCTTGTTCTTTTTTATTTGTAATAACATCCGTTATCAATTCATCAATAAAAGGAGGTGCATGAGTACATATAATGTCTACATTTCCTAATTTTTCTAATTTAGTTTTAAACTCTTCTTCTGAAATTTCTCCTCTTGCATTTATTGGTGTTGGAACTCCTCCACCAGCAAAACCAAGTTTTATGTTTTTATAATCAAGGACTTTCCCGTCAATATTTGTAACATTTTTTGTTTTAGTTTCTTCAAGTATTTCAAGACTATCTACATTGCCGGGTATCAAAAATACTTCAAAATTTTTGAGTAACTTAAATACATCTTCATACTGCTTGTATATTGAATCTTGTATTTTTTGCTGTTTTAATTCCCTATCTTCTGAAAATAATTGTTCCCACATTTTTTTTCTCTTTGAAAAATCATGTTTTTTTCTGAGCTTTATTAACTCATTTACATTTTCTTCACCAAAGACATCTTTTGCGATACCCTCTCCATTTCTGTAATCTATCCAGTTGATTAAATCACCCAAAATTACCAATGGTCCTTTGTCTTTCGGCAATGTATTTAAGGAATCTAATCCATGATGTATATCTGATATAAAAATCATTATTAATTTATGAGGTAACCGCTCCTGAATCAGCTCCTGAAACTAATTTAGAGTATTTACTTAAAACTCCAGATTTGTATCTTGGTTCAGGAAGTTTATAGGACTCAAGCCTTCTTTTAATTTCAGATTCTGTCAATTCCAAGTTCAACTCTCTTTTTGATAAATTTAAATTTATTAGATCACCATTTTGACATATTGCAATAGGTCCTAGATCGAAACTTTCTGGTGTTACGTGGCCAATACATAAGCCAGTAGTTCCACCCGAAAATCGACCATCAGTAATCAACAAGACATCTTTTCCAAGACCTGCACCTTTTATTGCAGCTGTAATTTGAAGCATTTCTCTCATACCTGGACCACCTTTCGGCCCCTCGTTTCTAATTACAACGACATCTCCTTTTTCAATCTTGTTATTGAATAATGCATCTAAAGCATCTTGTTCACTTTCAAAAACATTTGCAGGGCCAGAAAATTCGTTCACTTCAATACCCGCTGTCTTTACAACAGATCCATTTGGTGAAAGTGTCCCATTTAAAATAGCTATTCCTCCTTCTTTTGAAATTGGATTGTTTGGGAACGAAACTACATCTTGATTTTTTGGAATATCAATATTTTCTAAATTTTCACCAACAGTTTTTCCAGTTACCGTTAAACAGTTTGGATTAATTAATTTATTCTCAAGAAGGATTTTAGATATTACTGGAACTCCTCCAATTTTGTCTAGATCAACCATATGATATTTTCCAAACGGTTTCATATCTGCAAGATGTGGAACTGATTTACCAAGATCGTCAAACGTATTTAGGTCAAGATTAATTTTTGCTTCATAGGATATAGCTAACAAATGCAATACTGCGTTTGTGCTGCCTCCAAGGGCTAATACTGTTGTTATTGCATTTTTAAAAGCCTCTAGGGTCATTATATCTCTTGGTTTTATGTCTTCTTTTAATAAATAATTTAATTGCAAACCTGACTCTTTTGCTGCTGTTCTTAACCTTTGATCCTCAGCTGGGATTGAGGCAGTACCAGGTAAACTCATCCCAATAGCCTCTCCTACGGAAGCCATTGTGTTAGCTGTGAACATTCCTGCGCAAGAGCCTTGTCCTGGACAGGCATTACATTCTATTTCATATAACTCTTCTTCGCTAATTATCCCCTTTTCAAATGCACCAATTCCCTCAAAAACATCTACAATAGATATATCTTTTCCTTTGTACACTCCGGGAAGGCTACTTCCACCATATAAAAAAATTGCTGGTCTGTTTATTCTTGCTGATGCCATTAACATTCCTGGTAGTGATTTATCACAACCTGCAATTGTTACCATTCCATCAAATCTTTCTGCATGCATAACCAACTCTACAGAATCTGCAATGACTTCCCTTGAAACCAATGAAGCCCTCATACCCTCATGCCCCATTGATATTCCATCTGAGACAGCTATTGTAGAAAAAATCAATCCAGCTGAATCAGTACCATTTACTCCCTCTTTTGCATGAATTGATAATTCTGGTCCAGTAAGATTACATGGAGTAACTTCATTTCCAGCAGAGACAATTCCAACTTGAAACTTATTGAAGTCATCGTCTTGTAAACCTACGGCTCTGAGCATTGCTCGTGCAGCAGATTTTTCAACTCCTTGTGTTACGTCATCAGAAAATTTAACCATAAATTAAGAATAGATAAAATATACTACAAAATCACTTAATTAAAAGGTCGAATTCATGAATAACTTTTTGAGAAACCTCTCTTTTATAGAATGATTCTTTGTTTATTGTATTTAACCTACCGATTCTCCATAAGGCCCAAACAGAATATAACCTTATTATTTCACTATCTGAATAAAGCAGTTCATTAAATAACTCATAGCTGTTTGGCAAAGGATTATTCGCAAGTGCAATTATTGCATTTCTTTTCAAGTAATCTGCATCTCTCTTTGGAACGTAAAACCATGAGAATTTTGAAATTAGTTCATAATTATCCATATTTATTATTTCAATAAGATCAACTTCGAATGTTCTATTAATATTGATTAATTTAT
Source organism: Acidimicrobiaceae bacterium (assembly GCA_028404505.1). Lineage (GTDB taxonomy): Bacteria > Actinomycetota > Acidimicrobiia > Actinomarinales > Actinomarinaceae > Actinomarina. The sequence goes on from JAOOBM010000008.1 coordinate 19,588, forward strand.
TCTGTCCTGGAGGACAAGATAAAAGACAGTCATCACATCCATAAAACCTATTTGCAATTTTGATTCTTATTTCATGAGGAATTATTTTTGGAGATTGCAACCAATAAGATATACACTTATTTGAATCAATTTGATATTCATTATCAATCGCACCGGTTGGGCATGAAATTTGACACATATTACAGGTGCCGCATGAATATGATGCTTCACTTGGTGATTTAAAATCTTTTTCAACATATAAGTTGCCAATTAACTGCCATGGCCCCACAGTAGGAGTTAACATCATCGAACTTTTACCTTGCCAACCCATTCCAGACTTTTCAAAAAATATCCTGTCATAGTGACTTGGATTGTCGATAAATTCATGAGTTTTTATATTTAAATCATCAAAATGATTCTTTAAAATATTAATAAATTGTTTAATTGGCTCGTAATAGTCCTTAACAGCGAATCTTGCAACGGAACCTTTACCTAGAGGACTAGCAATACTTGTTTTATAATTTTCCCCGTAATTAAAACTGACAATAATACAAGATTTTGCCCACTTAAATTTATCTCCTAACCCAGAATAATCAGGATTAGAAAAGGTAAATTTCATGTCAGCATGTTTGTTTTCATTTTTGACGTGTTTTATTTCCTCTGATTTATTAACAAGTGAAGGCAAACTCACAGTTGATACACTCATATATTCAGGAACATCAATATTTTGTTTATTTAAATAATTAATTAAATTTATGTCTTTCATTTTTATAAGGTTTAACTATAGTTATTCATAATGAAAAAAAGTGTAAATTTAATTTCTTTACTAGTATTAGTGCTTATGTAGCGCTCATTTACTAGTATTGAGCGCCTCCCCAAAATAGGGAGGTTTTTTTTTGAAAGAAATGATATGAGTGAAGAAAAATTAAGTGGAGCTGAACTTGTCGTAAGAAGTTTAGAGTACATGAATATATCAACTATTTTTGGTTTACCTGGTGGTGCAATTTTACCTGCCTATGATCCGCTATATGACAGTCCAATAAGACATATCTTGGCCAGACATGAACAAGGGTCTGGACATATGGCAGAGGGATATGCTCAAGCTACAGGTGAATTAGGAGTTGTAATTGCTACTTCTGGCCCAGGTGCGACTAACTTAATTACCCCACTTACAAATGCACTGATGGACTCTACTCCTCTTCTAGCAATAACTGGTCAGGTAGCTTCCGAAGCAATTGGTAATGACGCTTTCCAGGAAGCGTACACTGTTGGATTAACTATGGCTGCAACAAAACATAACTACTTGATAACTAGTGCAGAAGAGATTCCACAAGTGTTACTTGAAGCAAAACATATTGCTACGACTGGAAGACCTGGCCCTGTTCTTGTTGATATACCAAAAGACATATTAAATCAAAAAGTTGAATGGATTGAACCTAAATTAATAGAAATGCCAGGATACAAGCCAACATTAGAACCAAATCCAAAAATGATTAGTCAAGCGGCTGAATTAATAAAACAATCAAAAAAACCAATTCTTTATGTAGGTGGCGGAATTATTCATTCCAAAGCAAATCAAGAGCTATTTGAACTGGCAACGAAATTTAAAATTCCAGTTGTAACAACATTGATGGGAAGAGGTGCATTCCCAGATGGAAATGAACTATGTTTTGAAATGCCTGGAATGCATGGTAACTATACAGCGACTACATCAATTCAAAAATCAGACCTCTTAATTGCTATTGGTGTGAGGTTTGATGATAGAGTTACTGCAAATCCAAAATTCTTTGCTCAAAATGCAAAAGTCATTCATGCAGATATTGATCCTGCAGAAATTGGAAAAATTAGAGAGCCTGAAGTTCCAATAGTTGGAGATGCAAAAAGTGTAATAACTGGATTAATTGAAAAATTAGCTGATACAGATTTAAATACATCAGATTGGCTTGATGAACTAAATCAAATGAAAAAGGAATATCCTCTTTCATATAATCAAGAAGAAAAAGGGCCTTTAAAAGTTCCTTTTGTACTAGAAGAGTTACAAAAACTAGCCGACGACGATGCAATTGTTGTTTCAGGGGTTGGTCAACATCAAATGTGGATATCACAACATTGGAATTTTACGTCCCCCAATACCTGGTTAAATTCTGGTGGTTTAGGAACAATGGGTTATTCCTTACCTGCAGCTATTGGTGCAAAAGCAGCCTATCCAGATCGTCAAATTTTAGCTTTAGATGGTGATGGATGTTTCCAAATGACATGTCAAGAATTGATCACCGCTTCAACTGAAAATATTCCTATAAAAATTGTTGTCTTTAACAATGGAAATCATGGAATGGTTAGACAATGGCAAAAAATATTTTATAAAAATAGATTCTCTGCATCAGAATTAACACACCATACACCTGATTATGTTGCCCTTGCAGAATCAATGGGGGCTACAGGGTTAAGAATGATTGAAAAATCTGATGTAAAAAAAGTTTTTGAAAAAATGTTAGAAATTGATGACAAACCTGTCCTTGTAGAGTGCATAGTTGATCCAGAAGATATGGTTTTCCCTATGGTTCCAGCAGGAGGAAGTAACGATGTTGTTATTCTAAATGAGGATGATCTAAAGAAATTATGAGTGAGAGAATATTAAGCGTACTCGTTGAAGATAAACCAGGTGTATTAGCTCGAGTTGCCTCAACGATATCTAGAAGAGGGTTTAATATAAACTCTTTAGCAGTAGGACCAACAAATATTGAAGGTAGATCAAAAATGACAATTGTTACTGAACTTGAATCAGTTGAACAAGTCAAAAAACAGTTAAACAAATTAATTAATGTAATAAAGATTGTTGAACTTGACCCTGATAATACTATTGAATCTGAGGTCCTTTTATTAAAGGTTTCAATAAACAAAGATACTCAAACTTCTGTGATTGAAAAAGCATCCTTATCAGGAGCAAAATCAGTAGATGTCGGACAAGACTATGCAGTTTTTGAAATGACTGGTTCTTCAAAAGACCTTGATAAGTTAGAAAATTTATTGAAGCCATTCGGGATAATTGAAATGATTAGAGGTGGCAGAATAGCCATACAAACAAAATTATAGGAGAAGTTATGTCAGCAAAAATTATATATGATGACTCAATTGATGTTGAGCTTATTAAATCAAAAAAAGTTAGTGTAATTGGATTTGGTAGTCAAGGCCATGCGCATGCTTTGAATCTACATGACTCAGGTGTTGATGTAACAGTTGGTCTAAGAGAGGAATCAAATTCTTTCGAAAGGGCAAAAAAAATGGGTTTAAAAGTAGAAAATCTTGAGAATGCTACAAAGGATGCAGACGTCGTAATGCTTTTATTGCCTGATCAACTTATGGCGGATGTATATGAAAAAGATATAGCCCCATTTATGAAAGAGAGCTCGACTTTGTTTTTTGCACATGGATTTAATATACATTTTGGTGAGATTGTGCCTCGTGAAGATATTTCAATAGCAATGATTGCTCCTAAAGGTCCAGGCCATTTACTGAGAAGAACTTATGAAGAAGGATCTGGTATGCCTTGTTTAGTTGCAGTCGAAAAAGATTTAAATGAAAACACAAAAGATTTGGCCTTATCTTATGCGTCGGCAATAGGTGGAGGAAGAGCAGGAGTATTAAACACAACATTTAAAGAAGAAACTGAAACAGATTTATTTGGTGAGCAAGTTGTTTTATGTGGTGGTTTGACTGAGTTGATACGTAATGGATTTGAAACATTAGTGGAAGCTGGATATCAACCTGAAAGTGCTTATTTTGAAACATTACATGAAGTCAAGCTGATAGTAGACCTAATGTATGAAGGTGGGTTTGAATGGATGAGACACTCAATATCAGATACAGCAGAGTATGGTGACTTCTCAAGAGGCTCAAGAATAATTACAGATGAAACTAAGAAGGAAATGAAAAAAGTGTTGGAAGAAATTCAATCTGGAGCTTTTGCAAAAGAATGGATGTCTCAAGCTCGTGAAGGTTCTCCCTATCTTAAACAAGAACGTGAAAAAGCATCAAACCATCAAATTGAAAATATTGGTAAAGAATTAAGAAATATGATGCCTTTTTTAGATGCTAAAGATATCAAAAAAGATATATGAGTTCTGACCAGTTAATTATTTTTGACACCACCTTGAGAGATGGTGAACAAAGCCCAGGAATTGCTCTTACGCCGTCTGAAAAACTCCTAATTGCTCAACAATTAGAGAAACTAAAAGTTGATGTTATAGAAGCTGGTTTTGCTGCTTCCTCCCCCGGGGATTGGGAAGGAGTTAATCTCATTGCAAATAATATCGAAAATTCTACTATTGCCTCTCTAGCTAGGTGTGTTCAAGAAGATATTGAACAAGCTCATGAAGCAATAAAAGTTGCAAAGAAATCAAGAATACACGTATTTACCTCTACTTCTGATATTCACATGGAACACATGCTCAGAAAAACAAAAGAAGAAGTCTTGAAAGATGCTAAGGAGTCGGTAAGATTTGCCAAGAAACTTTGTGAAGATATCGAGTTTTCAGCGCAAGATGCAACAAGAACAGACCATGATTTTTTAATAGAGATATTAAAGGTTGCTGTTGAAGAAGGCGCAACCACAATAAATGTTCCTGACACTGTTGGGTATGCGACACCTAGTGATTATCTTGAGCTATTGAAAAAAGTTTACAGTGAAGTCAGAGGAAAAAATGAGGATGTAATCATCTCGACACATTGTCACAATGACTTAGGACTTGCAGTTGCAAACTCATTAACAGCTATAAACGCTGGAGCGAGACAAATTGAAGGTGCGATAAATGGAATTGGAGAAAGAGCAGGTAATACATCAACAGAAGAAATAATCATGGCAGTCAAAACCAGACAGGATCAATATGGTGTTGAAATAAATGCTGAAACTACAGAAATTTCAGAGACGTCGAGACTTGTATCAAAACTAACTGGATACCCAGTTCAATACAACAAAGCAGTCGTAGGAAGAAATGCATTTAGTCATGAATCAGGAATACATCAGCATGGTTATTTAAGAAATACAATGACATATGAAATTATGACTCCTGATTCAGTTGGACAAGAGTCAAAAATAGTACTTGGTAAACATTCTGGTAGAGCTGGTTTTAAAGACGCTTTAGAAAAACTTGAAATTGATATTGATGAAGAAACATTCAATATAAGTTTTGAAAAATTTAAAAAGTTAGCAGATAGAAAGGGTGAAATTGTTGAAAATGAACTTCGAGCAATTATTGGTCAAGTTGAAATCAATGAAGCACCAGTGAAGCTTGTATCTGTATCAGTAAACAGTAAGGACCAATTTGCATCAGCAAAAATTACTTTAAGTGTTAATGGTGAAAATAAAACACAAGAAGCTGAAGGTGATGGAATGATTCATGCAGCATTCAAAGCTGTAAAAGAAATATTACAGTCTGAGGCTGTATTAATTGACTACAGAGTTGAGAGTATAACTAAAGGAGCTGATGCTACAGCTGAAATTGTAACTATTATAAATGATGGACACAATCTTAAACAAGGAAGAGCTGTATCAACTGATGTGGTACAGGGTTCAGTTGAATCTTTTTTGAATGCATTGAATAGGTAATATGAAAAAATATAAGATATCAATTATTGGTGGAGATGGTACTGGACCAGAAGTTGTTGATGAAACAATTAAAGTTTTGGAGCATACAAAATCAAAATTTAATGTTGAATTTGATTTTGTTGAAAATGATTTAGGTGGAGATAGGTATTTAAAATCTGGAGATCTAGTAACAGACTTAGACATCGAACAACTTGGTAATAGTGACTCAATACTTTTAGGAGCTATAGGACATCCAGACGTAAAACCTGGAATTCTTGAACAAGGAATTCTTTTAAAATTACGTAAAGAATTTGACCAGTACATAAATCTTAGACCAGTTGTTTTATACGAAGGTGTTGAAACGCCACTAGCAAATAAAACACCAGATGATATCAATTTTGTTGTTGTGCGTGAAAATACAGAAGGTTTATACGCTGGTGCCGGTGGCTACATTCACTATGGAACAGATAAAGAAGTAGCAACTCAAGAATCTATAAACACACGTAGCGCTATTCAAAGATGTATTGAGTATGCTTTTGAATTTACAAGTAAAAATAATAGAAAAAAAATAACACTCTGTGCTAAAACAAATGTTTTGACATATGCTCATGATTTATGGGAGAGAGTGTTCTATGAGGTTGCAGAAAAATATCCAGATATAGAAACGGACTATGGCCACGTTGATGCAGTTTGTATGTGGATGGTAAAAAATCCAGAGTGGTTTGATGTGATAGTAACAGATAATATGTTTGGAGATATTATCACAGACTTGGGTGCAATGATACAAGGAGGAATGGGTATCGCTGCAGGCGGTAACATTAATCCAAATGGAGTTTCAATGTTCGAGCCAATTGGAGGATCGGCTCCAAAATACACAGGTAAAAATGTGATAAATCCCCTTGCCTGCATTGCTGCTGCTTCAATGATGCTTGATGTATTAGGTGAAAAAGAATATGCCAATGAAATAGAAAAATCAATTATAAAAACTGCTCAGAATCTTGACTCTCTATCTGCCGGAAAAATGGGTATGAGTACCTCAGAGGTCGGAGACATGGTAAAAGAATTTATCTTGACTAATGGAGAATGAAAAAACTTATCTCCAAAATTTAATACTAAATAGAAGAATCGTCAGAAACTACATTGATTCAGACAAGCCTTATCCCGACCTATCTGAAATATCAAAACTGACAATAAAAATTCCAACTGCTGGTTTTTCAAGAGGGATAGAAATTATCTCAGTAGAAGACAAAAAAAATATTCAAAAATTAGCAATTTTTGCAAATGAAAAAAATTACTTAGATAAAGGATTTAGTAAATGGATATCCAATTCAAAAGCAATTTTTTTAATTTTGATAAACGAAGAAGCTTATCATGAAAGATATAAAATGATGGATAAAGAAAATGAAACTAACTCTACAAATTGGAGTGTCCCATATTGGTATGTTGATGCTGGGGCAGCAATGATGAACTGTATGTTATTAATCGATGAGACTGGATTGAAGAGTGGATTTTTAGGTTCTCATAATATGGATATACCTAATATCAAGTCTCTATTAGAT
>JAOOBM010000009.1:0-25390 GCA_028404505.1 Acidimicrobiaceae bacterium
GGCTTATTTTTAAAATTGTTTCAGAATCAAATCTGATAAATAGTTTGAATTGTTTCCAAACGTCTTTGAAGGTATTCAAGTTAGACTAACTCAAGTACTGCGAGTTCAGCCCCATCACCTTTTCTATAACTTGTTCTAGTTATTCTGGTATACCCACCATCTCTATCTTGATATTTTGGACCTATCTCATCGAAGAGCTTTGCTACAACTGCTTTATTTTGGATAAATTTTAGAACTTGTCTTCTATCATGAAGTGAGCCCTTTTTAGCTTTTGTAATTACCTTATCAGCATAAGGCTTTGTAACTTTGGCTTTTGTAAGAGTCGTCTCTATTTTCTCAAATTCAATTAATGATGCAATCAAATTGCCAATAATTTGATCTTCATGAGAGGATGATCCCCCAAGCAATTTGCCTCTTCTAGGTTTAGGCATCTGAATTATCGTCCGAATTCAAGTCAGAGCTTGTGGGCAAGCTGAGACCAAGTTCATCTAATTTTGCTACAAGTTCATCTAAACTTTTTTGTCCAAAGTTTGTAAGGTTTAACAAGTCATCTTCTGTGTATTCTAAAATTTGACCAACAGTTGTTATATTTTCCCTACCCAAACAATTTCTAGGTCTCTCAGACAAATCTAATGCATCTACTGATAATGACAAGTCTGGTGAGCTACCCTCTGAAATGGTAAGTTCACCTAGTTCAAGCCCAACTCCTTCATCAATATCTGCAAAAAGTTTCCACAATTCTCCTAAAGTTTTACCGACAGAAGAAATTGCTTCACTAGGTTCAATTGAGCCATCAGTTTCAACATCTAAGCTCAATTTATCATAGTTGGTAACTTGACCAACTTGGGTTGGTGATACAGCGTAGCTTACTTTTACAACTGGTGAAAATATAGAATCTATTGGAATAAAACTGGAGTCACTTGTTTTATTTTTATCGGCTAAGCGATAACCAACTCCATGAGCAATAGATACTTCCATATCTAAGGTTGAATCGGTTGAAAGGGTACAAATTTTTAGATCTGTGTTCACAACTTCAACGCCAGCTGGACATTGAATTTGCGCAGCTTTAACCTCTCCTGGGCCTTTAGCTTTTACTGTCAATGTATGGCTTTCTTGATCGTCTACCTTCAAGACTAATCTTTTTAGGTTTAGTAAGATATCAAGGACATCTTCAACAACACCTGGAACAGAAGTAAATTCATGGTTCACTCCATCAATTTTTACTCCAGTTACAGCAACACCTGGGACTCTTGATAATAAAGCCCTTCTCATTGTATTACCTAGGGTTAAACCAAAACCTGGTTCGAGTGGTTCAATAACAAAATTTGCTCTTGACTTTCCAAGATCCTCTTGTGATATTTCAGGTCTTTGTAAAATTAACACTTTTTGCTCCTCTCCTATATTCTATTTCGAATAAAGTTCTACTATTAATTGTTCTTCAATTTGTTGACTTGCGTCATTTCTTGTAGGTTGGTTTAAAACTTCAATATTTTTCTTCTTTTCATCAACTTTTAGCCATGATGCAGGTTCTCTATCTTGTCCAGTATCAATGGTATGTTGAACAATTATTAAATCATTGCTTTGATCTTTTAGCTCAATTTTATCTCCTGGCTTGACCTGTATAGATGGAATATCTACAAGGTTCCCATTCAATTTAAAATGCCTATGTGAAACTAGCTGTCTAGCTTGTGGTCTAGTAGATGCAAATCCAGCTCTATAGATAACATTATCGATTCTAGATTCTAAAAGTACCAACAAGTTTTCACCGGTAATTCCTGGCATTCGAGTAGCTTCTTTATAATAATTTCTGAACTGTTTTTCCATTACGCCGTACATATATCTGACTTTTTGTTTTTCCTTTAACTGAGTTCCGTAATCTGTTTCACGCATACGTTTTTTACCATTTTCACCTGGTGGGTATGGTCTATCTTGAAGTGCTTTGTCACCTTTTCTATTCTCAAAAACGTTGAATCCAATTCTTCTAGAAACTCTTACTCTAGGACCTGTATATCTAGCCATTAGTTTCTTCTCCTCTTTTTAGGACGACATCCATTGTGTGGGGTTGGTGTTATGTCTTTGATAGTTCCTACGTCCATTCCCATATTTTGAAGAGTTCTTACTGCTGTTTCTCTACCTGCACCTGTACCACTAATGATTATATCCAATTTGTGTATACCAAATTCTGTTGCTCGTCTAACAGCCTCTTCTGCCGCAACTTGGGCAGCATATGGAGTTGATTTTCTAGAACCCTTAAATCCAACAGAACCACCAGATGTCCATACAACTGTTTCACCGTTTGTATCAGAAATATTTATTATAGTGTTGTTAAAACTTGCTTTTATATGCGCTACGCCTGAAGGAATATTTTTTTTATTTTTTTTCTTTGATTTTTGTTCAGCCACTATTTCATAACTTTCTTCTTACCTGCAATAGCAAATCTTGGACCTTTTCTTGTTCTTGCATTAGTGTGAGTTCTTTGACCTCTTACAGGTAATCCCGTTCTATGTCTAATACCTTGATAAGTCCCAATTTCAGTTTTTCTTCTTATGTTTTGTGAAACATCTCTTCTCAAATCACCTTCAACTCTAAAATTTGATTCTATATATTTTCTTATTTTTGCAATCTCATCATTTGTAAGATTGTTCACTCTTGTGTCAGGATTTATTTCGAGATCATTACAAATGTCTTCTGCTCGTTTTGCGCCAATACCGTGTATGTATCTGAGTGAAGCTATAACTCTTTTTTCTCTTGGTATATCAATACCTGAAATTCTAGCCAAACTTAACCTTGCCTTTGCTTATGTCTTGGGTTCCTTTTATTGATAACATATAGCTTGCCTTTACGACGAACTATTTGATCGTTTGGACCTCTTTTTTTTATACTCGCTTTTACTTTCATTTATGTCTCCAAGTAATCCTACCTCTTGTAGGATCATATGGTGATACTTCCATCTCTACTACATCACCAGGTAGAATTCGAATATACTTCATTCTCATTTTTCCTGATACATGTGCTAAGATTTCTGCTCCACTCTCAAGCTTGACCTTAAATGAGGCGTTTGGAAGAGTTTCAGTTACAGTCCCCTGTACTTTAATTATGTTCTTTTCTTTTTCTACCAAAATTACCTGATTTTAAGACCGATTAACTAGATTAGTCTGATTATGAACTATTACCAACAAATTTTGAAAAATTACAATTCTGAAAAAATGCATACTTCATCTTCCATTATTCCTATTACGTGTTCCCAATGAGCGGATTTTTTTCCATCGGCAGTCCTTACAGTCCATCCATCTGCATCAATTTTTGTATCTGCTGTACCTAAATTGAACATTGGCTCAATGCAGATTGCCATACCTTTTTTTAACTTAAATCCTTTATTTTTGATACCGTAATTTGGAACTTGTGGATCTTCATGCATTTCTAGTCCAATCCCATGACCAACATATTCTCTGACTACTCCGTAAGAATTTTTCTTACCAATTTTTTCAATTTTGTTACCAATAGTCCCTAGCTTTTGACCATCCTTCACAAGTTTTATTGCCTCGTAAAGTGCTTTTTTTGTAACATCAATTAACTGCTGATCTTCACTAGAAATTTGTCCTATTCCATAAGTTAAAGCTGCATCTGCATGAAACCCATTTACAGTACAACCAACATCAATTGATAATATATCACCCTCTTCTATAACAAAATTTTTTGGAATTCCATGAACAATAACATCATTGGGTGATGCACAAATGTATGAAGGAAATCCTCTATAATTTAGGAAATTTGAGACTGCATTTGATTTTTTAATTATCTCTTCTGCCTTTTTGTCTAATGTTTCTATTTTTGTTCCGGGTAAAGAAATATTTTGTAATTCTGCATGAATGGTGGCAACTATTTTTCCCGCTTTTTTCATACTCATAAAATCTTCATTTGATTTGTAAGTAATCATAATTTCATAAACTTTGAAATTTCATTGAATATGTCATCAATCTCACCAAATGCATTTACAGAATTTAGAACTCCCTTATTGCTGTAATAGTCAACCAATGGAGCAGTCTCTTTTTTATATACTTCAAATCGTACTTTTATGGATTCTTCGGTATCATCTTCTCTTCCACGATCCAACATACGCTTAACTAATTCTTCTTCATTAACCTCAAATAAAATTACATTTTTAATTTTCAAGTCATCAATCTCAAGACTTTCTGCCTGAGCGATTGTCCTGGGAAATCCATCTAATATAGCTCCGTTATCACAATCAGGTTTTCCTATCCTTTCAATCAACATTGCCGTGACTAAATCATCAGATACAAGATTACCTTTGTTTAAAATGTCTTTAGCTATGAGACCTAGTTCCGTTTCATTTTCAACATGATCTCTTAACATTACTCCAGTTGATATATGGGGAAGCTTAAAAGTTTCAGATAATTTTTCAGCTTGTGTTCCTTTTCCTGCACCTGGTGGTCCAAGAAAAATAGTGATATTTGTCAATCAATAAATCCTTCGTAATTTCTCATACTTAATTGACTCTCTATTTGTTTCATTGTTTCTAGTGCTACACCTACGGTAATGAGTATTGATATACCACTGAAGCCCAAAGGAATATCCCAAATCGCTGACGCAATTGATGGTAAAACAGCTACAGATGCAAGGAAAACTGATCCAGGAAGAGTAATTCTGCTAATTATGTGTGATAAATAATTTGTTGTTGATATACCTGGACGAACACCAGGAACAAAACCTCCCTGTCTTCTTATCATGTCTGATTGTCTGACTGGATCAAATTGAATAGTGGTATAAAAATATGTAAAGAATATTATCAACATTCCTAAAAAGAAAATATAAAACCAACTAGTACCTTGTGAATTAGCTAGGTTGACATCAATCCAGTTTCTAATACCTGCAGTAATTGAGTTATCTTGGGGAAGGGAAGTTGCAATAAGTGCTGGAAAGAAAAGTACACTGGTTGCAAAAATAACAGGAATGACACCAGCACTGTTGACCTTTAAGGGTATGTATGTACTTTGACCTCCCATAACTTTTCTACCTCTTACTCTTTTAGCAAATTGAATTGGAATTCTTCTTTGGCCCTGCTCTACATAAATTATTCCTACAATCATGAGGAAAAACATTAGTACTAAAAAGCTAAATTGACCTATCCTACCTTGTCCAGCAGTCACTTGATATGCACCACCAAAGCTAGCTGGCAATTGGCTTATGATACTTGCAAAAATAATTAAAGACATTCCATTTCCTATGCCCCTTTGAGAGATTAATTCTCCCAACCACATGATGAATGCTGTTCCAGCAGTCATTGTTAGAACAATTAATCCAACCCTAGATGGCGTGTAGTTTGGTATTAAAGATATACCTCCAGTTAAACTTCCACGAGAAAATATATAAGTTAAACCTGTAGATTGTAACAATGCAAGAACAACTGTAATATATCTTGTCCATTGTGTTATTACTTTTTTTCCTGATTCTCCCTCTTCCTGAAGCTTTTGCAACCTTGGAATTACAACTGTTAATAACTGCAAAATAATACTTGAAGTAATGTAAGGCATAATACCTAGTGCAAAAACTGAAAATGTCTCTAATGCTCCTCCAGAAAATAAATTTAGCAGTCCATATATACCTGCTTGAGATCCAGAGTCGGTCAGTCTTTGAACAGCTTCTAAATCAACCCCTGGTACTGGAACTGCTGCTCCTAATCGATAAACTCCGAACATTAACAAAGTGAAAATAATTCTTTTTCTTAGATCAGGAATTTTAAACATGTATTTGAAAATCGAAAGCTTCATATTAAATCTCTATAACTTCTACCGTACCACCAGCATCTTCAATTTTCTTTTTAGCAGATTCACTTACAGCGTGTGCTTTTATGTTGACACTATTTGTAATTTCACCGTTGCCAAGAATTTTTACAAATCCCTTTTTTCTTGTTAATCCATTTTTCTGAAGTATTTCTGGATCAATATCACCTTTGAGGTTTTTATCTTGTAAATCAGATACGTTTACAACCACATACGACATTTTAGGAGTATTTTTTAGTCCTTTAAGTTTTGGGATTCTTCTATAGAGTGGGATTTGTCCACCTTCAAAGTATGCAGGTACTGTTTTTCTTGCTCCTGTTCCTTTTGTACCTCTTCCAGCAGTTTTTCCTCTTTTTCCAGCCTCTCCTCTTCCTTTGCGAATTTTTGATTTAGTTGAACCTGGTGTTGGCTTTAAATGATGAAATTTAATTTTACTCATTTAATTTCCTCTGTTTCTACAAGGTGTGCAACTTTACTAAGCATCCCGGCAAGACTTTCATCAACCTCTCTCTCAACTGAAGAATTGATTTTTTTTAATCCAAGAGATTTTATAGTTTCTTTTGCTTTAAAACCTTGTCCAATAAGTGACCTTCTGAGAGTAATTTTAACCTTTGGCATCTTCCTTTAACTTTCTTTCGGCTTTTGTATTTTCATATGCATCAACTAAACCTTTTGGAGCAATTTCCATAACATTCTTACCTCTTAATTTAGCTACTTCATCTGGTGTTCTTTGGCCTAATAATCCATTAAGAGTTGCTTTCGCAACATTCAAATGAGTAGGAGATCCTAAAGACTTAGCAAGAATATCTTTAATTCCTGCTGCCTCAAGTACTTGTCGAACTGCACCACCAGCAATTACACCTGTACCAGGAGCAGCTGGTTTTAATAAAACCTTAGAAGAACCATGTTCTCCAGTAGTAGTATGTACTATCGTTGATCCAGCCATAGGTATAGGATGAATGTTCTTTTTTGCATTTTCAATAGCTTTCTGTATTGCAAGCGGAACTTCAGAGCCTTTTCCATAACCTATTCCAGCATTACCGTTTCCATCTCCAACAGCAACTAAAGCAGTAAACGCAAAGTTTCGACCACCTTTAACTACTTTTGCTACTCTATTTATGTGAATAACGTTTTCTTGTAATTCTATTTCAGCCATTAGAACTTAATACCTTTTTCTCTAATACCATCAGCTAAAGCTTTGACTCTACCATGATAAATATACCCTCCTCGATCAAAAACTGCTTCTTTGATGTTGTTCTTGATAAGAATGTCACCCATTAATTCTCCAACTTTTTTTGCAGTATCAATACTTAAATTATCACTCTTAAGATCTTTTGATAATGTACTTGCTGAACCAATAGTTGTTTGATTTAAATCATCAATTGCCTGTACATATATATTTTTATTGCTCTTATATACAGCTAGACGCGGCTTACTGGCATCACCATACACTTTCTTTCTGATTCTAATTTTTCTTTTTGATCTTGAATCTAAACTTTTCACTTTACGCTCCTGCAGTTGCTACTGCTGCTTTACCAGCTTTTCTTCTTACGTATTCGTCTTGATATCTGATTCCTTTTCCTTTATAAGGTTCAGGTGGTTTAATTGATCTAATATCCGCTGCGACTTGCCCAACCAAAGCTTTATCAATGCCTGAGACATTTATTGTATTTTGATCTGGTACATCAAATGTAATATTTTCTACTTTTTTAAATATAACTGGATGTGAAAAGCCACAAAGTATCTCTAGATCATTACCTTTTAATGTGACCCTGTGTCCAACACCTTGTAATGTAAGAGTCTTTGAATATCCTTCGCTAACCCCCACAATATTATTTGCTACTAATGATCTGTATAAACCATGTAAACTTTTTACTTGCTTTTCATCTGACTCTCTTGTCAATTGAAGTACATTATCAGATATTTCAAACTTTATTTTTTCTTCAAGAACCTCCGTAACCAGTTCACCTTTTGGACCTTTTACATTGATTTTGTTTCCATCAATATTGATTTCAACTTTCTCAGGTATCTCAATTGGTTTATTACCAATCCTACTCATGACCAAACCTCACAAATTAATTCTCCCCCAAGCTTTCTTTTTCTTGCTTCTGAATCAGATAATAAACCTCTTGAAGTAGAAACCACAACAGTACCCAAGCCTCCGTTATTTCTTGGGAGTTTGTCAAATGAAGAATAAACCCTTCTTCCTGGTTTAGACAATCTATTTAAACCAGCAATTACAGATTTTCCTTCATCTGAAAATTTGATAGTTAAATTTAAAACTTTTTTTGCTCCATCGCCTTTTACTTCTACGTCACTTATATAACCTTCATCTTTAAAAAGTTTTGCAAGCTCAAATTTGAAATTTGAGTGTGGAATCTCAACATTTGATTTTGACACAAGTGTTGCATTTCTCACTCTTGTTAAAAAATCTGAAATAGGATCATTTACCATCTTTACCACGAAGCTTTCTTTATGCCTGGAAGCTCTCCTTTGAGTGCCAAGTCCCGAAAAGTATTTCGTGACATTCCAAATTTTCTTAAATTACCCCTAGGTCGTCCTGTTACTTGGCACCTATTACGATGACGTGTTGCAGATGCATCTCTAGGCATTTTTGCAATCTTTTTTTGCGCTTCCCTTTTCTCGTCATAAGTAGATTCAGGGTCACGAATAACAGCTAATAATTCTTTTCTTTTTGATGAATAAAAATTTGCTGTCTCTTCTCTTTTATTATTTTTAACTATTTTACTTTTTTTCGCCATAATCAATTCTCCCTAAACGGAAAGCCAAGTGAGTTAAGTAACTCGTATCCGCCTGAATTATCTTTTGCAGTTGTACAAATTGTTATATTCATTCCTCTGATGTCTCTGACTTTATCATATTCAACTTCTGGAAATACGAGTTGTTCGTTCAGTCCGAGAGAAAAATTACCATTACCATCAAATGATTTTTTACTAAATCCTCTGAAATCTCGAATTCTTGGGACTACTACCTGTACAAACCGATCATAAAATTCCCACATTCTATTTCCTCTAAGTGTTACAGAAACCCCTATTGGCATTCCTTCACGAATTTTAAAACCCGCAATAGATTTTTTAGCTCTTTTAATAACTGGTTTCTGGCCTGATATTGCAGTTAGTTCATCAACCATTGATTCAAGTGCTCTACCATCTGTAGCAGCTTTTCCATCACCGATATTTATAACAATTTTTTCTAGTTTTGGAACAGCATTGGTGTTTTCAATATTTAATTGTTTCTTTAGTTGGTCAATTAACTGAGTTCTATATTGATCTTTAAGCCTCGGAATCATGCTTCATCTCCAGTTTGTGCTAAAACCCTAAATTTATTTCCATTTTTATCAAACTTATATCTTACTCTTCCACTCTTTTTTTTGACAACCAGTGCAACGTTTGAGGCATCTATTGGCATACTTTTATCAATAACTCCTCCTTGCATCGTTTGGCCTTGAGGTTTTTGATGTTTTTTATTTACATTTACCCCTTCAACTAAAACTTGATTCTTTTTTGGAAATACTTGCAAAACTTTACCTTCTTTACCGTTATCTTTTCCAGAAATAATTTTTACGGTATCACCTTTTTGTATTTTCATTACAAAACCTCCGGTGCAAGTGATACTATTCTCATAAATTTCTTTTCTCTTAATTCTCTACCGACTGGTCCAAAGATTCTTGTTCCTCTTGGTTGATCTTGATCGTTTAAAATCACGCATGCATTTTCATCAAACCTAATGTAGGTACCATCTTTACGTCTAGTTTCTTTACTAGTCCTGACAACAACAGCTTGTACAATATCACCTTTTTTTATCTGGCCACCAGGAACAGCATCTTTTACGGTTGCTGTAAAAACATCTCCCAAACCTGCATATCTAATTTTTGAACTACCTTTTACCTTTATGCATAACACCTCTTTTGCACCAGAGTTGTCAGCAACTTTTAATCTTGACTCTTTTTGTATCATCTTGCTCTCTCAACAATCTCAGTAACTCTCCACATTTTTGTTTTAGATAATGGCTTAGTTTCTGTAATTTTTACAGTGTCCCCAACTTTTGCATCAAAGCTCTCATCATGGGCATGAAGTTTTCTTGTTTTTTTAACAATTTTTCCGTACTTTGGATGTTGAAATTGTAATTCAATAGACACGGTAACTGTTTTGTCTCTTTTATCAGAAACAACGACTCCTGTTCTTACTTTTCGAGATGCTCTTGGTTCACTACTCATTATTCTCTTCCGCATTCATGTCATTGATTTTTTGATTTAATATTGTGTTTGCCTGTGCAATTTCTTTCTTTATTTTTTTAAATACTGAAGTGTCTTCGATTTGACTCGTTGCTAATGCAAATCTTGAGTCCATTAATTCTTTTTTAAGATCTAAAATTTTATTTTCAAGTTCCATAATGGATAATTCTCTCAAATCATTTATGCTCATATATTCCTCTTTACAAATTTTGTTTTAATTGGCAATTTATGTCCTGCTTTTCTCATTGCTTCTTTTGCAATTTCTTCAGAAACACCAGATATTTCAAAAATTATTTTTCCTGGTTTTACAACTGCTACGTAGTACTCAACGTTACCTTTTCCTGATCCCATACGAACTTCAGCGGGTTTTTTTGTAATTGGTTTGTGAGGAAAAATGTTTATCCAAACCTTTCCCCCTCTTTTCATTGTCCTTGTAATCGTTATTCTTGCAGCCTCAATTTGACGTGCTGTTATATATGAAGTCTCAACAGCTTGAAGTCCATAATCACCAAATGTCACTTCATTACCACCTTTTGAAAGACCTCTTCTTCTACCTCTATGTGATTTTCTATGTTTTGTCTTTTTTGGCATTAACATATTTATTCTTCTTCCATTATTGATTTTTCTTGTTCAAATTGCTCTGTTGCCTCATTAGGTCTAATCCGATTACCCCCGCCTGCTTCAACAATCTTTGATGATGATTCATTTGTTTTTTTACCACCACCAGCTTCAAGAATTCGTGATTTTTTAGTCTCACCTACGGCAGCTTCAACACGAGATTTAACAGATTTAACTCTTCCAGTAGCAGGTCCTCCACTTGCTAAATTAGCTTCAGCTGCAATTTTATCTTGTCTTAGTTTGTTTGAACCTACGACATCACCTTTGTAAACCCAAACTTTTACTCCAATTGAACCTACGGTTGTTTGAGCTGCTGCTCTTCCAAAATCAATATCGGCACGTAAAGTGTGTAATGGGACTCTGCCTTCACGGTACCATTCTCTTCTACCCATCTCTGCGCCACCGAGTCGTCCAGAACATTCAACTCTTACACCTTCGGCTCCAGCTTTAAGAGCACCTGTTACAGCTCTTTTCATTGCTCTTCTAAATGCAACTCTGTTTTCTAATTGGTCTGCAACAGCTCTTGCTAATAATTGGGCGTCAAGTTCAGGCTCTCTAACTTCAATAATATTTAGTTTTACAGGTTGGCTGGATAATTCTTCGAGTCCTTTTCTCAACCTATCTGCTTCTGCACCTTTTCTACCGATTACAACACCGGGTCTAGCTGTATGTATGTCAACTTGTACCTTGTCCCTTGTTCTTTCTATATCTATTCGAGAAACTGCACCTTTAATTAACTGCGAAGACAAGAACTCTCTAATTCTATAATCTTGATTAACCAGTTTTGTGTATTCTTTATCACTAAACCAACGTGACTTCCAGTCATTAACAATTCCAATTCTAAATGCGTAAGGATGTGTTTTTTGTCCCATTACAATTCTCCGTCTGCTGTAGTTAGTTCGATTACCAAGTGAGATGTTCTTTTATTTATTCTTCCGGCTCTACCTCTAGCCCTTGGTCTAAATCTTTTTAGAGTAGGTCCCTCATCTGCAGTAGCTTTTGAAATATAAAGATCACTTGAGCTTAAACCAAAATTATTCTCAGCATTTGCGATTGCGCTTTCAACAACTTGTGATATCTCATCAGCTGCTCTTCGTTTTGTAAATTTAAGAATATCTAAGGCTTCAGAAACAGGTAGTCCTCTAATTAGATTCAATACTAACCTCAATTTGTAAGGTGATTGCCTTACATATTTGCTTTTTGCAGTTACTGTTTGATTTTCCATTAGCTTTGTCCTGGGTGTCCTTTAAATGTTCTTGTCGGAGCAAATTCACCTAGTTTATGACCAACCATTGCTTCCGTTACAAAAACTGGAATGTGTTGTCGACCATTATGAACTGCAATTGTTAAACCTACCATCTCGGGGACTATTGTAGATCTTCTACTCCATGTTTTAATTACACTTTTGTTACCACTGTTTTGTGCTTCTTCAACTTTCACTAAGAGATGATTGTCTACAAATGGTCCTTTTCTTAAGCTTCTTGACATGATTAATTTCTACCTTTTTGAGATCTTCCTCTAACAATTGATTTATTGCTATATTTTTTCTTTTTTCTTGTTTTTGCTTCCGGCTTTCCCCATGGGCTTACAGGAGTTCTACCACCAGATGACTTTCCTTCTCCACCTCCGAGTGGGTGATCAACTGGATTCATAGCAACACCTCTTGTTTGAGGCCTGACACCTTTCCATCTTTTTCTTCCAGCTTTTCCAAGTTTTGTTAATTCAGCTTCTGCGTTTCCAACGCTTCCAACTGTTGCTCTACAATCCATTGAGACTGTTCTCATCTCTCCAGATGGGAGTCTTAACAGTGCAAGACCCGATTCTTTACTCATAAGCTGAACAGATGATCCAGCAGACCTTGCCATCTTAGCTCCACCACCAGGTCTTAGTTCAACTGCATGTACAAATGTACCTGCAGGAATGTTCCTTAATGGTAAACAATTTCCATCTTTTATCTCAGCTTTAGGTCCAGACTCTACCATGCTGCCTTCATAAACCCCTTCAGGTGCAATAATGTAACTTTTTTCGCCATCAACATAATGAAGTAAAGCAATTCTGGAATTTCTGTTTGGGTCATATTCTATTCCAGCAACCTTTGCCGGTATACCGTCTTTGACTCTCTTAAAATCGACTACTCTATATTTTTGTTTATGTCCACCACCTCTGTGTCGAGATGTAATTCTTCCTTTATTGTTTCTACCACCGGTTGACTTTTTTGATTGTAAAAGTTTTTTTTCAGGTTTTGATTTAGTAATTTCACTAAAATCACCCGTTACATGTCCTCTCATTCCTGGAGTAATTGGTCTAATTTTTTTTGATCCCATACCTATACTCCAAATGCCTCAATAGTTTGTCCATCTTGTAAAGTAACAATTGCTACTTTTCTTGTACTTTGTTGACCAATAACATAACCAAATCTTTTCTTTTTTCCTTTTTTATACATTGTGTTGACAGATAGAACTTCAACATCAAAAATTTCTTCAACTGCTTTCTTAATTTCAGGCTTAGTTGCATTTGTGTGCACAAAAAAAGTGTATGAATTTGAGTTAGCAATTCTGTCATATGACTTTTCAGAGATAAGAGGAGCTATAAGTATATCTTCTAAATACTTCATCTTTGCTCCAAAAATGTATTTATAGCGTTTTCACTAAAAACTAAGGCTTCATTTGAAATAACATCATAAGTTGAAAGTTTTGTCACGGAAGTAAGCTTTGAATTTGAAAGATTTCTGAATGACTTTACAAGGGAATCGTCATTTTCTCCGTAAACAAAAACAAAGGATTTGGAAATTGATAATTCTTTTATTGCATTTGATGCTGCTTTTGTTGAAGGTTTATCAAGTCCAGCTCCATCTACAACAAAAACTGACTCTTCTAATACTCTGTTTGATATAGACATATATAATGATTTCTTTTTCATTTTCTTAGGTGTTCTGTCTTTGTACACTCTTCCGCCTGGACCGTGAGCTATTCCTCCACCTACAAAAATAGGAGATCTTAAAGACCCGTGTCTTGCTCTACCAGTTCCTTTCTGTACCCAAGGTTTTGCACCTGTTCCAGAGACTTGTGCTCTTGTTTTAACACTCGCAGTATTATTTCTTGCATTTGTTCTGTTAGCTTTAGTAACTTGGTGTAAAAGACCTGTATTCATCTCTTCGTTTAGTTCAAAGTCATATTGTTTATTAGAGGTTTTGTTATCTTTTAAAGAAAATGATTTCAACTTAATACTCATGACGAAACCTTTATAGCTGAGCTGATTTGAACGATATTTCCTTTGTTGCCTGGTACTGATCCGTTCACAAGTAAATAATTTTTTTCTTCATTTATTGCAACTACGGTTACTGATTGAATAGTTCTTTTCTGATTACCCATTCTTCCTGACATTTTTGTACCTTTAAATACATGGCCTGGATAAGAGGCATTACCAATTGACCCTCCAGCTCTGTGAACTTTATGAACACCATGGCTTGCTTTTTGTCCTGAAAAATTATGTCTTTTCATAACACCTGAGTAACCTTTTCCTTTTGAAAATCCGGTTATGTCTACTTTTTGACCAACTTCAAAAAAATCATTAATTTTTATTTCTTTACCTGATTCAAGTGGGGATTCTTCATCAAAAGGTACTTCGAAAAGTCCTTCCCCCGGTTCAACATTGTACTTTTTATAATGTTCTGCAAGAGGTTTGGCTACATTTTTTGCAGAACCAATAGTTAATTGTGCGGCACTGTATCCATCTTTCTCGTTAGATTTTATTTGAACCACTCTGCAACCTGAAACATCAAGCACAGTTACACCCATTGAAATTGAATTTTCATCAAATAGCTGGGTCATGCCTACTTTTTTTGCAATAATTGATTTCATAATTTGATCTCAACTTCTACACCAGCTGGTAAATCTAACCTCATAAGAGAATCAACGGTCTTAGGTGTTGGTTCGACAATATCAATTAATCTTTTATGAATTCTCATTTCAAAATGTTCTCTCGATTTTTTATCTACATGGGGAGAACGAATAACACAATAACGATGGATTTGAGTAGGTAGAGGGATCGGTCCTTTCACTTTTGCTTGTGTTTTCATCACTGTTTCGGCAATTTTACGAGCAGACTCGTCTACAACATAATTGTCATATGCTTTTAACTTTATCCTTATCTGCTGTTCTTGCTTTGCCATTTTTTCCCCAAAAAAAACCGGGAGTAGAATTCTACTCCCGGTTAAGTTTTAATTACTCTATAACTTTTGTCACCTGTCCTGCTCCAACAGTTCTTCCACCTTCTCTAATCGCAAATTTTACGCCCTCTTCCATTGCAATTGGAGATATAAGTTCTACAGAAATTGGAACATTATCACCAGGCATGACCATTTCAGTACCATCAGCTAGAGAAACTTCTCCCGTAACATCAGTGGTTCTAAAATAGAACTGTGGCCTATATCCTTTAAAGAATGGATTGTGTCTTCCACCTTCTTCTTTTGTAAGAACATATACCTCAGCCTCAAATTTTGTATGAGGTGTTATGGAGCCAGGAACAGCAATAACCTGTCCTCTTTCCACATCATCTTTATCAATACCTCTTAAAAGTAAACCAACGTTGTCTCCAGCTCTACCCTCATCAAGGAGTTTCCTGAACATTTCAACACCAGTACAAACTGATTTGGTAGTTTCACGAATACCAACAATTTCTACTTCATCATTTACATTTACAATACCTTGTTCAATTCTTCCAGTAACAACTGTTCCTCTACCAGTAATTGAAAAGACGTCTTCAACTGGCATTAAGAAAGGTTTGTCTACTACTCTCACAGGCTCTTCTATATATGAATCAACCTGTTCCATTAATTGAAGAACAGCATTTACACCATCTTCTTTTCCTTCAAGAGCTGCTAACGCAGAACCTTTCACGACTGGAACATCATCTCCTGGGAAATCATACTCATTTAAAAGTTCTCTAACTTCCATTTCGACAAGGTCTAATAATTCATCGTCGTCTACTTGATCAACTTTGTTGAGGAAAACAGCAATTGCTGGTACACCAACTTGTCGCGCAAGTAGAACGTGCTCTCTTGTCTGCGGCATAGGTCCATCAGCTGCTGAAACCACAAGAATAGCTCCATCAACCTGGGCAGCACCAGTGATCATGTTTTTAACATAATCTGCGTGACCTGGCATATCTACGTGAGCATAGTGACGGTTTTCTGTCTCGTACTCAACGTGTGCTATCTGAATGGTGATTCCTCTTTCTTTTTCTTCTGGTGCTTTATCAATTTCATCGAAAGCAGTTGCCTCACCCGCACCAGCATCAGCCAAAACTTTTGTTATTGCGGCCGTCAATGTTGTTTTTCCATGGTCAATGTGGCCCATTGTACCAATGTTCACATGAGGCTTGCTTCGGTCAAATTTCTCTTTTGACATATTTTCTCCTTCTTTAAAAGTTTAAACTCTGAAACAAAGTTTAAACTTCAACCTCTACTCCACGAACACTTGCAGTTATCTCCTTTGTTATAGCGTCTGGGACGTCTTCATAACTATCAAACTGCATCGTGAATGTTGCACGGCCTTGTGTTCTGGAACGCAAATCTGTTGCGTAACCGAACATTTCTGATAATGGAACCTTTGCACTGACAACTTTTGCCGATCCTCTTTGTCCCATCTCAGCTATCTTTCCTCTTCTTGAAGAAAGATCTCCGACAACATCTCCCATAAAATCTTCAGGGGTTACTACTTCTACAGTCATAATAGGCTCCAGTAGTTTTACTCCAGCTTTTTTTGCTCCATCTTTTAACGCCATGGACCCTGCGATTTTAAAAGCCATTTCTGAAGAGTCAACATCATGATATGTCCCATCTTTTAATGTTGCTCTCATATTTACAAGCGGATATCCAGCTAGAACACCTGATTCCATTGCAGCTTCAACTCCTGCATTCACTGATGGAATATACTCCTTTGGAATTCTTCCACTTTTAATTAAATCTACAAATTCATATCCATCTTCAATAGGTTCAAGTTCCATAATTACATGTCCATATTGACCTCGACCACCACTTTGTCTAATATATTTTGCCTCAATATCAGTCTTCTTTTTGAGTGCCTCTCTATATGCCACTTGAGGTTTACCAATATTTGCCTCTACTTTAAATTCCCTTTTTAGACGATCTACAAGAATATCAAGATGCAATTCTCCCATTCCTGAAATGATTGTTTGACCAGTCTCTTCATCAGAGTTAACTTTGAAGGTAGGGTCTTCTTCAGCTAACTTTTGTAAACCCTCTGATAACTTTTCTTCATCAGCTTTTGATTTTGGTTCGATTGCAACTGAGATAACAGGTTCAGGGAACGTCATTGATTCTAGTTGAATAGGGCTTCCTGAATCAGATAATGTATCTCCTGTTTTTGCATTTTTAAGACCAACTCCTGCAACAATATCCCCAGTAGAAATAAAATCTATGTCCTCTCTTGAGTTTGAATGCATTCTCAATATTCTTCCAAGTCTTTCGTCTTTTCCTGTTGTCGTATTAACAACTTTGTCACCTTTATTTAAGGTACCGGAATAAACCCTAAAATAAGTTAACTTTCCTACATGTGGATCACTTACAACCTTAAATGCAAGTGCAGAAAATGGTTCTTCGTCAGAATGCTCTCTGCTAATTTCATCTTCTTCTTTACCAGGTGTAAATCCTGATACTGGTTCTATATCTAGAGGTGAGGGAAGATAATCAACAACTGCATCCAATAGAAGTTGTACACCTTTGTTTTTAAAAGCACTACCTGCAAGAACTGGTACAAATAATCCTGAAAGAGTTCCTGTTCTAATTGCTTTTTTTATTTCAGCAACTGAAAGCTCTTCATCTCCAAGATATTTCTCAAGTACTTCATCATCTGCTTCAGCTACGACATCCAAAAGTTCTGCCCGTTTTGTATTTGCTTCTTCAAGTCGATCCTCTGGTATATCTGCAATATCCCATTCAGATCCGTCATCTTTTGTCCAGGTGTGTGCTTTCATTTCAACAAGATCAATTACTCCAACAAAATCTGCTTCAGATCCTATAGGAATTTGAAGAACAGCTGGTTTTGCTTCAAGTCTTTCGATGATTGACTGTACGTCATCATCAAAGTTTGCACCCGTTCTATCAAGTTTGTTGATAAAACAAATTCTTGGTACGTTATATTTGTCAGCTTGTCTCCAAACTGTCTCTGACTGTGGTTCAACTCCTGCAACACCATCAAATACAGCTACAGCACCATCTAATACTCTAAGAGACCTTTCAACCTCAACTGTAAAATCAACGTGACCGGGAGTATCAATAATATTAATTGTGTGGTCATTCCAGCTACATGTAGTAGCAGCAGATGTAATAGTTATTCCACGCTCTTGCTCTTGTTCCATCCAGTCCATAACAGCTGCTCCATCATGAACTTCACCAATCTTGTATGTTTTACCTGTGTAATACAAAATTCTCTCTGTTAAGGTAGTTTTTCCAGCGTCTATATGAGCCATAATTCCAATATTTCTTAGGTTTTTGAGATCTACTGTTCTAGTTGACATATTGTTACCACCTGTAATGAGCGAAAGCTCTGTTCGATTCAGCCATTTTATGTACATCTTCTTTTTTCTTGACTGCAGCTCCAGTATTGTTACTTGCATCCAAAAGTTCACGTCCTAATCTATCAGACATTGACTTTTCTCCTCTTTTTCGAGCAGCATCAACAATCCACCTTATTGCAAGTGTGGTACTTCTTCTATGTGGAACTTCCATCGGAACTTGATAGTTAGTACCACCAACCCTTCTGGATTTTGTTTCAATTTGAGGTTTAACATTTTCAAATGCAGCTTTTAATACATTCAATGGATCTCCACCAGCTTGTTTTTCAACAAGTTCTAATGATTTATATACAATACTTCGTGCAACGTCTTTTTTTCCATCCAATAAAACTTGATTTGTTAATTGTGATACAAGAACGCTATTGAAAAGAGGGTCTGCTTCAGGCTTTCTTTTAAGTGATGGTCCTCTTCTCATGATGATTAGCCTCTCTTACTTCCATATCTAGATCTTGCTTGTTTTCTGTCAGTCACACCTGCTGTATCTAGAGCACCCCTAATCACTTTATATCTAACACCAGGAAGATCTTTTACCCTTCCACCTCTTACTAAAACAATTGAATGTTCTTGTAAATTG
Source organism: Acidimicrobiaceae bacterium (assembly GCA_028404505.1). Lineage (GTDB taxonomy): Bacteria > Actinomycetota > Acidimicrobiia > Actinomarinales > Actinomarinaceae > Actinomarina. The sequence goes on from JAOOBM010000009.1 coordinate 18,845, forward strand.
TGTCCTTCTCCTGGAATGTATGCTGTAACTTCAGTACCAGTTGATAGCCTCACTCTGCAAACTTTTCTTAAAGCTGAGTTTGGTTTTTTTGGTGTAACTGTATATACACGCGTGCAAACGCCCCTCCTTTGTGGAGACCCCTTGAGACCAGGTGTTTTCTCTTTCATCACCTTGGACTTACGTCCTTTTCTCACTAGTTGCTGTGTTGTAGGCATAAAAATTCCAATCTAAAAAAGTTAATTTTTTATTACCGAAAAAGAAGTATATGACAGATTTGAACTTACAACAATGAATTCTTTATAAGTTTTTACTCTGTATCTTCATCTCCCTCTTCGCCTAACATAGCTAGCCATTGTGCTGGATTTGGTAGACCATCGTTATCTGATTCTTCTGATTCTGATGGTGCTGTCGCAAATCCTATTTCAGATACCTCTTGAGCGCCCGGTAAGGTAGGAGCTAATTTTTGATAAGCTTCTGAACCAGTACCAGCAGGAATTAAAGTACCTATGATTACATTCTCTTTTAATCCTGACAATGCATCGGTACTCTTTTTCATTGCTGCCTCAGTTAATACCCTTGTTGTTTCTTGAAAAGATGCTGCAGATAACCATGAATCTGTCGCTAAGCTAGCTTTTGTGATACCCATCAGTTCAGGTCTACCTTCGGCAGGTGTTTTACCATCTTTTACAAGTCCTTGATTGATGGTTCTAAATAAAGTTGCATCAATCAATTCGTTTGGTAAGAAGTCTGAATCGTTAGGTCTAACAATTCTTACCCTTCTTAACATTTGTCTTACAATCATTTCAACGTGTTTATCATGAACTTCAACTCCTTGATCACGATAAGTTTTTTGTACTTCGTCTACCAAATATTCTTGGCATGTGCGAACTCCGTTGATTTGTAAGACTTCTTTTGGATCTTTTGGACCAGTTGTTAAAGCTTGTCCTGCTTCAACACTGTCTCCTTGATTAACGAGAAGAGTTTGTCTTCTCAAAACTAATAATTCAATTTCTTCTTTCTCATTTTGAATAGTAAGGATTCTGTTGCCTTCTTCAGTTTGATCAATAGATTTGATCTTTCCATTAATGAGTGATAAAACGGATTTACCTTTTGGTGTTCTAGCTTCAAAAAGCTCAACAATTCTTGGGAGGCCAGAGGTAATATCCAAACCAACAACACCACCAGTGTGAAAAGTTCTCATTGTAAGCTGAGTTCCAGGCTCTCCAATTGATTGAGCAGAAATTATTCCAACAGCTTCACCTTCTTCAACAGGTTTTCCAGTTGCAAGGCTGAAACCATAACATAGTGGATCCATAGATTCAGGATCGAGTGAATTGAAAGGTGTAAGAACATTTACTGATTCAACTCCAGACTTACCAATTACATCTAGAGCTTCTGCATCAATATAAGTACCTTTAGTTAACTTTTTACCATCTCCAAACTCTATTGCTTTTTTATCCTTTTTGACGTCCTCGCTAAGCACTCTTCCAAATAATGTTGAATGTAAATATTTGCTAGGCCTTCCTTCGTTATCAACCGTAGATTTGGTTGTACCGCGCCAGTCAATGTTTTCATCACCCTTATTTTGTACTACAATACCTGCAGCAACATCAACTAGTCTTCTTGTTAAATAACCAGAGTCTGCAGTTCTTAACGCTGTATCTGCAAGTCCTTTTCTAGCTCCGTGTGTTGAAATGAAATACTCAAGAACAGACATCCCTTCCCTAAAATTACTTTTTATTGGCCTTTCAATGATGTCACCTTTTGGATTAGCAACAAGACCTCTCATGCCTGCAAGCTGTCTTACTTGCATCATATTACCTCGAGCTCCAGATTTAACCATCATATCAACAGGATTGAATCTTTCAGATTCTAATTCTGCACTCATCGCATACTGAACTTGGTCTGTAGCTTCATTCCATATTTCGATAATTTTTTGTTTTCTCTCAGCCTCAGTAATAATGTCATCAAGATAAAGCTTTTCTACTTTTTCGGCTTCATTTTCATACTTTTCAAGAATTTGAGTCTTTGTTGGTGGTGTTTTAACATCTGTCATCGCAACGGACAACCCAGCTTTTGCACCAAAATTAAAACCAACTTTTTTCATTGAATCTAAGAACTGTCTCAATTCAGCTTTGTTATATGTTTCAATAACCTCTGAAATGATTTTTTTCATTTCTGGTTTTCTTACTGATGCCTCAATATATGGAAAGTCATCAGGCAATATAGAGTTGAAATGCATTCTTCCTAATGTTGTGTTAGTTAATGTGTCACCAGAAACATATTCTGGAGTGAGTAGTTCAGAAAATCTATTTTTTATCTTATTATATATGTCTTCAGATCCAGCTAAATTTCCAACCCTTACTTTGATTGGTGTTTGTAAAGAAATATGACCTGCTTCATAAGCTAGCTGCGCTTCGTTTAAGTCAGCAAATGCATACTCAGCAGTATCTAACTCGTCATGACACTCTGTAATATAATAAAGACCTATTACCATATCTTGGCTTGGAGATACTATAGGATTACCCGAAGCTGGTGATAAAACGTTATTTGTAGCTAGCATCAAAACTCTGGCTTCTGCTTGAGCTTCAGCTGATAAAGGAACATGAACTGCCATTTGGTCACCATCAAAATCAGCATTAAATGCTTCGCAAACCAACGGATGGACTTGAATAGCTTTACCTTCTACAAGGATTGGCTCAAATGCTTGAATTCCAAGCCTATGTAAAGTAGGAGCTCTGTTTAGTAATACCGGGTGCTCTTCAATTACTTCAGCAAGGACATCCCATACTTGAGCACGAGATCTTTCAACCATTCTTTTTGCAGATTTAATATTTTGAGCAAGACCAAGTTCAACTAGCCTTTTCATTACAAATGGCTTGAATAACTCAAGTGCCATCATTTTAGGCAATCCACATTGTTGTAAATCTAAATGCGGACCGACTACAATAACTGACCTTGCAGAGTAATCAACTCTCTTTCCAAGAAGGTTTTGTCTAAATCTTCCTTGCTTTCCTTTCAACATATCAGAGAGTGACTTCAGACCTCGTCCACCTGCCCCTGCCACTGCTCTACCTCTTCTTCCGTTATCAAAAAGAGCATCAACAGATTCTTGCAGCATTCTTTTTTCATTACTAATGATTATGTCTGGGGCACCCAGTTCAATTAATTTTTTTAATCTGTTGTTACGATTAATTAATCTTCTATATAAATCGTTGAGATCGGAAGTAGCAAATCTACCACCATCTAGTTGAACCATTGGACGCAACTCTGGAGGTATAACTGGTATCACTTCTAAAATCATTGCTTCAGGTGGGTTTTTTCCGTCAGCGAAAGGTTTTATAACTTTCATTCTTTGTATAGCTCTTTGTCTACGTTGTGCTGATTTTGAGTCTAGATCACTTTTAAGTTTTTCCATTTCAGCTTTAAGATCTACTAATTGGACAAGCTCTCTAACTGCTTCAGCTCCCATTCCACCTGTAAAATACTCATCATATTTATCAATCATTTCACGCCAAAGAGTATCATTTTCAATTAAGGTTTTTGGCTTTAAAGTTTTCAAGGTAGAAAATGCTTCTTGGATAACTTTTATTTCAGCATCGGATTTTGCTTGCTTTTGTTTGATCTCTTTTTCAATCTCTTTAGTTCTTAACTGGATCTCAGCCTCTGGAACTTTTGCGTTTTCCATAGCCTTAATCTCAACTTTCATTTGCTTAAGTCTTTTAACTTCCCATTCAGTAAATTCTTCTTCTACAATTTCTACTTCTGCTTCAACAGCTTCTTCAATCTCAGATAAATCTTTTGTTCTCTTTTTATCATCGACCGATACAACAAGATATGCTGCAAAGTAAATTACTTTTTCTAATTCTTTTGGTGACATGTCAAGAAAGTAACCTAATCTGCTTGGAACACCTTTGAAGTACCAAATATGAGTTACTGGTGCAGCTAACTCTATATGACCCATTCTTTCTCTTCGAACTTCACGTCTTGTAACTTCAACACCGCATCTTTCGCAGACAATACCTCTATATCGAATCCTTTTATATCTTCCACAAGAACATTCCCAGTCCTTAGTTGGACCAAAAATTCTCTCATCAAAAAGGCCTTCTTTTTCAGGTTTTAAAGTTCTGTAATTTATTGTTTCAGGTTTTTTTACTTCTCCAAAAGACCAACTTCTCATTTGATCAGATGTAGCAAGACTTATGCTTAATTCGTCAAAAATTTTTTCCATTATACTTCAGCCTCATCTTCTTCGGGTCTTGTCATATCGATACCCAATGTTTCAGCTGTTTTGACATATTCGTCACTGATATCTTTCATAGAAATTTCTTCACCAGCGGATAAGATTTCAACATTTAGACATAAACTTTGCATTTCTTTCAATAAAACTTTAAATGACTCTGGTATCCCTGGTTCTGGAATATTGTCACCTTTTACAATAGATTCGTAAACCTTTACTCTTCCGACTGTATCGTCAGATTTTATTGTTAAAAGTTCTTGTAGTGCGTAACTTGCACCGTAAGCTTCAAGAGCCCATACTTCCATTTCACCAAATCTTTGACCTCCAAATTGAGCTTTTCCTCCGAGTGGTTGTTGTGTAATCATTGAATAAGGGCCAGTTGAACGAGCATGAATCTTTTCATCTACTAAATGAATGAGTTTTAATATATATGTGTATCCAACTGTAATTTTTGAATCAAACTTTTCACCAGTTCGACCGTCATATAGATCGGCTTTTCCATTTTCATCAACAAGTAATTTACCATCCCTATTTGGGTTTACATTTCTCAAAATTTCATGAATTTCATTTTCATCTGCCCCATCAAATACTGGAGTTGAGACTAACGTTCCTGGTTTAGCTCCATCTGATGCTTTTGACTTTCCTTTAAAATCTTGCCAACCTTCGTTTGCTGCCCAACCGAGGTGTGTTTCTAAAATTTGACCAAGATTCATTCTGCTTGGTACACCTAAAGGTGATAACAATATATCTACAGGTGTACCATCTTCTAAAAATGGCATATCTTCTACTGGATTAATTTTTGAAATTACTCCTTTATTACCATGACGTCCTGAAAGCTTGTCCCCAACTTGAATTTTTCTTTGTATAGCTACGTAGACTCTTACTTTTTGATTTACACCAGGTGGAAGATCTGCTCCATCATCTCTTCTTAATATCTGTACATCGATAACCTTTCCTCTTTCACCATGAGGAACTCTTAAAGAAGTATCTCTAACTTCTCTTGCTTTTTCACCGAATATTGCTCTTAACAGTCTTTCTTCAGGAGTTAACTCTGTTTCTCCTTTTGGAGTAACTTTTCCTACCAAATAATCACCAGGTGTTACTTCCGCACCAATCCTAACGATTCCCATTTCATCAAGATCCATCAATACTTCTTCTGCTACGTTTGGAATATCTCTAGTTATCTCTTCTTCTCCAAGTTTTGTATCTCTGGCTTCAATTTCATGTTCTGCAATATGTACAGAAGTTAATACATCCTCTTTAACTAAACGCTCTGAAATCACTATTGAATCTTCAAAGTTGTATCCATCCCATGGCATATATGCAACTAGTAAATTTTTGCCTAATGCAAGTTCTCCACCTTGAGTGCTTGGGCCATCAGCGAGTACATCACCTGGTTTTACTTTTAGGCCCGCTTTTACCAATGGTTTTTGATTTACGGAAGTAGCTTGATTTGATCTTTTAAATTTTCTGACTTCAAAAGTATGTTTTTTATTTGTCTCTTGTTCTTTAACAACTATTTCATCACCAGTTACTGACATTACTTGACCAGAAATTGGAGATATTAAAGCTTCACCTGAATCTCGTGCAACGTTCTCTTCCATACCAGTTCCAACATATGGTGCCTCTGTAGTTACCAATGGCACGGCTTGTCTCTGCATATTGGAACCCATCAAAGCTCTGTTTGCATCATCATGTTCAAGGAAAGGGATTAATGCAGTTGTAACAGAACAAATTTGTTTCGGACTCACATCCATGTACTCAATTTCTTTATCACTAACGAAAGAGACTTGTCCCCCATTTTGTCTTGATAAGACTCTTTTGTTTTTGAAAGTTCCATCATCATTTAAAGGAGCATTTGCTTGAGCAATTGTATATTCATCCTCTTGAGAAGCAGTGAGATAAACTGCTTTGTTAGTTTTTACGACTCCATTCTCTACTTTCCAATAAGGAGTTTCGATAAATCCAAATCTGTTAACCCTGCCATATGTAGCAAGTGTGCCTATAAGCCCAATATTTGGTCCTTCAGGTGTTTCAATAGGACACATTCTTCCATAGTGAGAAGGGTGAACATCTCTAACTTCAAACCCTGCTCGTTCTCTAGATAACCCACCTGGACCCAAAGCTGAAAGCCTTCTTCTGTGAGTTAAAGCTGCAATTGGATTAGGTTGATCCATAAACTGACTCAATTGACTTGTACCAAAGAATTCTTTCAAAGAGGCTTGGATTGGTCTTATATTAATTAATGATTGAGGTGTTATTGCTTCTGGTTCCTGAGTAGTCATTCTCTCCCTAACTACTCTTTC